>JADGIS010000036.1 GCA_015233825.1 Erysipelotrichaceae bacterium RD49
GAGTGGTAATGTTTCTTAGCTAGATCGCTAAGTGCGATTAGGACGTCACCTTCTTTTGTTGAAAGTGAATTTGTCTTTCATCATTGCTCTATCACGACTATGACGACATATATAACCATTTGTTTCAATTTTGGGAATCAGTTAAAAATACCATCGAAGACATCCTGGCTGAAGCGGTACAGGCTTATGTACACGGCGGCGATCTGAATGACGCTCTCCAGCAGGCACAACAGCAGGCTGAAGGGGCTGTAAACTACTAAGCCGCCACTCCCAAACCAGTATTGAAATTGAAAAAAGGTCTGGAAACAGAATTCTAAGCATAAAAAAAGCGGTATGTCTGAACCCGTTTTGAGACCGCCCGCATATGACGGTTTCCAAATTCTTGAAAGGATGACCTGGTCATCCTTTCGTTTTAAAAGGCCGGCTTACTTCCAAATAGCCAATACAAAAGAGGATCTGCAGGCAGAAAGCTAAACTTTAAAGCCTATGAATTCCTCTTTGTCTTTTAAAAATCTGCATCCAAAAGCGGACAGCCAGCCAAAAGAAAAAAGCGGAGTGTTCGCCAGCTGGATGATTTGATCTTTTTTAAAAAAGATCATCTGCAAGCGGGAGTCTTGGTCTCTTTTTCAAGAGCTTTTCTCGCTCGTGCATTCCAAACAATGAAAGGAGCCCTATGAAAAGACCAGCAAAACCAAAAAATCTCACCCCAAAAGAAAACCTTTGGGGCTGGGGATTTGTAACCCCCGCTGCACTGCTGATTATTCTTCTGGTTTTTATCCCGGTGATCCAGGCTTTCTTTACCTCTTTACAAAGCGGTATGGGAAACCAGATGCGGTTTGTCGGATTCGATAACTACATCCGGATGTTCTCCGATGCGACCTTTAGAAAAGCAGCTTTTAATACCTTCCTGTACCTGATTATCCAGGTGCCTGTCATGATCATTCTGGCGATGATTATCTCCGTTATGCTCAATGACAAAAAACTGAAATTCCGCGGCTTGTACCGCACCGCAATCTTCTTACCCTGTATTACCTCTCTGGTTGCTTACAGTATCATCATGAAAGGGATGTTCGCTGATGATGGAATCGTGAATACGATTTTGATGAATTTGTCGATTATATCCGAACCCATCAGCTGGCTGACCCACCCCTTCTGGGCCAAAGTGCTGATCATTATCTCAATCACCTGGCGCTGGACCGGATACAACGTGATTTTCTTCTTAAGTGGATTGCAGAATATCGATCCTTCGGTTTATGAAGCAGCCGATATCGATGGAACGTCCGCCTTGAATAAGTTTTTCAAGATTACGGTTCCGATGTTAAAGCCGATTATCCTGTTTACCACGATTACCTCGACCATTGGTACGCTCCAGCTGTTTGACGAAGTTGTCAACATTACCGGCGGCGGACCGGCCAATGCAACCATCACCCTGTCGCAGTATATTTACAACTTATCCTTTAAATATACGCCAAACTTCGGTTATGCTGCTGCGGTATCGTTTGTCATCGTAATCGCAATTGTAATTCTGAGCGTCATTCAGCTGAAAGTAGGTGGAAACGATGACGACTAAAGATAAAATTTTAACCGCCCTCAAATATGTCCTGCTTACAGTACTGGCATTCATTTCCATCTTCCCGTTCTTGTTCATGATTACGGGAATGACCTCGACCTCACAGGATATCATTGCTGGTAAAATGGCATTTGGCGGCGAATTCTTTACCAATATGTCTAACTTGTTCAACAACAACTTAGACTTTGCCAAAGCCATCCAAAACTCGTTTTTTGTGGCGGTGATTACCACGGTTGTTGCTTTGTTCATCTCTTCAGCTGCTGGATACGGTTTTGAAATCTACAAAACCAAAGCAAGAAATAACCTGTTCAATATCCTGCTGCTGAGCATGATGGTGCCTTTTGCAGCTTTGATGATTCCATTATTCAAGATGTTTTCTTCGCTTTCTGGAACGGCTTTTTCCTGGATGGGAATTGACACCTTCTTCTCGGTCATCATCACATCCGTAGCGACTGCGTTCCTGATCTTCTTTTTCAGACAGAACTGCAAGAGTTTTCCAAAAGATATGGTGGAAGCGGCGCGTGTTGACGGCGTCAGCGAAATCGGCATCTTCTTCAAAGTCTTCATGCCATCGATCCGCAATGTGTATGCAGCGGCGGCGATCCTTACCTTTATGAACGCCTGGAATGCTTACATGTGGCCATTGATCTCTTTACAGTCCCCCGATAAGCGAACCATTCCATTGGTTCTGTCCGCAATGGGTGCCAGCTATACCCCAGACTACGGTATGATCATGTGTGCCATCGTTCTGGCTACATTACCAACTGCGATCATCTTCTTCGTCATGCAGAAACAATTCGTTGAAGGTATGATCGGATCCGTAAAATAAGCAATTTCCAATTCCAAATGTCTTCCAAGGGAAGAAGCCAGCCGGTTTCTTCCCTTTCTATCTATATTGATCAAAATTGATCAAACAAACTGAATAAAAAGAAGCAAAGATTCGATGCAAGAGAAAAAATTGAAGGTATAAAAAAGAAGCAATAGAAAAAAATAGGAAAAACCGCCTTCAGGCGGCAGGAGAAAGATTCATGATTACTGTTTTAGACAACCTGTTTCTTCTGGAAACAGAAAACTCGTCCTACCAGATGAAAGTCGGAGCCCAGGGCCTGCTGATGCATGTCTGGTATGGGGCCAGAACCGGCCAGCCGATGGACTATTTAAACCAAACGATCGATTTTGGCTTTTCTGGCCAGGTCTATGAAGACCAGTTCGACCGCACCATTTCCCCCGATACCATGATGCTTGAATACCCTTGTGAGGGAATCGGGGATTACCGCATTACGGCTGCCAAAGTTGAAGGCGCTTATGGACTCGATTTGCGCTACGCGGGCTATGAAATCGGCCAGGGTGAATATGAAGTGACCGGTCTGCCGCATGTGCGTGGAAACCTGGAACAACTGACGATTCATTTAAAAGATGAAGTCCACCAGATCCAGGCCGACTTGGTCTACTTGGTGGATGTGCAAAATGATGCCATTATCCGCAACGTCGTGTTTACCAATACATTATCCAAGCCCGTTAAATTAGAGCGTTCCTTCAGCATGGCTTTGGATCTGCCAACCAGCGATCAGACAGAACTGATCTCTTTTCCGGGCAGCCACAATAAAGAGCGCCTCCTGACCAGGCAGCCGCTCAATCAGAATATCGTCACCTTTTCTTCCAAGCGCGGCACCTCCTCTCACCAGCAAAACCCTGCGCTGGTGATCTGCGATAAGGCCACCACGGAAGAAACAGGCGAAGCCTATGGGGTTTTATTCGTGTATTCGGGCAGCTTTAAAATCGAAGTTGAAAAAGACCAGACGACGCAGACCCGGATTCTTTGCGGCGTCAATCCTGAAGTCACGTGCTGGACACTCGATCCAAACGTTCCGTTTGAAACCCCACAGACGATCTTGTTCTATTCCGACCAGGGACTGGGACAGCTATCCAGAAATTCGCATAACCTGATTCGCCAGCGGATTCTGCCTAAGAATGACTATCATCCGATTTTAATCAACACTTGGGAAGCTGTGTATTTCGATTTCGATCGCCAAAAGCTGCTGGCCATTGCCGATGAAGCAGCCAAGCTCGATGTCGATCTGTATGTCATGGATGATGGCTGGTTTGGAGCCCGAAACAGCGACTTGGCCGGTCTTGGGGATTGGACGCCCAATGAAGAAAAACTGGGTGGCACGCTGGGCAGCCTGATCGAGGAAATCAATGCCAAGGGACTGGATTTTGGAATCTGGATTGAACCAGAAATGGTCAACAAAAACAGCGACTTGTTCCGAGCTCATCCAGATTGGGCCTTGATTGCGCCAAACCGCAAACCAGCGATTTCGCGTGGGCAGATGGTTTTAGACCTTTGCAATCCAGAAGTGGTGGATTACTTGGAAACCTGCTTTACCAATCTGCTTGGCTCGAGCAATATCCGTTATGTCAAATGGGATATGAACCGCAGCTTGGCCGACCTGTATTCTTCTGTTCTGCCAGAAGAACGCCAGGAAGAAGTCAGCCACCGGTATATGCTTGGTGTCTATGATCTGCTGGGCCGCTTAACGAGCAAATTTCCGAATATCTTGTTTGAAGGCTGCTCGGGCGGCGGCGGACGCTTTGATGCTGGTATGCTTTTCTATACCCCGCAGATCTGGTGCAGTGATGATACGGACGTTCATGAGCGAAGCAAAATCCAGTACGGAACCAGTTTCTTCTATCCGCCCTGCACAATGGGTGCCCATGTTTCCGAGGTCCCCAACCACCAGACCGGCCGAACAGCTTCGCTTGATGCCAGAGCCGTAATGGCAATGGCAGGAACCTATGGCTATGAGCTGGATTTAGGAAAGCTCAATGAGCAGGACCAGGAAGAGATCCGCACCTTGAACGCCAAATTCAGGGAGATCCAGCCGCTGGTTTTAGAAGGCGACTATACCCGCTTGAGTGCTCCGGAAAATGGACTGGTTCTCACTCAGTTCACCGATCCCAACCAGGACCGCATCTTAGTGAGTGGCATTCTCTATGAGACCAGGCCGACGACAATGCCCCGGCGCATTCGGCTCCAAAACCTGGATCCCAATGCCCGTTACCAAAACAAAGAGGGACAGATTTTTACCGGCCAGGCATTGATGAAAGGCGGCTTGGTGCTGGAAAAAACAACCGGAACCGACTGCCCGATCTTTATCGAACTGCAAAAAGGAGTCGAAGAATAAGGCTATTCTACTCTTGGTCTGACAGAAACAGATCAAGAACCATAACCAGTTCAAAGAATCCATAGAATCATTTACTTCTGACGCAAGGAAATCTTCTCAAAAGATACCTTGCGTTTTTTAGGACATGGAGCGGGAATCCTCGGCCATTCAATGACCGAGTAGTTCACTTGACAGATCTGTGCGCTCTGGTTGGAAATAGACTTGCTTCGGTCCTGTTACAATGAAACTAAGAAACTAAAATATGAAAATAAAGGGGATAAACGTATGGCTTCAAAACAGTCTAAACAATGGACAACCGCTCAATTGGAACTGATTGCCCAGTTGAAAAAAGAAAAAGAAGGCTTTGTCCAGGGTCTTAGCGAATGGATAAAGAAACATCTGGATCAGAATTACAAGACGGTTTTGAAATCCTAGCAAGAAACCACCACCAAGATTACGGATCTGATGCTTAAGCTTTTCGAATTATCCTTTGCCCACCAAAGCCCAAAGACATTGAATCGACAAATAGCGGATATTAACTTCTATATTGGCGACTTCACTGCCCTGCACGAAGGGAATTCGCCATTCAACTTTTTTACCTCTTCTGCATTATCCAGCTTCTTTGGCGACTACTATATTTCTCATTGTCTGTGGTCCACGCCTGCTTCTTTGAAATGAGAAGCCGCAAGCGAAAAGAAACTGGCTAAACTTCTTTTTGAAGCGGGAGTATTGAGCCAGGAAGAATACCAAGATGGTTTTGAAGAGATTAAAGAGCATCTTGACTGGTGGTGTGAAAAGTGCAGGGATTTTAATGATCCTGACCAGAATGAGTATAGTTACTTAAAACGTATTTTTTAAAAAGCAACCGATAAACATCAAAAATATGTCGTAGATAGAAGAGAGGGCTGTATGGGAAAAAGACAGATTCATCAGTGGACAGAAGAAGAAGCGCAATTGATCGAAGAGTTGAAACATGCAAAAGTTGAACTTGCACCTGGCTGCAGCAAGTGGCAGACCCTTGCGACAGAATCAACCGGGTAAGTACAGGATGCTGAAGATTGGGATAGAGTATGCATCCAAACTGTAAACAAGATGATGGATCTTTACTGCTCGTTTTATAGCCATCTCAAAGCGCAGACGCTTGAACGGCAAACGCGCCGAATGTTCTTTTACCTAGCGAGATATTTGAGTATTCATGAAGGCGACAGTCCTTTTGAATTTTTCAGCTTGTACAAACTGTCTTATTATTACGGATACTACTATCCAACACATTGCATGTGGTCGACACCCGCTTCAATCCGGGGAGAAATTGCGGCTCTCAAAAAGCTGGCTAAACTCTTGGTAGAAGCAGGGATAATGACCAAAGATGAGTATGAACTGGGAATGGCAGGGATCGAAGCCAATCTTGATGTCTGGACGATGGAATGTGAAGACTACAACGATCCAGATGAACCCAATCCTTATGCATTTTTCTAGCGATTGAATCTGAAAGCATCAGATAGGAAGTCTGGCTCTTTAAACGAATTATCAATCTGACTTATTTTCGAGCTGAAACCATGGCTGCATTCGATGAGTAAATTGGATGCGGCTATGGTTTTTCTTTTTATGTGGGTGAAAAGGTATTTCAAGCCGAAAATTCGGAGAACTCACTTTTTTTGCATCCACTCTTGCACAGATGCTATTCCATCAGTAGAATATAGGCAGCTATTCTACTGATGGAATATTTATAAAGTGGAATATAAAAAATGGAACGGATTGTCTTTTGACCAAATTTCAATATCGATCCAGAACCGAAACGAAAAGAAGGTGAAATCAGAATGCTGAAATACGGAATTATGGGGCTGCTGAGCTACCGGGATCTAAGTGGATATGAGATTGTCGAAACGTTTCGCAATTCATTGATCTTTTTTTGGAAAGCCACTACGAGCCAGGTTTATCGCGAACTCAAAAAGCTGGAAGAAGATGGCTGGGCGCAAAAGACAGTGGTAAGTCAATCAAGCCGGCCAGATAAAAATGTCTTTCATCTGACTGAAGATGGCAAAGAAGCCCTGCAAAAGTGGCTGCAGACACCGCCGCCCGATGCGAATAAGAATCCAATGTTGATGAAGGTGTTTTTCTTTGCTCAAAATCCACCGCTGGAAAATTTGAAGTTCTTTAATCAGGTCGCCCAGGAATCCAAGCAGGCGCAGCAGATCTTGCAGGTGGTTCCCAATATCGTGGACCGCTATGAAAATACTGGCAGCGCGCAGGATGCGATGTATTGGAAGATGACGCTGGATTTTGGATTTCGCTATCAAAAAATGCTGCAAGAATGGGCCGATGCCTGTATGGCGACCATTGAAGAAAGCTTAAAAGAAGAAAAGCCAGACGAAGTATAAAGGTAAAAAAATTTGGATAGATCAAGCCAGGAAGGGAATAGATATGAAAAAAGTTCTGATCATCAATGGCAGCCCGAAAGGAGAAGCCAGCAACAGCTACCAGCTTACGCACTCCTTTATAGAAGGAATCCAAACTGTAGAAGGATTGAATCCAGAGATTGAAATTATCGATCTCAACCAAGCCAAGATTGCGCCATGCAAAGGCTGCTTTGGCTGCTGGACCAAGATGCCAGGCAGATGTGTTTTGCATGATGACATGGAAGAGATTCTGCCAAAGCTTGTTGAAGCAGATCTTTTGGTCTTTAGCTTTCCACTTTATTATTTCTCCGTGCCAGGCCCGCTCAAGACTTTTTTTGACCGCCAGCTGCCGCTCAGTCTGCCGTTTATGAAAGATCGTGAAGACGGAATTGGCAACGGCGGCCATCCCAGACGTTATGATCGCTCGCACCAGCGCGTTGTAGCCATTTCAACTTGTGGATTTTATACGGCCAAAGACAACTATGGGGCCGTCGAGCGGATGTTTGACCATTGCTTTGGCAAAGACAGATGGTACGGATTATTTTGCGGCCAGGGCGAGCTCTTTCGGGTTCCCGAACTCAAAAACCAGACCCAGGCCTATCTGAATGTGGTTAAGCAAGCTGGAAACCAATACGGCCAAGGCCTTCTTCTAGGACTTGCCAAGCCGGAAGAAGAGATCAGCAAGCAGGTTGAATCAGCTTTACATAAAGATATTCTACCTAAACAGGTCTTTGAATCCCTGGCCGATGCCAGCTGGCAGATTGAAGAAACGGGCCCAGATGGAAAAACCAAAACGGCTAGTGGTGCCTTGGCGTTCACCCGTCAGATGGCTGCTTTATACAATCCCAAGTCCTATCCGGGCCATGATCTGGTTTTTGATATGGACTATACCGATCTTGGCGAACGGTACCAGATCGTGCTCCAGCAAGAAGGATCTCGAGTGATCATTGATCCTGCCCAGTTCCAAACGCCTGAAATGGTGGTTTCAACCACCTTTACTATCTGGAAGCAGATTGCAGCGGGCGAAATCCGCGGGGATGAAGCACTGATGAAAGGAATGTATTCCGTCAGTGGCAGTCCGGCCATTTTGATGCAGTGGGGAACCTACTTCACGCCGGATCTAGAAACCGAACAAGCCGATGAAAAAGCCGACGCCAGCCAGGGTATGCAATCCACGACAGGCCATAACCAGGCCGGTTCAAATCCAAAGTCAGCTCGCAAAGGTTCAAAATGGACCAATATGCTGGTGTTCCTGCTGCCTTTTACCTTGTTATGGGCATTGTTGAACAACCCACCTATTGAATGTGCTGCTTGGTCGCTGGTGGGCCTGGCTTTGATTGCGGTGTTTTTTTATCCATACAAGAAGACGATCTACGACATTCTGGCGATGGCTTCCAACCTGGTGTTGAATGCGATGTATCTACTTGGCGTTTCGTATCCAATCGTCTTTTCGCTCTCGCTTTTGCTTTTTGGAGTATTTTGGACTTTCTCCTGTTTACCGGGTCAGATTCCCTTATGTGCGTGGTATTCGAGTGGCAACTTCGGCCGGGAGGATGCCTTTAAAAATCCAATCTTCATGAAGACCAACTGGATTATCGCGCTTGGCTGGGGAATCTGCTACTTGGTTCTGGCAGCCTGCGCCTGGATTTTGATGGGCAGCGGCCAAAAGGATCTGGCCTTGATCCTGGCGTATACACTCCCAGCTGGAATGGGAATCTTTACGATCTGGTTCCAGCGCTGGTATCCGAACTATGTCATGCTTACCGCTGGTAAGGCCAAAGTATAAGGGAAACTGCCAGGAAATACCTGTTCACATTCTGGATTGTGACAACTCAAAACAAAGAAAAAGCGCCATTTGGCGCTTTTTATCATTTTAGCGAAATAAAATGAGAGAAAAGAAATTTTGAAATTAATCCTGCTGCTTTTCCGTTTCGATGACTACGCCTTTGGCTTCATCGAGATCCATGATGACCTGGTTGGCATAAGGAACGGTAATCGTACCGGAAAGCGGATTTTTAATGCTTTCGATTGGAGATGTCAGGGTGGCATCGACTTCAGAACGTTCAAAAGAAAGATCAGTATCGACCATTTCGCAGTCGATTAAAGTCAGATTCTTGCAGTAACAAAGCGGCTGGGTGCCGATAATCTTGCAGTGATCGAAAACAATATCTTCCGAATACCAGGCTAAATATTCACCCTTGACTACGCAGTTGCGGACAACGACATTTTTGGCATGCCATAAGCAGTCTTTGGTATCTAAGGTGCAGTTTTCCAACATCGCATTTTTTACATATTGGAAAGAGTATTTGCCCTGCAGGGTTACATTGCGTAAATCGAGATGATGGGTACGCATTAAAAAATATTCGCTGACAGCGTTAACATGATCCATCATTAAATGATGGCTGCTCCAGCCAAATTCGGGCGATTTAATCTCGGTATCCTTGATCCGGATATGATCGCATTCACGCACGGCCTTAATGCCGTTTAAAGTGCAGTCAGCGATCTCGATCGATTTGGAATACCATAGCGCTGCACGGCAGTTTTCAGCCAACGTCGTATTGTAAATTTTTAAATGATCATCATGCTAGAATGGATAGCGAAGATTCATGAAACAACCGTCTACTTTGATATTTGTAGCTTCTTTCAATGCACTTTCGCCATCGGCCGGACCTTCAAATCGACAATCCTGTAAGACTAAATCTTTAGCAGCGTAAAAAGCACGTTCTTCATCAAAACTTTGATTTGAAACTGTTGTCATTGTGAAAACTTCCTCGTGGATCCATGCAATGGATAGCCGAAACCAATCTGGGCAGCTCATAAAATTTTTGAGAGCATATCTAAGCTCATTTTGCGTGGTATTGATTTAGGACATGGAGCGGGAATCCTCGGCCATTCAATGACCGAGATGAAGTACTCTATTTTTCGTGATCCAAGAGAGAACGAATGACTTGTCCGCCTATAGATAAAAAAAAGACCCGACAGATTATCTGCCGGGTTAATTTCAAAATGGTGCGGTTGATGCGATTCGAACGCACACGGGTCGCCCCACTGCCGCCTGAAGACAGCGTGTCTGCCATTTCACCACAACCGCAATTGAATGCGTCAACTGAATGCCTATTCAGGCTACCATTTTTAAGAGGAATAGGCAAATGTTTTTGTGGTTTTGTCGAAAAGGAAGCTTTTTTGTGAAGCTTTTTGTTGTTACTGTTCACCCTCTCAAATTTTCATAGAGTAGTCCTCTAGCCCAGAGATAGAAGTATAGGATTTCTATCCGTCTATTTCGGCTAAAAGTGGATACAACTCTTTTAGACAGAGGCTTTTGCAGTGCATTGGGAACCAAGGATTTTCCCATTGCCAACTGCGTGCGGGCCTTTTTGGCGCAGACAGGTCAGAACCAGGATGAGATTTGCGAGTTGAACTGCAATATTGATGACATGACAGGCGAGGAGTTAGGCTTTGCGATGGAGGAACTGTTTGAAGCAGGAGCGGTTGAAGTCTTTACTGTTCCGATTACGATGAAAAAAAGCCGTCCTGGAACTTTGCTGCATGTCCTCTGCCCTGGAAAGAATAGAGAACAAGTGGTCAGAGCGATCTTTCAATACACAACGACCATTGGGATTCGCGAAGGCAGAAGCCACCGATATGTATTGGACTGCAAAATCAACCAGGTCCAGACTCCGTATGGCGATGTTCGCCTCAAGCGTTCCGAAGGCTATGGCGTTGAACGCTGTAAATACGAGTATGAGGACCTGGCCCGGATTGCCAGAGAAAACCATATGAGTCTTTTACAGGCTCGCGAATGCTTAAAAGCTGTCATTGAAGAGGACCGACTCAAATAAAACCCGGTTCACTTAAAATCCAGGCCGCTATTGAGGACACAGTCTCTTCGTCAAGGATGAACTTTCTGGAGTTTGTACAGGAATGCGCAAAATCAAACCTGTCGTTTTGTTTTGCCTGGCTCAGAAACCAGCCGTCCAGCAAGATCCAGTTTTGTTGTGAATGCATTCAAATGGAGTCAAAAATTTCAAAGAGCGTTTGGAGTTTTTTGAACTGCACTTCTGGCTAGACTAAAAGCAAGAAATCCAATTAGATTACAAGGAGAAAATTTTATGGTTGAGTATGCATTTGAACCTCAAAACCAAAGATCTGCAGCTTACTTGGATGGTCAGCTCATTGGAGAATGTGTCTACCAAGTGCGCCAAAATGCATGGCTGATTGTCCATACAGAAGTTGCTCCCGAATTTGGCGGCCAGGGAATTGCCCGCAAGCTGGTTATGATGGTCGCCGATCAAGCGGCTGATCAGGGCATTGAAGTCGTTCCGATTTGCAGCTATGCCGTCAAGGTTCTAGGGTGAACGCTAGCCGCGTCTGAGTCTTGCCGGATCGCCATCAATAGGTGAAAATATGCCCAAGTAAGCCAGAATCCGTCGCTTGTCCATGAAGGATGGGCAGCGGATTCTGGCTTTTATTCATTCAATTCTGAAAGAAGCCCAAAACAAAATTTTCTTGTAAGCGGTTTTCGGATCATCTCAAAAATATATTGCAAGCAATATGCCTGAAAAAAGCCAAAAAGGTTATGATAGACATGCTTGCCTGTCCAAGTAAAAACAGAACAAGGCATAAATGAGAGTTGAATACAGAAGGAGATGGAAGAAGAGAATGTTTAAGCAGCAGTCGTTAACCAGCGGGCCTTATAAGCGGGCGCTGATCTTATTTGCCATTCCGCTTTTTGGAGCGCAGCTTTTTCAAACGCTCTACAATACGTGCGACACGATCATTGTCGGCCATTTGTTAGGGGATTTGGCTTTGGCCTCAGTTGGATCGGTAGCCAGTCTGTTTGATCTCGTGGTGGGATTTTCGACCGGATTTGGCCAGGGACTTGGTGTGGTTGCGGCGCAAAAATTTGGGGCCCAGGATTTTAAAGGATTCAAGCGCGTGGTGGGATTGTCGATTGTTTTATCGTTGATCGTATCGATCCTTTTATCGGCAGGCATCGGATTCTTTCTTCCCCAGATCTTAACGATGATGAAAACCGACCCGGCTATTTTTGAAATGGCGTATTCGTATATTTCGGTGATTTTTGCAGGATTAACCATTACAGTCATGTATAACCTGTTGGCGGGAATGCTGCGATCTGCCGGCGATTCTACAACACCGCTCGTTATTTTATTGATTTCATCTGTTTTGAATATCATTCTCGATCTGGTTTTTGTTTCCTCTTTCCAAATGGGTGTAGCCGGGACCGCCTGGGCAACTTTGGCTGCCCAGCTGATTTCTTTGATCATCTGCGCCATGTGGGTGATCGCAAAACGAAAGGACTTGATTCCCTCACGCCATGACTTTCGATGGGATGCCAATCTGGCTTCCAATCTGGCCTCGATGGGCATGTCGATGGCTTTGATGTCGAGCATTGTTTCATTGGGTACGGTGATTTTGCAGACTGGCATCAATGGCTTAGGATATTTGATTGTCTCGGGCCATACCGCAGCCAGGCGGTTGTTTGCCATTTTAAATCTGCCGGTTTTTTCGGTGATGATGGCTGTTTCGCCCTATGTCGCGCAAAATATTGGTGCCCGTGAGTATGACCGCGTTCAAAAGGGAATCCGGTTTGCCAATCGGCTTGGCCTTTATTATGGTGTTTTGCTGACGATTGTGATTTATATTTTTGCAAACCAGATTGTGACTTTGATTTCTGGAAGCGAGAATCCGGAGGTTTTAGCAACCGGATCTTTGTACCTGAAAACCAATGTGCCCTTCTTTCCGGTTTTAGCCGTTTTGCTCAACCTGCGAATTTCCTTGCAAAGCATGGAACAGAAGATGGTCCCGGTGGTTTCCAGTATCATTGAGCTGGTTGGAAAAGTTCTCTTCACCCTGTTTATTGTCCCTGGAGCTGGATATCTTGGCGTCTGCTTTACAGAACCTGTCGTCTGGATTGCCATGTGTTTGTTTCTGGCTTACTACTATTTGCGAAACCCATTGTTTAAAGAACATCACATTCCGGCCCGAATCTTCTAAAACCACCTTTGCTCAATCCTATATAAAATCGGCCATCCTAAAATAAAGTAGAGGAAGGTTAATCTATGGATTGAATATGGTTCAGCCATCTTGAACCTGAGTATTTTGAATAGCTGGATAGCCAGCCTTGCAGTCTGCCTGCCCTATAGGAGTATGAAGTCACTTCATACTCTTTTTTTCATGTGCAAATGCCAAGCTCAAGAAAAGAGGTGGCCAAGTGCCATGCTCTCACAAACTTAGTGCCACCAAAACCATAAAAATGGCACTTGATGTCAAGGCCAAAGCTAATCCTAGAAAGATAGCAAGATTGAAAAGGCTTTCGTAAAATGGAATCACAAAGTTAAAGAAAGAAAGGAGTTTTACATGAAACAACGTATTCAAAGTTTTGGACGCTTTCTATCCGCAATGGTCATGCCTTGCATCGCAGCCTTCATTGCGTGGGGCCTGCTGACAGCCCTGTTTATCCCGGATGGATGGCTTCCTAACGAAACACTTGCTCAAATTGTAGTGCCAATGCAGCGCTTCTTGCTGCCAACTCTGATTGCTTATGCCGGCGGCCGCATGGTCGGAGGCGACCGCGGCGGAATCGTTGGAGCCATTGCCGCAATCGGCGTGATGGCTGGAAGCAGCCAGCCCCAGTTTATTGGGGCGATGATTGCAGGTCCGCTTGGCGGCTGGGCAATCAAGAAAACCGATGCTTTGCTAGAGGGCCATATCCCAAGCGGATTTGAAATGCTTGTCAATAACTTCTCGGCAGGAATCGTGGGCTTTATTCTCTGTGTTCTGGGCTGCTTAGTCATTGAACCAATCTGCGAGACAACAACCGCAGTTCTTGCAGCCGGTGTATCCTGGCTTGTTGAGCATGGCTTGCTCTGGTTAACCAGTGTTCTGGTAGAACCCGCAAAAGTCCTGTTCTTGAACAACGCGATTAACCATGGAATCTTCACCCCGCTGGGCATGAGTCAGGTGGCAGAAACTGGAAAATCGATTTTCTTCTTAATCGAAAGCAACCCAGGTCCTGGTCTTGGTCTTCTGGCAGCGTATTGGTTAGCTGGCAAAGGTTCTGCTAAGGAAACCGCTCCTGGTGCGATGATCATTGAATTCTTCGGTGGAATTCATGAAATCTACTTCCCCTATGTTTTGATGAATCCGATCACAATCATTGGTCTGATTGCGGGTGGATGCACAGGTGTAATTATCAATACCTTGCTTGGCGGCGGCTTGGTCTCCGCAGCTTCTCCTGGATCGATTATCGCAATCCTTGGGATGTGTGCTCCTGGATCTTACTTTGCTGTCATCTTATCCATCCTGGCAGCTGCCGGGGTTTCCTTCGGTGTCAACGCATTCCTGCTTCGGGCCTTTGGTAAAGAAGGCGACATGGAAAAAGCTTCCCAGGATGTCAAAAACTCCAAGGCGGCTTCAAAAGGCCAGACAGTTGCAGCTCCAGCCGGCACTGCCGTTAAACCTGCATTTACAGTTGCCTTTGCCTGCGATGCGGGCATGGGATCTTCCGCAATGGGTGCAGCTGCCATGACGAAAAAATTAAAAGCAGCTGGCCTAGATATTACCGTTCCTCACTATGCGATTAACGATTTACCTGATTCCGTCGACTATGTAATTACTCATGAAAGCTTAGTCGATCGGGCCAAAGATAAAGTACCGAACGCAAAGATTTTCCCTGTAACCAACTTTATGGGCGGAACGGAATACGATTCGATCGTTAATTCCCTTTGCGAAGCCCAAAACAGTACGAATCCAAAGACTGCTTCCAATGCGCAGACCACAGCGCAAGCTGCTCCTTCGATTCCAAAGAACTTTACCGCTGCCTTTGCGTGTGATGCTGGTATGGGATCCTCTGCAATGGGTGCAGCCATTATGAGTAAAAAATTTAAGAGTGCAGGACTGGATATTACGGTCCCTCACTATGCCATCAATGATCTTCCAGAGTCCGTGAATGTGGTCATTACTCACCAGAGCCTTGTTGAACGGGCCCAATCAAAAGTACCAAACGCAAAAATTTTCCCGATTACATCCTTTATGGGCGGGCCTGAATACGACGAAATTGTAGAGGAAGTACTGGGATGCCAAGCAATGTAATGAGGTGATTGAGTGATTCAATTTTCAGAACGCGTCCGCCGTATTTTACGGGTCCTGCTGGAACAGTCAGACGAGTTTGTGACCATGGAAGCTCTCGCGGAAAAGATCCAGGTTTCACGCCGAACCATTTTCCGCGAACTCGATGGTCTTGATGAGTTGCTCAAACCGATAGGGGTCAAGCTGGTCAGCCGACCGGGTAAGGGAATTCATTTAGAGGCCGATACCGAAAGCCGCCAGCGGCTCTTTGAACTCTTATCCAGAACAAGTGACAGCCCGGCCACAAAGGAAGACCGCAGACGGCTGCTGCTCTATGATCTGCTGCAAAGACCGGAAGGAACCAAGCTGAGTGTCCGGGCGTATCGCTTCCAGGTTTCAGAAGCCACGATTTCCAGTGATCTGGAAGCCCTGCGGCCCTGGCTGGCCCGCTTTGGGCTGCAGGCTGGGCGAAGCGGGAAGCTGATCGGCAGTGAAAAAGATATTCGAAGGGCAATGAGTGAGCTCATTCATGACTCGATTGCCTCTGCGCCAGAACCGGTTGAGTATTTGAGTGCGAAAAGCCTGGATGATCTTTTTCAAACCGGCCAGGATGCGGGGATTATGAAACTGCTCAACCAGCGGATTTTAAACGAGGTTCTTGGCGTGTTTGAAGAAAACAAACATGAACTGCGGCTCGATCGGTTTGAAGAAACTTCTTATATTTCCCTTATTATTCATCTGGTGATCGCCATTGAGCGCATCGAAAAAGGAGAATCGGTTGTCGGCGAAGTGCCTAAGGATCTTGACTTAACCCAAGCCAGGCAGCTGGCTGAGGTGCTGGCCAGCCAGTTTGGCATCGAATTTCCGCCTGCTGAAATTGCCTTTATCGCTCTTCACCTTGAAGGAGCCAGACGCAGTTCACTGGCAGGCAGTTCCCCCTATTCAACAGACCTGAACCAGGACGGCACGGACTCTTTGAGCCAGCTGGCCAGAAAACTCTGTGCCGCTTATGGTGAACCATTAGGATCGCTGCTAATCGCAGATACCCAATACCTGCAAGGCCTGATTGCTCACCTGGAGCCGACATTGATCCGCCTGAAAGCAAAAATTCCGATTCACAACCCCTTGCTTGAACGCTTGAAGAGTGATTATGCCGATATCTTTGAGCGAACCAGAACGGCCGCTAAAGTTTTAGAACCTTATGGCTCAGGGCCTGTTTCCGAAGACGAGATTGGTTTTCTGACCATTCATGCCGGCGCAGCCGTCGAAAGACTGGCGCAGAAAACAAAGCATCGCAAACTCGATACTGGTGTTCTGTGTGCCTCGGGTATTGGAACGAGCGCCATGATGAAAGCCAGACTGGAGCGAACTTTTCCAGGCCGCATGAACCTTCAAACCTTGAGCTTTTCCCAACTTGCCGATCTGCCGCCGCTTTCGCTGCTGATCAGCAGCTATCCGCTGACCGATCTTTCCATTCCTGTGGTGCGGGTCTCCCCACTCCTCACAACCCAGGATCTGGATGCCATCAGGCAGATGCTAGATCTGATCAGCCAAAAACCAGCTCTTCCCACAGAGAGCAAGGCCAGTGATCGTACTCAATTTCGTTCCCATATGAAAGAAGTGGCCAGATGGAGCCAGGACTGCCTGGAGATCGAAGAAAGCTTTCGCATGATTCCGGCCCAATCAGGATCCTCGATTGCTGATTTGATTGCCCTGGCTGCGCGCCAGTCACGCTCAGAAACGGAAGTTGTCCAACAGGCACTCGAGCAAAGAGAACGTTTAGGTTCAGTCATCAGCTACGAGGAAGGCTTTGGCTTGCTGCATGCTGCTGCAAGCGGCCTGGATGGCCTGGAATATTTCATCCTGATTCCAGATAAAGAAAGTTTTACCCATCCCGATTTACAAGGCATTCGATTTATGGCCGTCTCCTTAATGCCAGCCGAAGCGTCCCGTCTGGACCGGGAGATCTTGTCCGTGCTCAACTCTTCATTGGTCACCAATGAATCCTGGCTGAATGCTTTAAAGACCCACAACCAAAGCCTGACGTTCAATCTGCTTGAGGAACTGCTGGAATCAACCAGTCCTGCCAAGAATTAAACGTTTTAAAAGGAAAATGAATACAGCTTTTCATAAAACTATTTGGTTTGTTTAAAAGCCAGAATAGAAATAGAATTTCGCATTGCCTACCAGCATAAAAATAGGTATTCGGACTTTAACGATCCGCAAAGAACCATAAAAATAGAACCACAATGGTCAGCATAAAAAAGAAAGATATCCGTATTCTCCATCCATCATCCAAGTTGGAATTTATAAACATGTAATTTAAGGATTACCCAAAATAAGCATAAAGAAACAAGCGTAAAAAATAGAATCATCCTGGAACTCAGGATGAACCAACCAAGATGAAAGCAAAGAATAAAGAATAAAGAAAGAGAGAAAAAACATGGCATTCTTCAATCGCAAAAAGAAAACCCCGAATAAAGTTCTTGACCCTAAAAATATCCAGACAGGCTGCAAGGCTGCCAATTCAGATGAAGCGATCCGATCCGTAGGCAAAGTGCTGCTGGATGCGGGCTATATCACCGAAGGCTATATCGATGGCATGGTCAACCGTGACCACGATCTGACGACTTATATCGGCAATGATATCGCGATCCCACACGGTGAATACGAAGTCAAAGACTGCGTTCAGGCAACCGGCCTGGCCGTGCAGATCTATCCTGAAGGCATCGAATGGGGCGGCGGCAGAGCCAGAATTGTCATCGGGATTGCAGCAACCACCGAAGAGCATGTAGCAATTCTTCAAAACATTGCTGAAAAACTGTCTGACATGGATATGGTTGAAAAGGTTGTCAACTCCAACCCCAAACAGATCTGCGAGATCTTGTCCTTTGCCTAAGGACAAGTAGAGACCAATCCAGCCTTCGATCTTGATTGAGCAAAAAGAAAGTCCACAGAGTCCAAGCCAATCCAAGTTCATTTGGCCTGCCAGGACTTTAGATTCAAAAGCAATACCCATTGATAAAAAATAGAAACCGATAAGAAAAAAGATAAGAAATGTAAAGGAGAACCTTATGAAAACAAAAGCAGTCCGCTTATATGGCGTAGATGATATCCGCCTGGAGGAAATTGAACTTCCAGAAATCCAGGACGATGAGATTTTAGTCAAAGTTGTATCGGATTCCATCTGCATGTCCACTTGGAAAACGGTCAAACAAGGTGCAAAACACAAACGCGTTCCTGACGATGTCTATGATCATCCAATCATCATCGGTCATGAGTTTGCTGGTGACATCGTTAAAGTTGGCAAAAAATGGCAGGATAAATTCAAGCCGGGTGATAAATTCGCCCAGCAGCCAGCCATTCCTGGCCAGACGGAATCTCCAGGCTATTCCTATCAGTACTGCGGGGGCGATACCGAGTACTGCATTTTCCCCAACCATATTCTGGAAGCCGGCTGTGTATGGACCTTTGATGGCGATTCCTACTTCGCGTCCAGCGTAGCGGAACCCGTTTCCTGCTGCATCGGCGGCTACCACACCAACTACCATACGATTCCTGGTACTTACCAGCACGTCATGGGAACCAAAGAAGGCGGCAACATCCTGATTTTAGGCGGCTGCGGGCCAATGGGATTGGGTGCAATCTCCTATGGCCTGACTTTCGAAAACAAGCCGAAACGAATTGTTGTTACCGAAATTTCCGATGCCCGCATTGAAAGAGCACGTGAAGTCATCTCCGAAGAAGAAGCCAAAGCTAATGGTGTAGAACTGATCTATGTCAACACCGCAAATATGGAAGACCAGAAAGCCGAATTGATGGCTTTAACCGATGGCCATGGTTACGATGATGTATTCGTTTACATTCCAAACCCAGCGGTTTGCGAGCTTGGCAACTCACTTTTGGCGTATGATGGATGCATGAACCTGTTTGCCGGACCATCGGATCCAAACTTCGCGGCTAAAGTCAATCTCTACGATTCCCACTACTCCAGAACCAAAATTATCGGTTCAACCGGTGGAACTATCGATGATATGAAAGAAGCCATCGATAAAAACTCCAAGGGCCTGGTTAACTCCGCTGTTATGGTCACGCATGTTGGCGGCCTGGATTCCGTTGTGGATACAACAAAAGATCTGCCAAACGTTCCAGGCGGCAAGAAACTGGTTTACACCCATATCTCCATGCCAATGACAGCCATCGAAGACTTTGGCAAACTCGGTGAAACCGATCCGTTCTTCAAAGAACTTGATGAAGTCTGCAAGAAAAATAAAGGCCTCTGGTCCGCGGAAGCAGAAAAAATGCTGCTCAACCACTTCAACGCTGCTTAATTCAGCATGTACTTGTTTCTGTCAAGAAACCTCTGATTCAAAAATGAAGTAACAAACCGATTTTCACAAATCGATTTGAATCTTCAAATGAAGTCTGAAGATATACTTTCTCTTTAGACTGAACCATAACCTTTCAGATAACACCATCGCGATTCCCCGATCGTGGATGGTTGACCTTACATCTCGTAAATTGTCAGTTTTGTCAAATTCCCGCCTTCCCCAGGCGGGTTTTTGATTGCTCTTTTGAATTCCTGGTCTACGAAAAAAGCAATTGCACCCAGGCAATTGCTTTTATAACCAATAGATACAGAAGCATTCGCTTCAAGCAGCGAAGAATTTACCCGCTCCTGACAAAAGGCCTTAAATGATTGCTAGTAATTCCATTGACACAATCCGTTTGCGGACGGCTGACCTAGCAGTTATAAGTCAAATCGTCGTCAAACAGACTGCTTCAAAATTGAGGATGGTACAAGTAAGGCGGCTTTCGATCCAGTTTATGACAAAACCAGTTTCGCATATTCTTTTCGCTTATGCGGCGGAATTTTCAATGCCTCCATAGCCTGAGCAGCCGAAAGATCGAAGTTTTCCATTAAATTTTTAATATCCTGAACAGCCTACTTTTTCATACCTTTTCTAATGCCTCTGTTTTCATTGCTTGACTTAAATTACAGTTGGAAAATATCGCGACAATTACGATATTCCTTCAAAGATGCATCTTCTCCATAGAGGATCCGACTTGCTTTACACCCACTGCAGGGCGTTTACCTACTAGATCTAAAAAATCTGAATCTTTGCAGGGTACTTTTCTTTTAAGAACGGGGAAC
>JADGIS010000037.1 GCA_015233825.1 Erysipelotrichaceae bacterium RD49
TTCTTTTACTACTTTTAAGCAAAAGCTCATCTGTAACTAAAGAGAACGTGCTCAAAGTTCTTCACGCGCAACATTATAGTAAAAGCAGAAGGTTACGTCATCAGGCTCCCAATTTTCATCATTAGGGATCGCGGCCAGTGGTGCTATTTCTTTTGGAAACCGTCAATAGAAATATGCAATAAACGAGAAACTTTTTTTCTATAGATTAATACATAGCATTAGCTAATAACAGCACTTATAGCAACTAATAGCGGCGTAAGTAATGGCATAATTCACTTTTCGTTCACTTTTGATCCATTTTATCGTCTTATTGCCAACTTTAAATCTCATATTTATAGAAAATGATAAAAAATAGTAAGCTTCATTATATGCAACAAAAAGTGTGGAAAGGATGAATGAAGTATAGAATTGAAGATCAAATTCAGATATAGAGGCGCAAATGAGGAGGTGGCCGGTTTGATTCTATTCAATTGAGATTTTTGACCAGACGACGCTATGGTCTTCGGCTGAACGTCGCAATGAAAGTTGGTGAAGCGAACTTTCAAAGTAGACAGCATGGCATTTGGATTTGCCGGATCTGATGGGATTGACCGCTTCTCCATTTGAATCACAACAGGAGGGAACCACAACACGTAAAGACGAATACGCAAAGACGAACGCGAACAAACGGAAATGAAGATGAAAAAAGGAGCTGTTACGGTTGGCCAGAAAATAGTTCAATCGTTTCAGCTCCTTTGTATTTCAAGCAAGAAAATCCGGTTTAAAACTTCCTGAGTTTGCAAAATAATGACTAGTACAGGCTCAAATCTGTACGGGAGAATACAGCACGGCCAATGATTTGGACAGGTGTATCTTCGACTTCTTTGAGCGTGTAGACTCTTGGTTCAACTTCAGTGTTGGCAGCTTGTAAAATCCAGTAACGGTCTTTCTTGATCAGCTTTTTAACTGTAACTTCCTCCCCGCCGATTAAAAGAACCGCAATCGCACCGGATGGCAGATCTGTACACTGTTTGACATAGAGCAGGTCGCCTTCATGGATGTGGGCATCTTTCATGGAGTCGCCGGTTACCCGCAGGAAGTAATCTCCTTTGGCGTAATCAGCTTCGGACACTTCTACATATCCGTCGATATTCTCGTCAGCCAGCAGGCCATAGCCAGCTTTGACGGTCCCTAAAATGGGCCGCTTGAGCTGGAGCCCACGGATGCGGTTCATATCCTCGAGATCGATGTTGAGCATTTCGGCCAGTTTGGCTAATGTTTCAGGTCCGATCTTGCGGATCTTGCCGTTGCACCAGCGAGAAACCGTCGAACGGGTTACCCCGCAATAATTGGCGATATAGTCATTGGTCAGGTTGTTATCGTGCTTGAACTGGTTGAGTGCTTCTGGAATATTGATTCTCATGGCTCAATTATAACATACTTAAAGGGGGTATAAAGCAATTGCCACTAAAGAAGTGCAAATTAAATGCGAAAAGCAGCAGGTCTCCATGCCCTGCTGATACGCAAAATTCATCAAAATATCCGGTTTACGGCAGAAAAAAAACGCTTTATAAAAAGCAATAATTAAGAATCATACTAAATAGCATGCGCTAAACTTGCGTAAATGATTTGAAAAGTTTTTCAATCCGGCCTATACTGTAAGCATGAAACGAGTAATTGTTCACAGCGATATCAATCATTGTTATGGTGCGACCTGTTCCTCTACAAGTTATAACTCCTCCAACATAGAATCTATAACGAAATGAGGCAGCCTGAACAAGGCTGAACTGGTCCTGCGACAGACGGAATGCGGAAGCAACGCTCCAAAACGTCTGCCTTGAGACTCCGGCATGCGCATCGCGTATGAAGCCCGGTAAAGTCGATATACGCCAATTGTAGTCAATTTGATGAAAGCTGGCAAGGTATCGGAGGTCTATAAACTGCCCATGGTGAGAATGCAGAAATGCCGACGAACCTGCGGGTGTAAAAAAGGGAAGGCTCTCGTTTGAATCTGTCACGATCCGACAAAAAGAATCCAGGATGGAAAGACTCTGTTGGAGTTGATGTGAATTTTCAAGGCGAAGCCCGTGCAGTCAGGAGAAGTAAGACCGTAGCTATGAACCTCCTGAATCATCGAAGGAATCTCCGGCGGGATGATTTGTGCTGGTCCCTTTTGAGCAGGCACCTAAAGGCAGAGATGTACAGATAGCAGGATTGGAACGGGGAAAGGCAATGGCCGGCTGGTACGGCGGATGACGAAGGCCAATAAGCATCCTAACCATTGCTGAAAAGCGGAGGTCGAACCAGGGAAGTTCTGGTAAACAGAATGGAGGAATGGCCTCTAGCCGGCAAAAACAGGCCGGATGTGCAAGGTTCGAAAAAGGGCAGCGAGAATTTTGCAGATCCGGCTGCTTAGCCGGGGGAAAGCCGTATGCGGTGAAAGCTGCACGTACGGTTTGGCGCGGGGGAAAAGCTGACGATCATCTCACAGGCTTACCTATCGCGATCGCAGATTGAAGAAATGCTGCATCCGGAATACCGCAATATTCCGATGGCTGTGGGAGGAAGTGAAGAAAAAAGGCATGGGATCATCCTGGCCAAAAATGATCTGGCCAAAACGTTCCATATCAAAACCGGCGAAAGCCTGCGGGATGCCAAGCGAAAATGCCCAGATCTTTACGTGGTTCATCCTGACTATGATGCCTATACTTACTACACTGAAAAGATCAAAGATATCTATCGCAAATATACTGACCGGGTAGAGTCTTTTGGCCTGGATGAAGCCTGGATCGATCTGAGCGGCTCGCAAAAGCTGTTTGGCGATGGCATCGAGCTGGCCAAAGCGATTCAGGATGAAGTGTTTGAAACCTTTGGCATTACTGTGAGCATGGGGGTTTCCTTCAATAAAGTCTTTTCCAAGCTTGGCAGTGACCTGTTCAAGCATAAAGGCTTTATTGTCATTGAACCTGAAACCTATCAGGATCTTCTCTGGCCTCTTCCGATTGAAGATCTCTTGATGGTCGGCTCGCGCACCAAAGTCCATCTCAACGAGATGAAGATTTTTACCATTGGCGATTTAGCCAGGTGCGACTGCATAGCCCTTCAAAAGCGCTTCGGCGTCATGGGCGGGCTGCTTTGGCGTTATGCCAACGGCTATGACCAAAGTGAAGTCCATTTAGTGGGGTACACAAGAGCGCCCAAATCGATTGGCAACTCCAAAACAGTGGTCAAAGATATCCACTCTATGGCCCAGCTCAAGGAGGTGTTTCGAGTGCTGAGCGAGTCGATTGCCGCCCGGCTGCGAAACCAGAACCTCAAAGCGCGTTCAATCAGCATCTGGCTGCGGACAACAGAACTCAAAGGCAAAGGCCGCCAGTGCAAATTCGAGCAATATACCGATTTGGCCAGGGATATTCTGGACGCCGCCCTAAGTCTTGCCGCCAAGCTTTGGGATGGCGATCTGCCCCTGCGCTCGGTTGGCATTCAAGTCAGTGAACTGTCCCAGACCGAATGCTACGATCAGCTCGATTTGTTTTCAGCCCCCAATAACCGCAGCCGCCAGCGGAAGATGGAGAAAGTAGTGTATGAAATCCGCGAGCGCTACGGCTATGATGCCTGCCGGATGGCCTCGGGCCAGGTGGATGGAGCCCTCGCCGATTTTGATCCGCTCGGGCTGCTGCATCAGGTGCATCCGGTGGGCGTTCTTGAAGGACCGATTGGTCGATGAGACTGTTCAAGTATTATGTCGATGTGGTGACGTTAATCTTCCGTGATGGGTCTTTAAAGCCGATGTTTGTATGCTGGGACCACCGTCACTATAAAATCGACAAAGTCATTACCGTTCGGGAGACTTACTCCAAAGCAGGCGGGTGCGGTATCTGTTACACCTGCCGGATGGGAAACCAGCAGCGCAATTTGTTCTGGGAGCGCAACCGCTGGTTTCTGGAGTCGGAAGTTTACCTGCCGGGGATGGAAGAAAAACCCCAGCCTCCTTCTTTGAAAGGGCAGTAGCTGCCGGACGTCTTTTCACGTCCTTCTAAAATTGTTTGGTTTGCCGATTTGGTTTCTATTTCCTTTTGATCACAGCATGACGATGTTTCGATTGGATGCTGCCTGTCTTCCTGGAGCGGGCACGAAAAAAGCTGAAGCCTTTTTGCAAGGGTTCCCACAAAGTTTGCGTAAGAACCTTGGTAAGAGACTTCAGCTTTTTTGTATCTTGCACATGTTTTTTGAATCATTTTCGTTTTATTGGCCCAAAATCAAGGCTGCTTCAAAGCTCTGCTCACCAGAATCCAGCTCATCAAAAGTCGAATCCACATTGGGCTGAACGGAAGATTGTGAAGAATTTTGATCGGGCGCTGGATCAGGAGCCTGAACATCAGGAGCGGCAGGCTGCAAGGGGATTTCCGGCTGAGCGGCCGGATCAACTCCGATCGGCTGATCCGTTCTGCTTTCAACCGGCTGTTCAGCCATCGGTGGCTGCAGCCTTTGCTCATCTGGAAGGGTTTGCTGGCTGGAAGCTTCAGAATTGGCCGCTGACTCTGAACGATCCTGGCTGGACTCTTTTTCTTGCTCTTCTTTGGGCATATTTTTGAGCAGGTCGCTGACCTCAGCGGTCGGATAGTATTTCTGGCGCTGGATCAGGTAGCTGCGGGTAAAGCGGGGCATTTCTTCATAGACCGGTTTTACCCGTTCGTATGAGTAGACTTGAATTGAACCTAAACAATAGGTCAAATACGCAATAGCCGCCCAGGACAGAATCGCGTAAGCGTATTTTTGGTATTTCAAGAACAGCTTTGAAAGATGCTTCAATGCAAATCGGTAACCGGCGGTGACAATCAAAATTGCAGACGTAAACGCGGGCATAATATACCGGCCCTGAGGCTGGAAGTCATCGGTCCAGGAATAATACAAGCTGAGCATAATGACCATGACGCCGCAGATGGCTGCAAAGCTAAAGAACAACAGATCCTGGTTGGCCTCATGATCGGGAGTGTGCTTTTTAAAGGCCGACCACAAGGCCCGAATAATCCAGACGACAAACTGGACCAAAAAGAGCGATCCACCAACCGCCACCAGAATGTAGAAAAACTGGTACAGTTCGGCCGGCATCAAAAAATCCATCATGCCAAGCAAGGCAAACGAGGACATGAAGGTCTTGGTTGCCCAGTCAAAAGGGGCATGGTTGTTGTAGAACATCGTATCCCAATAGGAGATGCCCTCGCGGATGGGCTTGAAGATTACGGAAGGCTTCATGTCCTGGATGGCATACATCTCGCCCATCACAAGCCGCGTCTTGGAGCCAAGCACGTCGCCGTCATAGAGAATCATGTTGCGGATAAACCACCAGCCGGCAATCAGGAAGGTGATTAACACGATGACCCCGGTTTTTTTCCAGACTTCGATTTTCTTTTCTTTGCTCATATTGCGGTGGAAGGCCGTCATAAAGAACATCGGAATCGAGAATAAAATATATGGATAGGCATTATAGTACGACAGGACTGTAAAGCCCATCGCAAAGGCAAACTTAACACAGTCTTTCCAAGTCCAGTCTTCCTTCATGCCGCGGATCCAGCAATACAACACCGCTGTTACACAACACATACAGAAGGTGTCGTTGTTGTGATAGCCGGCTAGAAAGGTCAGCTGCGGCACCAGTGAGCAGATCAGCACTGCACACCAGCCCCAGCGCGGCTTCCAACCTAACCATTCACAAGTTCGAAACAAGAAGTAGAGCATCGCAGTCTTGGAAAAGACCGAAATGATCCTCACGCTCAACAACAAAGCATAGGGATCATCTGTAAACCATGAGACGACCCATATATTGAAGGCGCCGAGAATATTGACCAGCATCGGCCGCAGCGCATACGAAAATCCCCAGTCCTTAATGCGGACGGCAGGTTCCCAGGCGTTGGGCAGATGGCCGTTGAAAAATACATAGTCAGATAAAATGATCCGGACAGACTCATCGGGGGCTTTGCCCATCGGGACCAGCTTCATCCAAAGAATATTGAGAACAAGATCAAAGATTAAAAAGGCCGCAAAGAAAAGCCAGGTCATCTTTGAATAGTGCGTGACAAATTGGCCCAGCGAAAATTTCTTTTCTTTGGGCCTGTGGACTGCAATCACATTTGACCTCCTTTGATACAAGCTTTAACGATGAAGAATAGGAAAGTTTTCGTCAAGACTTGAGTGAATTTGAAATGGTTTCGGACAATGGGGTAAGAGCAGCTGTCCTTTAAGTACCGTTTTGAAAGCTGTATCACACAATGCCCGAAGAGTCCGGGCAAAAACCGGCTTGCTGCCTTCATCACAAAACCAATGAAAACCAGACAGACAATCTAGAAAGAATTTAGCACAACAAAAGGCTGCTAATCGGAAAATCGCTTTTAAAAACGGCAAAATTGGGAGCCAGGCAAGGTTGCAAGTGAGGATTTGCCCTCTATAATGAATCTCGTATGAAAAAAACAGCGATTTTAATCCCGTGCTATAACGAATCGCGGACTGTCGAGAAGGTGGTCCGTGACTATCGGGCTGCTTTCCCGGATGCAGCCATATATGTTTACGATAACAACTCTACCGATCACACGGATGAACTTGCCCGCAAGGCTGGCGCCATTGTGCGCTATGAGCATAAGCAGGGCAAAGGCAATGTGGTTCGATCCATGTTCCGGGACATTGAAGCCGACTGCTATGTCATGGTGGATGGGGATGATACCTATCCCGCCCAGGATGCCGTCAAACTGGCCAAGCTGGTCAATGAACGAGGCGTCGATATGGCCATCGGCGACCGCCTTTCTTCTACTTATTTTACCGAAAACAAGCGTCCCTTCCATAACACCGGCAACAAGCTGGTCCGCTGGCTGATCAATACGTTTTACAGAGCAGATGTCACTGACATTATGACGGGGCTGCGCGCGTTTTCCTGGGACTTCGTCAAATCCTTTCCGGTCTGCTCCAAAGGCTTTGAAATCGAAACCGAGATGACGATTTTTGCCTTAGACAACAACATGCAGCTTGCTGAAGTGCCCATCGACTATCGTGACCGGCCGGAGGGCAGCGTGTCCAAGCTCAATACGGTCAGCGATGGCATGAAGGTGCTCAAAACCATCGGCACCCTGTTGCGTGATACCAAGCCATTTGCGTTTTTTACGGCGATTTCCGTTGTCTTTTTGCTGATTACGCTGGGCTTGTTTATTCCGGTCTACTTGAATTACCTCCATACCGGCTTGGTGGACAAGATTCCAACCTTGATTATGGTCGGCATGTTTGGAGTCTGCACGCTGCTTTGCTTCTTTACGGGCGTGATTTTAACGAGCCTGCGCAAGAACCAGAAAAAAGAATTCGAGCGTGACTTAACCACGCTGCGCCTTGATCGCGAGATCAATGCCAAGCTGGATGGCTTGCAGGCTGAAACGTCGATGGAAGATCTCTGTCAGGAAGGGTCTTCCTCATGATGGAGACCTTGGAAAGATGGCGTCCGCAAGCACCCAAAGCCAGGCGGATTGTCGAAATCCTTTTGGAGACGGGTCTCATCTTTCTGGTCATGATTCTGATTGGCTACTATTTTCCTAAAGGGGAAATTGCCTATCCGATTGGAAGCATCATTGCGATCATCAACTTGCTGCGGCTTTGCTTCGGCCAGTTTCTGCGTGACTGCTTTGACTTTTTATACCGCTGGCGCTGGGTGGTGGCGCTGATTGTTTTTGCCATACTTGTCAAAAACAAGATCCATACCTCCAATGCGGCTTCTTTTTCCGAGTTTTTCACCCCGGATGCTTCAGTTGACGATTCCATCTTGTTTGGAACGTACCGCGAAATCCGCTCGGATGAATATGCCGTGCAGCTGCCTTACTATTTCTCGCAGTACTTTAACCATTTCGATCAGATTTCCCATCAGATGTCCGTAGGCGGCCAGGATATGATTGTCGGCTATAACGCCCCGGTGCTGGGATTCAGTCTGATTGGCAAGCCGTTTGTCTGGGGCTACCTTTTATTTGGCAATGAATATGGGCTCTCCTGGTATTTCTCCTTAAAGACCATCTTGATGGTGATGGTTTCAATGGAAATGTTCCATATTTTAACCCGCAACAAATGGATGGCCGTCTTTGGCTCGTTTATTCTGACCTATTCGCCTGCCATGCAGTGGTGGTATTCCCCCCACTTCTATGATGTGTTCTTCTGGTCAGTCACCTTGTTTGTCGTCGGCTATTGGTTTTTCATGTTTCGCGGCTGGAAAAAGTGGGCCATGACCCTGCTTGCAATCTGCTCGCTGACGGGTTTTGTGCTCGCACTGTTTCCATCTTTGCAGGTGCCGGTTGGCCTGCTGGCACTTTGCTTGATGATTGCCTGCTTGTGGCGGGATCGGGCGGATTTGAAATTTCCCAAATGGGATTGGCTCAATGTTGCAACGGTCGTGATCGGCGTTGGCGTTGTTTTAATCCCAACCCTGCTTTCCATGCGCGGCGGCCTGGACCTGCTCAATAACACCGTCTATCCAGGCAAGCGGGTAGCAACCGGCGGCATGGCCAATCGAGCCCATTGGATGTATTTCATCAATCCGATGTCGATCATCCAGCCTTTTGTTGATCCGTCGCTTTCCAATAACAGTGAACTGTCCTCCTACACCCACTTTGGGGTGGCTTGCGTGCTGTTCTTCCCGTATCTGGGCTGGTTCTTGTTCAAGCAAAAAAACAACAGCCGCTATGTCGGCCTGGTTTTGTTTGTCTCCATGATTATTCAAGGACTGTTCATGTACTTTAAGATTCCTGAGTGGCTGGCGAAAGCCACCTTGCTTTCCTACTGCAACCGGATGCAGACCGTTTATGGCTTTACTGGAACGATCTTTACCGTCTGGACGATCTGGATTGTCACGCAAGTCAGGATTCCGTACCAAAAGACGGTCAGTTTGATCGTTTGTGTCATTTATGCCCTTATGGCGATGTCAGTGGCGCACTACATGACGATCCCCAGCACGATTGATGCCTTCAATACGGTTTTGGGCCAGCATACGCTGGATGCCCTGGGCGGCACCGAAGTGGCGACCAACCTGGTCGCAGCCTTTTTAGCCTTCATGTTCTGGCTGGCTTTTACCAAATGGCGCCAGTTATTTCTGGCTTTGATGATCGGCTGGACGACATTAAGCGGTTGTCTGGTGAATCCGATTATGCGCTCTTGCGCCTCGGTAACCGATTATGCATTTGCGCGCAAGGTCGCTGAAATTGCCAAAGAAGATCCGGATGCCTGGTGGCTCACGACCGGCCATGACTTCTCGCAGGCTTTGGTTTTGGCCAATGGCGGCAAAGTGCTCAACGGGGTCAACTTCTATCCTGACTTTGAAAAATGGGAGCTGATTGATCCCAAGGGCAAATACAAAGATCTCGAAAACCGTTACGCGCATATTCTGGTCGAAATCACCAACGATAAAACGATGAGCGTTGAAAAAATCCAAAACGACTGGGTGATGCTGCGCATCCCAAGTTCGGATCTGGAAAAACTGGATGTCTCGTATCTGGCAGGCGGTGAGCGTGTCAAACTGCTGCTGGATGGCCATGATTACCCGTATACGATCTTGTGGCACGATCCGAAGACGGATGACTATATCTTTGATATCGATCCGAAGCATCAAAAAGCTTCCAATCCAACCGAAAAGGCGGATCTGGAAACAGAGAAGACGGATTCCAGCACAGAAATTTCAGCTGAAGAAAATTCAAGTGGAACCCAATTGCAAACGTCTCGGACAAAGTCATCTTCTTAGCAAGTCACTCCAGCCTCAAATTTCAGTCAATGATCCCCAAAAAACTGCTTGGCAGTTTGGGGGGATCCTTGCCGAGCTTGATGAACAGCTATAAACAGCTATAAAGGGCATCTTTTTGCGGATGCCCTTTTCATTTTGGGGTTTCAGCTGTTTTTTGAATGGCCTGGTTTCAATTTTGCATTTACAGAATGGTTCTGGCCGGCTTGCCATCGCTGCTTGCTGGATCGTCATTTTCCCCTTCAAAGCTGGCATCCTCCATCATTGGATCCAGGCCTTCAAGGGGTTGGTCTGCAATTTTAAACGCCGCTTCTTTGACGTCCAGCCACGCCGGAGCCGGTTGAAGGAAACGTTTGATTTCGTGAAGCTTCAATGATTTGGTCTGGGAGATCGCTTCGAGAATGATTTGCTGCAAAGCAGGATTGTGATTCAAGCCTGCATAGAGATAGTCCGCAAACAAGCGGTTGAGATATAAGGAGGTGAAGACAAACTTCTCTTCAGTCAGCCGCCATTTGCCCTGGCTGGCTTTTAAAGCGGGATAAAACAGCCATTTCGCATACGGTCCAAGCCCGCTGGGATGATGAAGCAAATCATTAAATGCTTTCATCCGGCCTGGCTTGAGGTAATTTTTGCCGGTCAGGATGGAGAGGTTTTCCAAAATGAGAACAAACCGGGTGCAGATTATAACACGGGCTTTGGCTGGAGCAATGCCATGCTGGCGATACGCCTGGGCCCTGCTTTTTTCAAAGGTTCGAATCAGCTCCAGACTTCCAGCCTGAATCACGGCTTGATCAACTTTTTGTTGCCAGAGGCTGCTTGCTTGTTGCATCGCCTGGTAAAAGCCCGCTCGATCGAGATGCAGCTTCTTGCAGATTCCAGACTGCAGACCGTCTAAAAAGGCATCGGAAATGCCGCCGGAGGCCCCCGCAAAGAGGTAGAGGCGGCACAAATGTTTTTCATCTTGTTTGCCGTGTTCGAATCGGTCGTTGATCTGAGAAGGGGTCATACGCAGTTTCCTTTCTTCTTTCTGCTTCTTGCTGCTCTGGGTTTGATCTGTGTTTTTAATGTACGATCAGGATGGAGCGTCTGGTAAAAATTTAATCTAAAGCGAGGGGATATAGGATTTACATAACCAAGATTTTCTGATATCCTTGGCCTTTCTTCTCATTTCAAAGAGCCTTTCAAAAGAAGCAGATTCTGCCGGCCAGCCCTGCAGGCAGAACTGAAGCGTTCCAAGGCCTGGATCCAGTTTTCAATACCAGATTTTTTACGCTGGATGGGTTTTTGGCAGGCACCTGTTCCAAAAAATGAAAACCGGGTGCAAGAAATGCAATGAAACCTGTCGTTTAGAAGCGCTTTCCCCTTGAGCGTTTAGGGCGTAGAAAAAGCAAATACGGCATAATCTTGGGTTTTGCCCAATTGTTTTTTGATGCCATGATTATTCATTCAATGATTACGCACCGTCGATGTTTTTCAAGCATGGACGGCTTTTTTGTATGGAAAATTGCTATTTTTGGACATGCCCCTGCAGCATAAGGCCTGATTAAAAACGGAAGAATTGTCGAAATATCATCGAAATTCTGACGGATTGCGTATCAGTCCGTCAAGGTTTTTCAAAAACGCATTTTGTTTGGCAGGTCCTTATGATATAAATACTCAAGAATTCAGGCTCGGCTTCTGGTATTGGTGGAGTACTGAAATGGGAAGGAAAACAATTTTATATGGCTAAAAAAATCATCCAGGTTGAGGAAAAAGTTCCAGCAAGTCTGATGTTTCCGCTGTCGGTTCAGCACTTGTTTGCCATGTTTGGCGCAACCGTCCTGGTGCCCTTCATCTTAGGAATCAATCCAGCGATTGTTCTGTTCATGAATGGTGTCGGCACCTTGTTATTTATCGCAATTACGAAGGGTAAAGCTCCTGCTTATCTGGGAAGTTCCTTTGCCTTTCTGGGCCCGGCTTCGCTTGTTATTGCCAAGTGGGGCTATCCGTATGCGTTAGGCGGCTTCGTAGCCGTCGGCTTTCTGGGCTGTATTCTGGCCTTCATTATTAAAAAATTCGGCACGAACTGGATCGACATTGTCCTGCCGCCAGCAGCAATGGGACCGGTTGTTGCCTTAATCGGTTTAGAGCTTGCCGGTTCGGCAGCCAGCACGGCAGGAATTGTCGGCGATGAGATCCTGATGAGCAATGTCATCATCTTCCTGGCTACATTGGCAACTGCAGTGATCGGCAACCTCTGCTTTAGAAAGTTCTTCTCGATTGTCTCGATTTTAATCGCTGTTATCGTCGGCTATCTTACAGCTGCCTGCTTGGGTGTCGTAGACTTTGCACCGATCGCCCAGGCCCCGCTGTTCCAGCTGCCTAACTTCCAGTTCCCGAAATTTTCATGGGGTGCGGTCATGACGATGGTTCCGGTTATTCTGGTGATTACGTCTGAGCATGTCGGCCACCAGATCGTCACCAGCCAGATTGTCGGCCGTGATTTGATCAAAGATCCAGGTTTGGATAAAACCATTTTCGCGGACAACTTCTCGACGATGATTTCCGGTCTGGTTGGTTCGGTTCCAACAACAACCTATGGTGAAAATATCGGTGTTATGGCCTTGACTGGTGTCTACTCCGTCTGGGTTATCGGTGGTGCGGCTGTATTATCGATCTGCTGTGCCTTCATTGGTCCGCTTTGCGCTTTGATTCAGTCGATTCCCTCGGCTGTAATCGGCGGCATCTCCTTCTTGTTGTACGGCATGATCGGGGTATCCGGTCTGCGGATTCTGATTGATGAAAAAGTGGACTATGGCAACAACGTCAACATGATTCTGACTTCCGTTGTCTTTGTTACCGGCCTTTCTGGTGTCACTGTGCAGATCGGTGATATTTCGCTGTCCGGAATGGTTCTGGCTGCTTTAACAGGCATCGTGATGTCTTTGATGATCTATATCTTTGATAAGACACACCTGCTCAATGAGAATTCAAGAGAACCTGAAAACGAAATGACTGAACTTGCTGAACAGATTGCAGCTGAGCATAAAGCCCAACAGTAATCATCGACAAACGTTCCATCTTCAATTCGTTTTTGATGAATTGTAAAGACGAAAAAACGCTGTCCTCAACAGACTATGTGTTGGCTGAGGACAGCGTTTTTTTCATTTAACCTGCACTTTTCATAGAAGTGTCAGGAATCTCAGTTGCGAAAGAGCCCAGAATGGCTTGGCATTCGTAAAAACCAGAATATGTTTCGTGATATAAAGTTGGCAAGTAAAGGTAAAACAGTTTGGCTCATTTTAATGACTGGATTACCAGTCTTGCAAACCAGGAAGTCTGCGCCTCTACAGGCGGGAAGTAAGGTTCATATCGTCTGCCTAACTCTTCTTTTCGGTCAGTTTCTCCTGCAAATGCGCAAGAATTGTCAAAAATAAGAATATGAAGTTAAAAAGTTATCCCCGCCAACAAATCGAATGGATCGTCAGCATTTTCTTTATTGGAATCGGCCTGATGTGTCTTTGCTTTCCAGTCCTTTCGGCGGATGGACTGATGATTACAGTTTCTGTATTTTGTACGCTTTCAGCCTTGCTTTTGTTTTACCAAGCGATTCACCACCGCTCTTTGATGGAGGGCTTGAAGGGAATTGGCACGGCCATTCTGGCTGCCTTCTTTTGGAGCTATCGTCTAATGGGCCTGGACATGGTGGCTACCCTCTATGGTTTATACATGTTTATAACCGCGGGTATTCTGATCATTCAAGGCGGGATGGATTTGTATGAAAAATCCAAAGCCGGCTGGTACTTTCTTCTTTTAGCCTTGGGTGATATCGTCCTGGGGGCGGTTGCGTTCAGCAGCATTCACAAAGATCAGCGCTTTATTCAGATGCTGATCGGAGCCTATCTGGTCTATCAAGGCATTCAAATGCTTGTTGAGCAATGGGCCTTCAGCTCCCATTCCGGCTCCCGCTCCTGGTCATTTCGCCATTGGAGTTCGCTGCCTGTTTATATTGTCGCTGTTGGTCCAAGCATTTTACTGCGGCTTGCACAAAGGAATCATATGGACCGCGAAAGCTTTCCTTATGATGAATCCAAAAATGGCAAGCCGGTCAACCTGCGTGTCTTTATTCACACCGGCTTGAGCGGAGACCACCAGTTTGGCCATATGACCTTTTCCTATAAAGGCATTATGTACTCCTATGGTAACTACGATGTCTCCGAAGAAAAACTGTTCCGAACCTTTGGCCCGGGGATTTTCTTTACGGTTCCAATGGAAATCTATGTCAACAACTGCTGCCTGTATGAGGAAAGCACCCTTTTTGAATTTGGCCTGAACCTTTCTCCTTCCCAGGAAGAAAACCTGCAGCGCCAGCTGGAGGCAATTGATCAGCAGATTTACCGCTGGTATGCACCGATTTCTCGAGAGCCGTTAAGCCACGAGGAATTTAAGCGGCTGGAAAAAGACTATGCGTGCCGGCTGTTTTGGCGTACAGGCAGCAAGTTTTATAAATTCAGGCACGGAATCTGGAAAACGTACTGGGTGCTGGGCAACAACTGCTCACTGTTTGCCTCGAGCATTCTTCATAAGCTCGATGAAAACTATGTGCTTCCCCGCGGCATCAATACGCCGGGGGAATACTTTGAATTTTTCAGCCAGGCCTACCAGGATCCCAATTCGAATGTAGTGTATCGTTCCTGGCATACAGCCAGGCTGCCGCACACGCTCTATGACGCGGCTGCTTAAAAGGGACTTGCAGCTTGGGTTTAAAATAGACAGCATGGCTCATGGCCACATGCCGCAATGAAAGTGGATAAAGCGGACTTTCAAAATAGTTCTGGTTCATATAATCAGCCAGTTTTTCGAATATTCGAAAAACTGGCTGATTTTTTATGGGCAATCAAGATGGAAGTCAACCTCCAGACCATTAATACCATTAGTAAAGAACCAAAACCACAGGTAAAGAACTCAAAAAATAAGGAACAAAAGCAGGAAATTTGGATTAAGTGTCCTGAAGAGCCTGGTGGCGCCGCCGGCGGACGATCAGCCGCTCAAAGCTGCCGTTTTCAATGAACTCAGCCAAGGTATACTGCTCCAGCATCGTGACTGTGCAAGCTAAAGATCCAGCGGTCTGGTTGTACAGCTCAAGTAAAGAGCGGGGTAAAACCATATAAGCCAAGCGCAGGGAAGAAGAAAGCGATTTGGAAAAGGTGTTGAGATAGATCACCTTTTCATGGCTGTCCAGGGCATAAAGGGTCTGAAGCATCGGGCCGCTTTGGAAAAATTCGGAGTTGAAGTCATCTTCAATCAAGTAGCCGTCCCGCTTTGAAATCCAGCCCAGATACGCGCGCCTTCTGGAAGCAGAGGCCTTAATGGCCAGCGGAAAGCTGGAAAAAGGGGAAACATGTAAAAACTGGCTCGAACACGCTTGCAGCGCACCATATTCAATCCCCTGGCTATCGAGCGGCAGCCTGGAGATTTTAGCCCCGGCTGCCCGGTAGACCTGTTCTAAAACCGGGTAGCAGGGATTTTCAATCGCCACGTCAAAGCTGTCTTTAAACATCCGGCAAAGCAGAAAATAAAGTTCCTGGGTTCCTGAGGCAATGATGATCTGTTCGGGTTGGACCATCATCTGCCTGTTTTCATGTAAGTAAGAAGCAATCACATTGCGAAGCCGGCTGCTGCCAGGAGCCGGGCAAGTTTGAACGAGATAATCGCGGTATTCACTCATGACAAAACGCATCGTCTTAAACCAAAGGGAGACGGGGAAATCCACATCAGGATTTTTCGGATCATTGGTTAAGGGCTGCAGCTGAAACTGATCGCTTAAAGAAGCTTTCAGGTTTCCTTCGAGCACAAAATATCCTCGGCGCTGTTCAGGCTGGATATAGCCTTCCTGCTCAAGCAGGCTTAAAGCCTGTTCAACCGTGGACAATGAGATCTTTAAATCCATTGCGTACTGCCGCTTAGAGGGCAGTCTGGTGCCTGCCGGCAGGAGGCCGGACTCAATATCCTGACGGATGGCTCGATACAAAGAAAGCGTTAACGGACGGGAAAGAGAATAGCTGATCATCTGGTCTGCTCCTTTTTTCTTTTTCTGATCCTTTTGATCAGATCAGATCAGAGTATACTAGAGATCAGTTCCAGAATGAAAGTGGATTTGAAAACAATCTGAAAATTTTTGAAAAGGAGTATCTGTTTATGATTTCAACTTTATCTGCAAGACCGGAGTATCCCAAACGCAATTCGGTGCTCTGGATCACAACCTGCGGCTTGTTTATGGCCTTAACCATCATCCTGTCCAGCTTTGGAGTTCCCGTTCCTGGCGGAAAGCTTTACCTTTGCGATACTGCCATTACCACAGCCGCCATCCTGCTTGATCCCATTGGAGCGATGCTTGTTGGCGGTCTTGGCTCTTTTATCGGCGATGCTCTGTTTTATCCAGCGCCGATGTGGGTCTCTTTGGTCGTCCATGGTCTGCAGGCCTATGTGATCAGCTGGCTGGCCCACAATACCTTCAAAAACAAACCCATCTATGGGGCGATTTTAGGTGTCAGCGTAGGCTGCGTAATTTTGGTGGCTGGCTATACGCTGGGCAAAATCTATGTCTACTCCACTTTTGAATATGCGATGCTCAAACTCCCCTATGAAATTGCGCAAGGCGTGATCGGGGCGGTCAGCGGTGTGGTCTTGACGTATGGCCTGGGATTAAAAAAAGTCTGGCAGACCATGATTAACCGCCAGCGCTAAGGCAAATACAAGCTCATGTCTGTTTGGATATGGGCTTTTTCTTTGCAAGAAGAACAGGACCAGAAACGAGGAAAATTCAAAAAGAAACCGATAGCGCAGAACTATTCAATCGAGCAAATGGGAAAGGAATGAAAGAAACCAGGCAAGAGCATTGACCTCAGGCCAACTGGCGCAAAAATTCCGACTATACTGAAGACATGAACTACAGCGCAATTGTACTGGCCGCGGGCAAGGGCACCCGGTCCGGCCTTTCCTATAACAAAGTCCTGTTTCCTTACCAAAATCAGCCCATTTTGCAAAAGAGCCTCGATTTGTTTGAAGCAGATCCAGACTGCAAGCAGATCATCGTGGTCTGTGCCCGCAATGAACTGGAGCGTTTTAAAGAGCGGTTTCAAAATTCAAAAACCTTATTTACCATCGGCGGCAAAGCCCGCCAGGACTCCGTTTTCAATGGCTTGAAGTGCACCAAAGAACCCTATGTTTTAATTCATGATGGGGCCAGGCCCTTTGTCAGCTTGCAGCTGGTAGAGCGCATCAAAAAAGCACTCCCGAAATACCAGGCAGTGGTGCCGGGGATTGAAGTGGTGGATACGATCAAGGAAATCGATGCCAACGGCTTTTTTGTCCGCACCCCGGTCCGCGACCATCTGCGTGCAGTCCAGACGCCGCAGGGGTTTGAAACCAAACTGGTCAAAGAAGCTTTGCAAAGAGCCATTCAGGAGGGGATTCCCGTCACCGATGATGCCATGGCTGTCGAACTATTCAAACATAAAAAGTCGTATTGTGTAGCCGGTGAACAGACAAACTTTAAAGTGACTTCCCAGGCTGACCTTGAAAAACTGGCTTCATTCCTGCCTGAGAAGAATTTTTTAACTGGATCGACAGCTTGCCAATCGGAAAATAAATAAGCGGCTCTCCAGCTGGATAAGAAGGTCAAAAGGCCAAAAAAGCTGAAAGGTCAAAATTCAAAACAGGAAGAACGGTTTTGTTGCAAAAAAGGGTTTGGCAGGCAAAAAGAAGAGGGCTCATCCAAAAAAGTCTTCTGAAGATGAATGTTTCTTAAGAAAATCGTAAGCTTCGTTTTACTTTGGTTTTAGTTCACAAAGTTACAATGATCCCTATGAAACCCCTAGAACTTACGACGTCCACCAGCCTGCAGACGGGATTGACAGAGGATCAAGTCAAGCAGGCGCCAAAGAATTCCATTGAAACCAACCCCCAGAAGACGATTGGCCAGCTCGCCTTTGAAGAATTCTTTTCCTTTTTTAATATTGTCAACTATATTCTGGCCGCAATTGTGATCTACACAGGAAGTTATCGCAACCTGTTGTTTATGATTATTGTCCTTTCCAACACAGTGATCGGCTTATATCAAAAAATCCATTCCCGCCGCATCCTCAATAAGCTCGCCTTGCTTCATGCACAAAAATACCAGGTGCTGCGCGATGGTACATGGGTCGATGTGGACAGCGACGAAATTGCCCAAGGAGATATTGTCCGGCTGAGCGCGGGGGCACAGGTACCTTGCGACGGGGTGATCCGGCAGGGAGAATGCCAGGTCAACGAGTCCCCCTTGACGGGCGAGTCGGATGCGCTGGACCGAATCGAAGGCGGCAGTTTGTATGGCGGCTGCTTTATCGTCTCGGGAACCTGCTTGATGCAGGCCGTAGAAGTCGGCAGTGCCCAATACATGGCCACAATTTTGAAAGAAGCCAAGCGGGAAAAGGAATATCCAAGCCAGCTTCGCGATGTGCTCAACTCGATCATTAAGTTTTGTACCATCATTCTTTTTCCAGCCGGGATTCTGCTTTTTATCAAGCTCTATTTCTTTTCACATATTCAATTGAATACGGCCTTGCTCAATACGACAGCTTCGATGGTCGGGATGATTCCAGAGGGCTTGATTATCTTAACATCGACGGCGCTGGCCGCGGCAGCCGTGAAAATGGCGCGCAAAGCCGTATTGATCCATGAACTCTACTGTATTGAAAACCTGGCTCGTGTTGACACGCTCTGCCTGGATAAAACAGGGACGATTACCAGCGGCAAGATGAAGGTGGTCCACTACATTCCCCTGGCCAAACAAAGCGAGGCCGACATGAAACAGGATTTAGCCAATCTGTTTGGCTCGCTTGATGACGACAACATGACGGCCCAAGCGATAAGACAATCCCTTTATCCGCTCAGGCCAACCCAAAAAGCCGATGTCCGGTTTCCTTTTTCGTCGACCTGGAAGTCTTCAGGGGCCGAATTTGGAGACAAGACCCTGATTCTGGGTGCCTACTCCTTTGTTTTTGAAAAGACGGATCCTGAAGTTTTAACCCAGATCAACCAGTATGCAGCCAAAGGACTGCGGGTTTTAACCCTCGCACAAGCCGGCAGAATTGAAAAACTCGGCCGCGGTGAGTATAAGCTGCTGGGGCTGATCTTGATTGAAGATGAAATTCGGCCCGATGCGGGTGAAATTCTCGATTACTTCAAATCCCAGCAGGTAGATTTGAAAATCATTTCCGGAGATATGGTCACTACCGTTGAAGCAATCGCCAACAAAGCTGGCGTGGCGGGCAAAGCGGTGGATATGTCCAAGGTCGAAGAAGACCAGATTCCAGAAGTGGTCAAACGCTATTCAATTTTCGGGCGTGTCAGCCCGACGCAGAAAATGTTAATGGTCAAAGCTCTTCAAAACCAGGGCCATACAGTCGGCATGACCGGCGATGGTGTCAATGATGTGATGGCGCTCAAGCAGGCGGACTGCTCGATTGCTATGGGTTCAGGCGCTCAGGCTGCGATGGCAGTGGCTTCTTTGGTGCTGCTGCAAGACCAGTTTGCGGTGCTGCCGCAGATCGTGGCAGAAGGGCGCTGCGTGATCAACAACATTCAGCGGACGGCTTCCTTGTTTTTGGTCAAAACGATCTTCAGCTTCCTGCTGACCGTTTTGACAGTGGTCTGGATGCAGGCGTATCCATTTGTCCCCATTCAGCTGACTTTTGTTTCCGCTATAGGAACAGGCATTCCTGCCTTTATTCTGACCTTTGAAAATGATATTTCGCGTCCCGGCCGCAGCTTTTTGGTCAGCGTGCTCTCCAGGGCCATTCCCGGTGCTTTGGCGATTTCAACGGGCATCTCGATTTTGTATTGCATTGTGCAATACGGACCATTGGATGCGAGTATTGAACAATACCAGACGATGTGCACCCTGCTTGCTGTGCTCAACGCGATCGGTGTGCTCTATATGATCTGCCGGCCGCTTTCCTTTTTGCGGCTGATCGTTTTGATTCTTTCAGTTGCCATGGCAGCTGGCGGCCTTCTGTTTTGTTCCAATATCTTCTTCTTGTACCGCCTGAATCTGACCTATGACTTGGTTGTGCTTGGTGTTGGCGCCTTGCAAGGGGCGCTGTTATGGCGGCTATGGAGCGTGCATTGGAGCAGATGGCTCAAAAAGCTGCCGCTGGTTCGCAAAACAATGGAAGCGACAGCGCATGAACCAGCATAGGCTGGTTTTTCAGTCAGGTTGGCGCCTTGTTTTCTACTGTCTTTAAATGGTTATGAAGCCCCTGCATCCGCCAAGATGCAGGGGCTTTTGATTAGGTTGATTATCCAACCATTTCCAAATATTGAACAGGAACCGATTTCGTCAGCCAGACACCGTTGCGGGCTTGATAAAAAACATAGCCATCCTTTTCCATCTGCTTAGTATGGATGCCATACAGTTGGAAAATATCGCGACAATTACGACATTCCTTCAAAGATGCATCTTCTCCATAGAGGATCCGACTTGCTTTACACCCACTGCAGGGCGTTTACCTACTAGATCTAAAAAATCTGAATCTTTG
>JADGIS010000038.1 GCA_015233825.1 Erysipelotrichaceae bacterium RD49
TGTGTAGTTGACAACCATAAGTATTCACTCGGCCAAAAAGTTTCAGACGAAGAGATGGATGCCATCGATATCACATACTTTGGGAAAGTAAATAAATGGAACTATCGAATCAAAGGGTTCAAAAGCTAACTTATAGGGGCTTATTTTCAAGGCATTCCTTATGTACAGCCATATGAACTACCACTGTCTTAACAGGGCATGTCTCTGTTCGGACTGTATAGAGGAGAACAATACTGTTGATTTCCATATCGGATTAAACGGTTTGTCTTTCCAAATGTAGCGGTTATAGCGGTTTTCATGGTACGAGTTTCTGCTTTTCTTTAGATGCTCGGCCATTCAATGACCGAGTAGTTCACGAATCGGCTTCTTGTTCTTTTAAATCTTCAACCGCGGCCTTTAATACCTGGCCGATTGAGTCATGGATCACCAGATCTGCTTGGCCATCATATGGAGTTGAATCCCGATTGATCAAGACGAGGTATTTGCCATGGAAGTACTGGAGCAGCCCTGCTGCTGGATAGACAACCAGGCTGGTACCGCCTACGATCATGCAGTCAGCCTGTTCGATCTGGCGGACAGCTTGATACAGCACACTTTGGTCAAGTCCTTCTTCATAGAGGACGACATCCGGTTTGATGATGCCGCCATCTGCTGGATCAATTGGAATGCCATCCTGGTTTCGGCTGGCAATGGTTTCTTCTAAGGAGAAGAATTTATGGCAGCGGGTGCAATAGTTGCGAAGAACGGAACCGTGCAGTTCAAGAACGTTTACCGATCCTGCCTTTTGGTGCAGACCATCAATATTCTGGGTAATCACTGCGGTCAGCTTGCCCATTTTTTCCAATTCAGCAAGTGCTTTATGGGCCTCATTGGGGACGGCATCTTTGTAGATCATTTCATTGAAATAAAAATCGAAGAATTCTTTGGGATGAGCCACATAGAATGAATGGGAAAGCATCGTTTCAGCGGGATAAGGGTACTTTCGTTCCTTCTTTTCCCCATACAGGCCATCAGCGGAACGAAAGTCAGGAATATTGCTTTCGGTAGAAACGCCTGCCCCGCCAAAGAAGACAACACGTTTCGAGTCTTTTAAGATTTCTGCAAGTGTCATAGAGATCAATTCACCTTCTAAAAAAGCCAGGGAGAATTCCCTGACTTTTTGTTTCTAATCATGTATTACACTTCTTTTTTATGAATATCAACGTTGAAGTGTCCATCTTTGATATCAACATAGATATCGGCATTGGCCATGGTTCCATCTTCGATCATGCGACGGGCGATATCGGTTTCGAGATAACGCTGAATATAGCGGCGCATAGGACGGGCACCAAAGACAGGGTCAACGCCATTTTCGGCAATCTTGTCATAGGCAGCATCACTGACATGGAGCGTGATATCTTTTTCCGCTAAGCGGTGAGCCAGTTCGCCAACAAACTTGCGGGCGATCTTGACAAATGCTTTTTCAGACAAAGCATTGAAGACTACGATGTCATCAATACGGTTGATAAATTCTGGACGGAAGTGCTTCTTGACTTCTTCCATGTATTTTTCATGGAGAATTTCTGGTTCTTTTGCATACTCAAATGCGTATTGCGCACCGAGGTTGGACGTCAGAATAATGATGGTATTCTTGAAGTCAACCGTGACTCCTTTGGAGTCCGTGATCCGGCCATCATCCAGGATCTGCAGCAGAACGTTGAATACATCCGGATGGGCTTTTTCAACTTCATCAAATAAAACGATGGAGTATGGATTGCGGCGGACGGCTTCGGTTAACTGGCCGCCTTCATCATAGCCGACATATCCAGGAGGCGCTCCGATTAAACGGCTCACGGCATGTTTCTCCATGTATTCCGACATATCGATACGGACGATGTGACGTTCGTCATCAAAGAGCTGCTGTGCCAGTGTTTTGGCCACTTCGGTTTTACCAACACCGGTTGGACCTAAGAATAAGAACGAACCGATTGGGCGGTTTTCATCTTGAATCTGCGCTTTGGAACGAAGGATGGCGTCAACAACGAGGTCGATGGCGTGATCCTGACCGACAACGCGTTTTTCCATTTCGGATTTAAGGTTGAGCAGTTTTTTACGTTCTGATTCAACCAAGCGGCTGACTTCAACGCCGGTCCAGCGGGAAATAATCTTCGCGATCATTTCTTCGTTGATCGTTTCCTGGATCAGGGCGTCTTCACCGGCTTCATCAGCCTGGCGCTCTGCGATTCGGCGTTCGAGTTCAGGAATGGTTCCATACCGCAGTTTAGCGGCATCTTCATAGCGGGCTTCGTTTTGCGCCGTTTCGAGATCGAGCTTGGCTTTTTCAAGCGCCTGCTTGTCTTCTTTGGCCAGTTCGATCATCCGTTTTTCGTCTTCCCACTTGGTGTAGAGTTCATCGCGCTTGCTTTGCAGGCGTCCCATCTCTTCTTCGATTTCCTTGCGGCGTTCAACGGTTTTCTTGTCGTCTTCATCCATTAAAGACGTTTTTTCGATCTGCAAAAGCATGATCTTGCGCTGAAGCTCATCCAGTTCCTGTGGCATGGACTCCATTTCAACTTTTAAAGTTGCGCAGGCTTCATCGACCAGGTCGATGGCTTTGTCTGGTAAAAACCGGTCGGTAATGTAGCGGTCAGACAGGCTGGCTGCTGCTACCAGAGAATCATCGTTGATATGGACGCCATGATAGGATTCAAAGCGGTCTTTCAAACCACGTAAAATCGAAATGGTATCTTCAACATTCGGTTCTTTCACCTGCACCTGCTGGAAACGGCGTTCCAGGGCAGCATCTTTTTCGATATACTTGCGGTATTCGTTAAAGGTTGTGGCTCCGATCATATGCAGTTCGCCGCGCGCCAGCATTGGCTTGAGCAGGTTGGCTGCATCCATGGAGCCTTCGGTTTTTCCAGCACCAACAAGGTTGTGAATTTCATCGATGAACAGGATAATCTGGCCTTCAGAATTTTTGACTTCATCCAGGATTGCTTTTAAGCGTTCCTCAAATTCACCACGATATTTCGCACCGGCGATCAGGGAACCCATATCAAGTTCAATGAGTTTTTTGTCTTTTAATGATTCAGGAACATCGTCCTTGAAAATCCGCCAGGCAAGACCTTCAACCACGGCGGTTTTACCAACACCAGGTTCACCGATGAGAACCGGGTTGTTTTTGGTTTTTCTGGACAGGATCTGCATCATCCGGCGGATTTCGTCATCACGGCCGATGATCGGGTCGATTTTACCTTCGCGAACTTCTTCGACCAGGTCACGTCCATATTTTTTCAAAGCTTCAAGGTTGTCTTCTGCGTTTGGTGAATCCATTTTACGTCCTCCACGGCGTTCGAGTTCAGCATCAACACACTGCTGCTCGCTCAGATGGAAAACCTGAACAAGTTTTCTGGAGATGTATGACTTGTTGAACATGAGGGCGATCCATAATGTGGCAACACTTAAATAGGTCTCGTCATGCTCAGCAGCCCACTTGGCAGCTTTATCAATTGATTTTTGAACTTCGTTGCTTAAGTTAACGTTGGCAGAGCTGGATTTAACGATATTCTTTTCTTCGTCATGGATGATCTGCAAAGCGGTCTTTTTATCGACATTCAGCCGGTCAAACAATCCGTTCAAAGTATCGTTTTTGAAAATTGCTTCGAGAACATCAATGGTATCAACACTGGCGTGATGCTTGTCTTTGGCATCATTAACGGCCTGCATCAAAATCTTTTGAAGATTCTCCGACATCTTTTCAAAGTCCATATTCTCCCCTCCTTTGCCTTTCTAACAGGATAATTATATCGACTTGTCTTGCTCAGACTTTACGGGATGCCTAAGACAGTGATCCACCTTCAATCCAAACAGCAAAAGGCGCCAGCTAAAAAGATGAAGAATCAAAACAAACCGGATGAAAGAACCGAAAAATGGCCGCTTTGTTTTCAATTTGCCTGTCGAAAAAAATCGCCAAGCCGACATTGAAAAAGCTTTCTTGGAATCTATAAACCCAAGAAAGCTTGATGAGGAAAAACTAATTTTGCCTTGAGGACTATTCAGTTCGATGGTTTTGGATCCCGGCTTGGCTGACTCGGCTTTATTTATAAGAGAGCAAACCAAGAGCGCTGGTCTGGAAACTTATTCCACCACATCATGGCGGGCATAGGTCAGCAGCCATTCTTCACGAGCCACACTGAGGTCTGCATCCGATGCAGTCCCATAAATCATCTGCGCATACACTCGCGGCGTCGCACAAACTGCTTTTGCACCGACCCGCATCGCCTGGCGAACCTGCTCAAGATTGGAACAGACTGCCACAATGTTTTCTGTTTGCGGCTGTTCTGCCACAGACAGGATCTCTTTGAGTACCTGAATGCTGTCCGTATAACGGCCGACTTTTTCCAAATTGATAAACAGCAGCGCAGCTTGATCCTGCAAGGCAACTGCTGCCTGTTCAAGCTGGAAGATCGATCCAACAGCCAAAGGCACGCCCATGCGCTTGGAAGCTTTAACGGCCATAAAGCCCTGCTCGCTTGCAGGAACAATTAAGGCAGCCTGTTTGGAAACGCTCTGCAGGCGCTTGCCTTCTTCAAGCAGGTAGCGGAAGGTATCATTCATCCCGTACAGATAAATAGCTTGATCCTCACTCATCACTTCCAATACGTCCTGAATGGTTTTGGTAACATCCAGTTCTTCATTGGTAAAATCAATGGGTTCACTGTATACGCCAGCCAGCGTCACTGACTGGTTGATTTGCATGAAGTCTTCGGGTTTAAGCGACTGCAGATAAAATCTCATAATTTTAGAATGCCTTCTTTCCTTTAATGTAAGTCATGACCACATCATAGTTGTCAGCCAGAACGACAAGATCAGCGTCTTTGCCTGCCTGAATACTGCCTAAACGGTCATTGAGGCCAAGCAGGGTTGCAGGGTTGATGGTGCAGGAATTGATGGCGGAAAGCCAGGGCACGCCAGCTTCTTCCAAAACCTTCAAGCCTTGATTGACTTTCAGGGTGCTTCCAGCCAGGCTTTTGAGGATGACCAGATGCGCTGAACCATCGGGCATCAATTCAATTTCATTGCCGCCAAATAAAACTCTGGTTCCTGTTGGCAGAGATTTAACCATCAAAGAATCCGTGACCATGATCGCAAAGTTCGGGCCTTTCGCCTGATAGAAGTTATTGATGGCTTCATAAGTAGAATGATTACCATCGGTAATCAGTTCGCCATAGACATCCCGCAGCCGGAATGCCGCACCAACCAATCCTGGTTCACGGTGATGGAATTTCGTCATTCCATTATAAACATGGGTCATCGACATCGCACCATTGGCGACTGCCATCAACGCCTGCTCATAGGTCGCACCTGAGTGGCCCTGACTGACAACAATGCCATGATCGACGCAGAAATGCGTCAGGGCATAGTTGTCATCGTGTTCAGTGGCTATGGTGATCAGCTTGATCAGATGGTCCGAAGCTTCCCAATAGCGTTTGAACTGCTCAACATCTGGCTTCACGCAGTATTGTTCAGGCTGCGCACCTTTGTAGGTTTGATCAAGATACGGACCTTCGAAGTGAATGCCTAAAATTTCGGCCCCTTCATAGCCATCCCGGACAACTTTGGCTACGTTTTTTACGGCATTAGTCAGGACTTCTTCGGATTGCGTAATGGTCGTTGGCAGAATGCCAGTCACACCTTCTTTAACGATATTTTTCATCCAATAGCGCAGACCATCTTCGGTGGCATCATTGGTATCCCAGCCATAGGCGCCATGGGTATGCTGGTCGATAAAACCTGGAACAATCCGTAAATTTCCATAGTCTTCATCGACTTCTTTGGTTCCATATGGATAAATGGCTTGAATGCGGCCGTTTTCCATTTCAATCTGCGCGGCTAACCAGGTATCGACTACCCAGACTTTTTTACTTTGAATAATCATGAACGGTTTCCCCTCCTTCTGATTTCTTGTAACAATCTTCCTGCTCATCTGCCAAGATAAACTGTCTTTCGCTTTCTAAGCCAAATGCTATGAATATTTGAAAGATTTGCCGACACATTTGGTGGTCTGCAAATTCTTAGACTGTTTTTCCATTTCTATAATATTTTGAATATATTTCAGAAACCGCTTAGAAATTTTCTGCTCTTATCTTTTTTTGGCTTACGAAGATCGATTTGATGCAAAACTATTGTAAAACGGCCTTCGCGAAGGATGCGAAAGCCGTTATCTTTTTTATCGAATTTTTTAAATACTCTATTAATTTGCGCCTGTTCATTCCAATAAGAAGGAAATTTCTGCTTAGAGAAGCGAAGGCAAACACCTTCTGATTAAAAAGAATCCTAGGCTTAGTCTTTTCAAGAGGGTTTCCCAGAAACGGTTTACTCCATCAAGCGACGTTCGTAGTTGCCCAGTTCCGCTTTTCCTTTACATAAAATAAAGAAGGCTTGCGGATCATAGGTGCGGACAATCCGTTTAACCGCTTTGACTTCGTAGCGGTTCATGACACAAAGCAGGATTTCTTTATGATTTCCCGTATAAGCACCATATCCATTCCATGCCGTCACGCCACGGCCAAGATCACTGAGCAGATGCTCTTTGACTTCCGGTACGCTGGTGATGACCAAGCCGTACATGCAGATATTCTGGAGATGAACTTTATCGGAAATAAAATACATCAAAACCAAAAACATGGTCGAATACAAAGCGTTTGGCAGGCCATAAATAAATGCGGCAATCAATTCAACAAATACATTGACCAGATATGAAAGCTTGCCGACCGAAAAGCCTGGCTTGGCGACAGAAAAATACATACCCAAAATATCAAGACCACCGGCCGACCCAGCTGACTGCAAACACAAACCAATGCCAAGGCCGCCTAAAATAGCCCCGAAAATGACGTTGGACAAAACATCTGGCAAAATGGGTTCACTTGGAACAGGCAATACCGATAACAAGGTAGACTGGATCACCAGGGAGATCAGCGTTTTATAGACGAAGTTTTTGGATAGCTTGCGCCAGGCCAAAATAAAGAGCGGGATATTCATCAAAAAGTTAAATACACCGGACAAAGCCGTTCCCTGGACAAGGGTATACGACAAAATCTGTGCAATACCGATTAAGCCGCCAGTGTTTAACGACCACGGAACAATAAAGAGCGTAACCCCGATTGGAAACAACAAGCTTCCTAGAATCAGCAAAGAATATTGATACAGCTGATGTTTGAATTTTGCATTTTTATCTGCTTGCTGGGGTTGAGTTGTTTGTGTCATTTTTATGCACCTCTAAATCTAATCCATCTAAAATTTTGGAGCCCGGGTTTAAGCGCAGGCCTTTGGGCAGCTTGTTGGTAACCCGAGACTGGGAGCTTTTGCCAAAGCCATAGGGAATTCCTCGATAACATAAGGCCCGAAAGCCTTTTGGGGCTTCCATGTTGAGCTGCTCGCCATGATAGAAGCTGTTCATCTGTTCTAAGGTTGTTTCTGTCTTTGCTCGTCCCTTGCGGGCTACAGACTTGGACAGATAAAAAGCATGGGCGGGTTCAAAGCGGTTTTTGATCAGTTCGCCAATCTGAACACCCTGGCGCAGGACTTTCCCTTTTTTCAGCGTCAGAAATGGATGATTCATCCCATAGACCTGGACGCCATCTTTGGTTTTTATCACCTGATAACAGGCAAAGCCTTCGGGCAGCTGCTCTTTTAAAAAGGAAGCCGCTTCCAAAGGAAGGGCAGCTGGTTTGGTCTGCTTTGCTGATTTGGCCGGCTTTCCATTTCTTGTTTCCTCCTGCAAATCAGCAGATGCTTTCTTTTCAAAGCGGGCGACAAAATGTCCCTCTCCGCCATCCATTGGAAAAATCCGACGAACTTTTGAAGCGTCCATCCCTTGCGTTGGCATTCCCGGCCGGCCCCACTTGACATCCACGTCCAGCTGGCGGGCGTCGTCAAAGGTTTCTAACAGCCAGGCGACGTTGTCTTCGTTTTCTTCCTGGGCATAGGTGCAGGTTGAATAGACCAGCTGGCCGCCTGGTTTGAGCGACTGCCAGGCTTGTTTGAGGATATCCTTCTGCCTGGCTGCGCACAGCAGAATATTGGGGTATGACCATTGATCCAAAGCCACTTCATGTTTTTTTATCATCCCTTCTCCTGAGCAAGGTGCATCGACCAGGACTTTGTCAAAGGTCTGGGGCAGCTGGCTGCAAAGAGTCTTGCTGTCCATATTGGTCACCATAAAATTCTCTGCACCCATGCGTTCCATATTGGATAACAAGACCTGGGCTCTTTTGGGGTCTATTTCATTGGACAATAAAAAGCCATCCTCTAACCGATCGAGAATCTGCGTACTTTTCGATCCAGGAGCGGCACAAAGATCTAAGACGGTATCTCCTGGCCGGACATTTAAGACTTCCACGGCTGATCCAGCCGACGGTTCCTGTAAATAAAACAAGCCTTGGATATGGTCTGGATGAAGCCCATACTGGCCATGGATATACCAGGTATTCTGGGCAAATTTTGACGGTTCTTCTAAAAAGGGCAGCTGCTTTTTGGTGATCTCCAAATCCTGCTTGCGCGCAGAGATCCGCAGGCCTTGATAAAGCGGGAGTTCAAGACTTTGCTGATAGGCTTCCAGCTCATCGCCAAGCAATCCTGCCATTCGTTTTTCAAATAGTGGATCCATACTTTCTCTTTCTTGCAAATGTGGTTTTAGCCACTTTCAATCGCAAACGCCTTTATCATAGTCCAAAGCGCTGGAACTGGCTCCATAAACCACTCCTTCTATGGCTTCATTATAGATTTCATCCTGCCGATTCCGAAATTGAGTGACCGTTATCACACAGATCAGGCCATTTAACACCGTTAATAAATTGAATTTAAAATCTGATTAACATTTATTGCATTCGAATGGAGTATGACCATAATTGTTTGAAACAGCAAAACAAATCCTTTGGTTCAAGCATTTTGTTCCAATGCCATTCGGTTAAAGGCATAAGAGATTGCCAAATTATCCATTTGAGATAATTTGGCTTTTTTTGTACCCAGCCTTTTCAATTATTACAAATCTTATACAAAAGAGATTGTTGACAAATGCCGCGGGCCCTTCGGGCATAATCCAGCGGAGCTTGAAAGGGGGTTGTTTTCCCCCTTTCCAAATTGGAAAGGAACCACTTTACATACCGCATTTAAGCTCCTCTGTTCATGTTTTAAAGAACGCTTTCAACGTCTGCACTGCTGCGCAGACACTCCCATCTGCTGAACAGCTGCGTACGATCCTTGCCGAATCGATCTCAACTGTGATGGAGCATCATCAGAACTATCATTCCAGTAACGCTTTCTGCCCAAACACTCAAAAGCTTCCTCTGGATAAACTGACTGACTTCATCTTCTCCATGCAGAGTTCGAATCTGCCTGTTCAGATTGCTTCGTACTCTGGCTACTGTGAAGAGCATCAGTTCGCTAACTCGACCCTCAGTGAAGCAAGAAGCAAACTCAATTCGCAGTTCTTCAAAGATATCTTCGACCAGGTTATGGAGAGACTGCAGTTCACTAGCGCTTTTAACACTCGTAAATACCCTTATCCCGCTTACGCCATCGATGGTTCAACACTTCATCTCGAACCCTTTAACAAGGACTCTGACGACTTTCTTCAGACTCGCTCTCCAAAGCGTAAACGCGCCGGCTCTCATATCGTTGCCGCCTACGATGTAGATAACAGGCTCTTTATGGATATCGAGGTACAGAAACTCGCCAGGAAAAACGAGCGTACCGGAGCTCTTGAATTGATGAGCCGATTCGAAGAAATGACGATAGTTATCATGGATCGAGGATTTCATGGTTTCAGTTTTGAGATGAAAATCATGGAAATGGGCATCTGTTCCTGATCCGCATGAAGAAACGAGACTATCAGTCACTGCTGCAGATTCCGGAAGAATACGATATTGACTCCGAAGTTGATATTACGAAGAACCTGATTCTGGTTAAAAAGTATCTGGCTCAATATAAAGGCGATGCACTCCACTATCCGCTTCGTGGAAAAGATAAAACGTGTCTGGAGCCAAATGGTGAACGAAACTTTTCCATTCGTCTGCTCAAACTGCGGACAGATCCGGGATCTGATGCGACTGAACCCTATCAGTACTTCATCACCAACCTTCCAGAATCCGAATTCTCCAAAGAAGACATTCGGGATCCGTACAAATCCAGATGGGCTGTTGAGACAGGCTTTCTGGAGCTGAAATATTCGGCAGGTCTTCAGGCGGTTCATGCCCGAAAGATGGATGCCGTAAAGCAGGAGATCTGGGCACGGCTCACTCTTTGTAACCTATGCAGTGCAGCACTGGATTACTGTGAAGAGCATCGACTTGTTCCGTCAAAGCCACCGAAATGTAAGACGGTACTTAATCGAAAGTTCGCCTATGAGCTTCTCAGGAAGTACTTTAATTACGAGATACTCGAAGAAGAATATCTGCTCAGACAGATATGGAAGCATAAGTCGCAGGTCAAACCAGGCAGGTACTTTAGCCGGTATACGCAAAGGAAGCCAGACTCCAATCAGCACCGAATACTATAGATAAGTTTATTGAACAAATGAGATTACTTCAGGACTGCCCGAAAGCAGTCTGTTTTCAATGCGCCTTTTTTTACTGAAAACAGCAAAATCCAATCCGATTTAGATATCATCTGCGCTTTGGAGATAGATATTCAGATCAAATCGTTACTTTATCCGAAAAACCGAATGGCATTGATTTTGTTCACAATATCCAGCTATTCTCTTTGATCAGCTTATAGGCATATTAAAAAGCACAGATTCATCATCTGTGCGATTTGTTGACTATGGTTCTGGCCGATCAAAGGGCAGCCTGATATTTTCGATCTTCTGAATGGTCTGTTTCCTGTTAATCAGGCCTGGAGTGGAAGTAATGAATAAAAGCGATTAAAAGTAAAGCTCTGGTCTTATACGACAAGCCAGCCAGGAACAGGTCCCCGGGGTATCCCAGCCGGTTCCAAAGGAGAAATCCGCTCCCTGCTGGAAGTAAGCAATCGCCTGAGCTGCTGAGACTTTAAGACTGAACAATTCTATATGGGTATGAGGCCCGGTAGAATTGCCGGTATTGCCGCTGTAGGCGATCAAATCTCCTTGATGAATCTGCTGACCTGCCCGGACCTGAATCCGGCTGGACAAGTGGCAAAACGTAATGCCGTAAAGCTTGTCATTGGCTTTACCGATCATGGCAATTGTATTGCCCCCACCATATGGCCAGCCGCACCAGTTGCCCAAATAGCCGCCAGCATCGCCTACAGGAGCAGCCGCATACAAGATAATGCCATCTGCTGGGGCATAGACTGGGGTATACATCCTTAAAGCTAAATCCATGCCCAGATGCAGGCCGCCGCCAGGATACGCCCAGGTGCCAGCCGAAATGGTTCCGGCTGCGGGCATTCTCAGACCATTGGATCCAGCCAGATTTTCTGACAAGCCAGAATCTCCAAGGGTTCCATTGAAAGCATCCAGATCGTTTCCATCAAATGCCGGGCAAGCTCGTTCAAAGCCGGGTCCATACCCAGGCGCGCCTTGAGCCAGCTTTGGACTACCGTCCAACAGATACTGGCGCATTTCATCCGGTATCGTGTTTAAATTCGGTTTGGGCAAGGCTTTGGCTTCCTGCAGGGTCTTGAGCAGCATCTGCGCTTTTTGAAGCAGTGCTACTGTATTTTCAAGTCGTTTGGATTGGTTATAAAAATACTCAGACTCTGGTTTCCAGTTTTCAGCTCGCATATTGAGCAAAGCCTTATACTTGCGATCGGTTTTTTTTACTCCTTCCTCCAATCGCTGCAAGGTGGTTTCGACTTTCTGGCGCCCAGCATCTAACTGGCTGGATACTAACGTTTTGGTCAGAGGACTTTCCAGCAAAAGTCCGCTTTGAACAGCAGGATCACTCATCGGCAGACAAGCCAGGATGAGAATCCAAAAGCTTAAAAGAGTATTCATGTCTGCGTATACGCAAAACTCTCTGAATGAAGATCATGTTTTTCAAACTCTCATTCGTTTTTGCTTAAATTGCTCGATTCAGCCTAACATCCAAGCTTTTTTCTAAAAAATCCTGCTCAAGGCAGCAGGCAGAATCCTGTAAACGGCTGACCGGTTTCTGTCAATCTGCCATAGTAAGCACAGCCTTTTTATCCTCTTTATCTTCATTCAGTCTTGGTATAAAAAAATCCCATACCGGCCAAAGACAAGTATGGGAGAATTTTCAAAATGGTGCCGACGATAGGACTTGAACCTACGACCTACGCGTTACGAGTGCGTTGCACTACCAACTGTGCTACGTCGGCGCTCAAGTATTGTATCATACGAAAACGAATCTGTGTAAAGACTTTTGAATTTATCAGCTGATTTGAACTTAAATCTGTACGATATCGAATACGTATTGGCCAGTTCGCACACTCTTTACTGCAGATCAACGGGATCCAGATAATATATAAATCTGCAGATTTCTCTTTGCTTGCCTTGGTAATCCCCGATCCTTGATATACCTTTATAAATTTGCAGCGTTCCTTAACCTGGATGGAAGCTTGATTCTTTGCAAGGCAGGTACCGGTCATCTCTGTAATCCCGATTTGTTTCATCATCACAGGTAAAAATGCGCTGACTGCCTTCGTGGCCTATCCTTGTTTGTATATCTGTCATATGGTAGCCGACTTCCCAGGTGCTGTCATCAAAGGGAACCACTTGGACATAACCGATAAATTCCTGCTTTCAATAAAACAGGATAGACCAGCGGACCTTGACTGTGCGTATAACAGGCGATGAGAAATCCAATCGTTTGAGCAGCTTCTTCGATCGTTTCATACACTTCATCTGGAACAAAGCGACGATTCTCTTCATCTAAAGATTCCCGATGAACGCTTTCAGTCATGTTTTTATCAAATTAAGTTATAATTAGTTTTTCGGTTTCGATTTTCATATTTTGCTTCCCTTCCCATCTTTTCATTTTGAAATTTCTCCAAGCTGCTGATTCTGTTCTTTGCCTGGTCAAAATCAAAAGATCCAAATACAAAAAGATCCTGGAGAAATCATGCTGCGATTTCTCCAGGAGTGTACCTTGGAATTCTGTATTCTTATCGAAAGTCAGGTCCTTCCAAAAAAGAAATAAGCAGAAAGACGATTGAAACTATTGATTGAGCTGCGCTCGAATCTGGGCGATATCGGCATCATATTGAGCCAGAATCTCATCGGGTTCCAGTCCTTCAGAAGCCAGAAATTCAGAATAAGCTTCGCGATCGGCTTGAAGCTGGGCGAGCTGAGCTTGCAATTCAGCCTTGTTATCGGCTTGCTGCTGGGCAGTTTGGGCGGCATCGGCTTGCTGTTGAGAAGCCTGGGCAGCCTGATCCTGAGCGGCTTTAAACTCATTATAAACCGTGGTAAAGTCTTTGCCGGTAATCGGAACGAAGACCGAATTGACTTCGTTTTTCGCGCTGTCGCTTAACGTATTAAAGGCCTCGATACGATTGACGATATCCTGTCTGGTCGCTTCATCCGCCGTCTGCCAGCCGCGCGCATAGTCAAGCAAAGCCTGCAAGGCTGGATTTTCTTCGTTGGCAACGGTCTGCTTCATTTCATTGAGCAACTCTACAAATGTTTTGCCAGTATGTTTTGGATTGGCAAAATATTGGTTGATTTCATCCTTTTTCGCTTCAGGCAGACTGTTATAGTCAGATTCTAGATTGAGGACATCGCGTTTTTGGGCATCCGATTTCATGGGATATTCATCCGCAAAATTGATCAGCTTGTTATACGCATAGTTTTGCTCTACATCCGTGGCATGCATCGGATCGTAGACTGTAACCTTCCAGGCATAAGCCCCAAAGACTGCTGCAATCACAGCTACAATCGCAGCCACAACCCAAAAGCGCGGTTTATAGTAGAACTTAACCTTATTAGCCGGCCTCGTTTCGGTTTTTTCGAAATGGTTTTCCCGGTTTTTGGTCTCATATCGATTCGGTTCAATTTCTTCGTAATGTTCTTTTGCCTGATTGGTTTCTGAATGATTATTATGCGGTGATTTCGAATGGCCCGCGGAAGAAGATTTGGTTTTCGATACCTTATTGGGATGGCGCAGAGCAAACTTTCGTTCTTCTTCCTCAATGGTATCCTGACCTCTTTCTTTACGGAATTGATCCAGTGCTTTTAGCATGGATGCTTCTGCATTCCGGCGCTGGGCTTCGTTCATCGTATCAACCAGTGAAGAAGAGGTGATCTCATCATCATCCGGAAACAGGGCCAGCTCTGCCTGTTTGTCTAACAGCTTTTGTGTAAAGTCGTCGATTTCATTGACATTTGGATCTGATTTTGGTTCCTTTTGCGTCATGTTTTGTGGATTCTGATCTTTCATTCCTTCTTCCCCCTTAGAAGTTCATCTTAACAAATCAATCCCTTAATTTTGAACTCTGTATAGTATTGTAAGCTTTTGGACCATTTTTTGCGGACCAGATGGTCATTGTCGGTCAAATTTTCAATTTGTCAACCCCGTGCATCATTTGGAATCTTCTTAACCTTTCTTTGGTCCCTTTTCTACTTTTCGAATCTTCAAGTTTATTTGCACAATTATTTCTGCAATTTTGCATAATATTCTGACTTTTTTCTAGTATCTGTCAAAGAAAAGCGGGATTTTGAAATATCGAATATGTCTTCTTCACATAAATGTCTATACTAGAAATATAAAAGCCAAAAAGCGAGGAAGTAGGAGATATTTTGTAAGCACTTCCCTTGCCAAAACTATCTTGTTCCGATCTTTTCCTTGGGTTATAATTTTGAAAAACCGAACGGAACAATTGAAAGGAATACTGACTACTTATGTATGATGAGCTTTTTGAATATGAACTGATTCAGAAAATCGCTGCCCCTATTCTCGACAAACTTCTCGAAATGCAAGAACAAGTGGACAGTGATAACTTCGATTGTCCAGTGACGATCCAGTTGTCCACTCCAGATCTGGAAATTCAGGGATATGAAGCGGAAAACACTTGGTCCTCGCTGCCAATTGATGCCCACTTCTTAGAAAAACTTGAAATCTATCTTCAGGAACAAATCGATGTGTGGAATCGGCCGACAACCATACTCCAATAACTGAGAAGCGTGGTTGTATAAGAATAAACTCTTTATAGCACTCTTTCCGGATCTCTCTATATATACGGAAGATTTACCATATCTGAGTCATGTTGAATTCTTTTGAATTTTTTATTGAGAGATTGATGATCCAGCTTTTGGATAGTTGCTTTTTTCATCCAGTCGTGGTTTAATCATCTTTGCGCGGGCGTGGTGAAATTGGCAGACACGCTAGACTTAGGATCTAGTGCTTACGCGTGCAGGTTCGAGTCCTGTCGCCCGCACCATTTTGAAATGTTCCAGGATCTGCTGCAGATGCAGATCTTTTTTTTTATTCAAAATTGCTCCTTTCAAACCTCTGGCTGCGCATCCACTTTAACTGCTTTCCCCTTTTTATAATGTATCCTCCTCTTGTACCTGCTGTGCCAGCTTCTTTTTCCGACTTCCTCCTCAGCTCTATCAGCACCTTCAATTACTCTCTCTTTTTTCCTTCATTCTCTCTTTTCTATTTTCATGATCTTTCAACTCTTCTAACCCAGATTCTTCCATACTCCCCTTATCAAATCCCGAGGAAGTGCGATCTTTTTTTCTCATATGTCTAACCAGTATTTTAGACAACTACTAGGCATTTTATAACAAAATTTAAGGATGCCATCATTTTTTTGTAAACCGTGTCTGTGCAACTGTTGCATCTGTTTGCATGCAGAATTCACTATTAAATGGATTGTTGGAAAATCTTAGATCTTCTACAATAAGGTCATGACTTCCAAAAATATTTCTTGCACCCCTCTCTTTGCCGCTTTGTCTCCAGACCCAATCGCAAAGACAGCTCTATCCAGCCAGAGCCAAACTCAAACGACTATTCAAGCCTCCGATCTGGATAGGACTCCACCCCATACCAATAGGATTTCATCTCAAACTCCCCATGCTTCAGCTCCTAAAAAGAAAGTGGCCATTGTAGCCACCGGCGGAACCATCGCCGGTTCAGGAAGAATTGGCGAATCTGCTCAGTATCGCGCCGGAACCTTGTCGGTCAATTCGATTCTGGAAACGATTCCCCAGATCAATGAACTTGCCGATCTGGAGGTCTATCCCTTTTGTGCAAAAGATTCCAATGACATTACTTTAGAAGACGGTCTTGGTTTAAAAACTTTAGTTGAAGAACTCTGCCAAAATCCTGAAATCGAAGGCGTGGTCATCACGCACGGAACTGACACTCTGGAAGAAACTTCCTTTTTTCTGAATTTGATTCTCAATGTTTCCAAACCTGTAGTGATGACCGGGGCGATGCGGCCCGCTACAGCAACCAGTGCAGATGGACCGATGAATTTATACCAGTCTGTCGCTCTGGCTGCTCATCCCCAAGCCCATAACATGGGTGTCCTTGTCGTGATTGGCGACACGATTTATTCTGGCCGTGATCTGACCAAGATCAATTCCATTAAGACAGACGCCTTTGAAGTGGCTGATCCTGGACCTGTTGGCTATATGCAGGATGACCAAGTTTTCATGGTCCACCAGCCTTACCGCCGCCATACGGTATATTCTCGTTTTGGCCAGGATCCCGGGCCGCTCGATAAGAGAGTTGAAATCTTCTATGTCCATATCAACAGCGATCCCAACTTGTTACGCTATATGCTTGACACCTATGATGGGGTAGTCATTGCTGGTACAGGTGCCGGAAATTATTCAAGCGCGATTAAAGAGGTAATCGAATCCTACCAGGGCAATTGTGTGATTGTCCGTGCCAGCCGGCTTTTGGAAGGATCTGCTTTTGATTCTCCCGTCTTTGACCCTGGCAAAATCACCATTCCGGCTTTGCGACTTTCCCCGCACAAAGCCAGACTGCTTTTGCTTTTAGGTTTAAGCCATAACCTTTCAAAAGAAGAAATCAAGCAACTGTATCGCGAATACTAGAAAGACACCGCAAAGACTATGACGCTTTCTCTCAAAGAACGAATTCTGCCCCTGGCAGATGTTAAACGGGCCGCTTTTAATGCCAGGTTGGCACCGAGCCTGGATCCTAAACGATTTCTCGGCGCCAGAACACCCGATCTGAAAACAATTGCCAAATCTTTAACTTCAAAAGAAAAGGCTGAGTTTTTGCGTTCATTGCCGCACGGCTATATCGATGAGGACTTTATCCATATCCATCTGCTCAATACGCTGAAAACCCTGCCGGAAGCAAGACAAGCTGTCCTCGCGTTTCTGCCTTCAATCGAATCCTGGTGCCAAACGGATAGTTTAACCTTCCCAAAGATCAAAACCGATGATTTGCTTGAACTCGCCCTGGAAATGCTGGATCGTCCTGAAAGTTATGGACGAAGACTCGGAATTATATGGATCATGAAGCGTGCAAGTAAACTTGAATATGATCCAGCCAGATTCTTTCTTCAAAAAGCCCTGACTGTCGATGGAGACGAACGGGAAATTCAGCTGGCCAAAGCTTGGCTGCTATGTGAGTTCATGATCTATCAACCAGAGCTTGCTTGGAAAACACTCCAAAATCCAAACCTCGATTCCCAAATTGTTCGAACAGCAATTCAAAAATGTCTAGACAGCCGCCGCGTTACCGGTTTTCAAAAAACAAATCTCAAGAGATTGCGGCAGACTCTTTCTGCACAGTAAAAAACCCGGATTCAGCAAAATGAATTCAGGTTTTTCGTTATGAATTTGAAGCATTTAACCAGCGCAACCAGTTCTGTGCACTTCTAGAGATACCGATAAAACTTAGAGCCAGTCATTGACTTCTGCTCTAAATCTCGGATAACGATTGACCAATTTCCCATAACGAGCTTTAAAGTCGGCTGACAATCCTTTTTCTCCATACAGAGAACGGACATAATAAAGAGCGCCGACAAACTGAGCACAACGGAAATATTCTTTGCGCGCCTGCGATCCCGTTATTTCTTCACAGAATTCTAAAATGCGGTCATTCAAAAGGTCCAGAGCCATCTGAATCTGCGTTTCATTTAATTGAGCGCGCTCAAAGGCGCGGTTGAATAACTGAGCGTAGTCGATTCCCTGAGCGTCGAGCGGCGTTGTTTTCCAATAGTGAGAGTAAATGCCTTCGTTTAAGAAGCGGTCTGCCAGTTCATGCAGAGATTTATGCTTCATCGGATAACCAAGCAGACACAACAATAAAGCCATCTCAGTTCGTTTTGCAGAAGAATGGCCTGATGAGCTGCGTTTTAAAACGCCCAGCATTGGTTCAATATTTCCCTCTAAAACCGAGTAATTGGTCTTGAGATAACTATTGTTGTTGATTGTATCCAATTTTGGTAAGTAATCGCGGTCGGGATCAAGAACCGTAAGTGCGTAATACCGTTTGAATAGGGGCTCTTCATTGGTGGCAGCAATCATATGGTCAATCGCTTCCTCAGTATGGTCAAGCTTCTTTTCAATCAGCGAAACCTGATCATGAAGCTGGGCCCGAATATCATGATGACCGCTAATATTGGCTAAAGCCGCTTGTAAATAATTGCTTTGCTGCTCCAAAGAGGCAGTCTGGCGGTAAATCTGGAAAAATTCATCTGCCAGGCTAGGAATCATATCTACAATTTTGAGAACATATTCTTTTTCCAAATCGGAGTCTGCAATCCAGTCTAAAGCATCACGAACCGTTCGATTTTCATTTTTTAAAGCCTTTTGCTCATACAATAAATCCAGCCATTTGCACGCAATCTTTCGCTGCATCTGTGGACCAAATTCTTCTGCCAGTTCTTCACTTAAAATATCCAGACACAGACTATATCGAACAGCAGCTTTACTCAATTGTTTTAAGATATCATCGAGATCCTTCTTTCGATCAAGCAAGACAGATTGAGCAATCCCAATCCAAATTTGATTGATATCCTTTACTTCATCACTTAAATCCGCAAGCACTTCAATCACTTCTTTGGTAGATTCAACTGGGGGCTCATACTCCTCAATATCTAAATCCATATTCAACAGCAGTTCCAGCAGTTCTAAGCGCTCCTGCCAAAGATCCGGTGCATCGATTTCTTCCAGCAGACTTTCAATCGAGTAAACCAGTCCAGCTACATTCTGATCATCAACTAAAAAATATTCTGGTTCATCTGCGGCATACCAGTCATCATATTCTTCATTGATTTCAACTTTCGCAATTCGTGGCAGAGTCTCCCAATTTTGATTCAGCTCATCGAGCTTATCAGTCAGCCGCTTATGGGAATCAATGATTTGTTGGCTATACGCTTCCTGTTTCGCTTGGCTTTTAATAGCATCAATGGCTTTTAAATTTTGTTTAAAAGCATCCATCAAGGTTGGATATAATTCGGGATCTACCCTTTGTATAGTAGTAAGCAGAGTAGCCAGCAGCTCTTCTTTGGTCATGTTCTCTAACAATCCGCAAAATTGCCCAATATCCAGTAATTCGTCCATTCCATTTTCCCTTTCTCTAACACGTGCTAAACCTCTCGCTTTTTTTAGCACGCGGTTATGGTATGTATTACTTCCATTATATTCGTCAGCAGCATTCTAAAGAAGTTTACAATCAAAGTTGTCCAAGTTCTGTTTGTTTCCTTCATACAAGCAGTTAAAGAGTGGAAACAGTCATAGCAGCGGAGTTCATTTCAGGAAATCGATGTTGAAAATTTCCAATCATCCAAACCGTAAAACGAAAAAGCCTCTGAAGAATAGCAGATTTCTCCTTTATTCTTCAGAGGTTTTCACTTTTTGTCTGGCAACGTCCTATTTTCGCTTTAACACTATTTTCGGCGTTCAATGGCTTAACTTCCGTGTTCGAGATGGGAACGGGTGTGACCCATTGGCTATCGTCACCATACTGTACTCATGGACCTTTCAAAAACAAACACCAGCTTCGACATAACTGTGGTTACAGTTACTGGATGACTTTCGTCATCGTTTCATTTCATTCTTATTGGAAGAAGAAGCAGTCTTGCTTCTCTTCCCTCTCGTTATCTTAGATTAAGCTTTCGACCGATTAGTACTGGCCAACTTCATTTCTCACGAAACTTCCATACCCAGCCTATTTCCTTGTAGTCTTCAAGGGGTCTTATCTACCGC
>JADGIS010000039.1 GCA_015233825.1 Erysipelotrichaceae bacterium RD49
GGGCAGCCAAGCAGGGAATGGATAAGCGCTGAAAGCATCTAAGTGCGAAGCCATCCCCAAGATAAGATCTGCGGTAGATAAGACCCCTTGAAGACTACAAGGAAATAGGCTGGGTATGGAAGTTTCGTGAGAAATGAAGTTGGCCAGTACTAATCGGTCGAAAGCTTAATCTAAGATAACGAGAGGGAAGAGCGGAAACAGGAAGCTTATGAGTTCAGTCAACCAACAGAATTCAAAGCGGACTGAATCCACTTCTTCCGATAAGAATGATCAAAACAACGACGAAATCAGAAGCATGGTAAAAAACATGGCCATGACAAGTCGTAGAAAATAACTGTAACCACAGTTATGTCAAAGCTGGTGTTTGTTTTTGAAAGGTCCATGAGTAAGTATGGTGACGATAGCCAATGGGTCACACCCGTTCCCATCTCGAACACGGAAGTTAAGCCATTGAACGCCGAAAATAGTGTCAAAGCGAAGATAGGACGTTGCCAGACGATATATTGGTCTCTGTAAATGAGACATGACATTCACGTCATGTTTTATTGCAGAGACCTTTTTTATCGCTCTGAATATGAAACGTTTCATATTCGTGTGGGGGAATCGTCTATACTTTTTGAAAGAATCAGATATGGTCTCTATTATATGAATATTGCATAAGTTTAAAGTATAAATAGGTATTTGATATTAGAAAAAGCGAAACATATACTGTGGCTATAAACAAACGAGGAGAAATAAAATGATCAAACCTGAAATTATTTGTTACATGATGACTTCTATTGATGGCAGAATCGACTGCAATATGACTGCTCAATTACCGGGAGTTGAAGATTACTACCCGTTGCTTGATGAATTTAACTTTGATGCCACCGTAAGTGGCAGGCATACTGCTGAGCTGGAAATGGCTGAACAAGGGAAATTCGAACCCAAAACGGATCGAAAAGCAGGGAAAGAAGTATATGTCAATTATGCCGAAGGACAGAAGCAACTGGATGTGATTGCAGCAACCCATGGTGGTCTGCTTTGGAAAAAAAGGAAGCGAGTACGAGAATCCAATGGTCATTGTGACCAGTGAAGATGTCCCCGCAGAATATCTGGAGTATCTTGATAAACAAGAAATTTCTTACATTGCTACTGGAAAAGGAGCTATTGACCTCAATCGGGCTGTTGAAATTTTAACTCATACATTTGGTGTTCATCGCTTAGGAATCGTTGGCGGTGCTGCAATCAATACTGGCTTTTTAGATGCTGGACTTCTCGATGAGATCGTTCTTTTGATTGGAGCAGGAATTGATGGACGTGCCAGCTTTTCTCCCGTATTTAATCGGAAAGAGTATTCAGTCCCCCTTAAAAAGCTGCAGCTCCTTGAGGCAACCGGCAATCCAAAAACTGGATCGGTTCTAGTTCGTTACAAAGTTCTTCACTAATCTCTAGATCAGCATTCAAGACCTCCTAGATCTGTAGGGATTTCTTTTTGATGAAGAAAGACTAATAGAAAAAATGAAATGAAATGAAAAGATGGCTACAACTGTACAACTTACTGGTCAATTTTCCTCAAAAGCGCTGCGAGCTTTTATTATTCCCTTATTCTGCGAACAGTTCCTGGTGATGCTTGTTGGTATTGCTGATACATTAATTGTCAGCTATGCAGGAGAAGTAGCAGTATCTGGTGTGAGTCTGGTGAACCAGTTCAATACAACATTTATCTATCTGTTTTCAGCTCTGGCAAGCGGGGGCGGTTGTCATCAGTCAATATAGCGCCCGCAAAGAACGAGAGAACAGTACAAAGAATGCCAGTCAGCTGCTGCTTTTCTCGGCTTTGTTCTCAGTGTTTTTAGCTGTTTTGGTGCTGATTGGAAACACTTCGATTCTTCGGCTTCTGTTTGGGCAGGTCGAGGCAGATGTTATGCAAGCCTGTGTCACCTATTTACGGATTTCAGCGTATTCTTATCCGTTTTTAGCCATCTATAATTCGGGTGCTGCAATCTTTCGCTCACTTGGCAAGACAAAAGTAACAATGGTCATTTCATTATTTTCTAACATTATAAATGTAGCGGGAAATTTGGTGGACGTCTTCGTTTTGCAGGCAGGGGTAGCCGGTGTCGCCTGGCCAAGCTTATTTGCCCGGGCCTTCAGCGCTCTTGCCATTACAGTCTTGGCTTTTTCCAAGAAAAATGATGTTTACTACGTCAAAGAGTGGCTGATGAAGTTTTCGGCTCCAATGTTCCAGCGGATTTTGCATATTGCAATTCCAAATGGTATGGAAGATGGAGTATTCCAGCTGGTCAAAGTAGTGCTTTCGAGCATTGTCGCGATGTTTGGCACCACCCAAATTGCGGCCAATGGGGTTGCGCAAAGTATTTGGTCGATGGCGGCTCTGGCTGGAGTAACAATGTCACCAGTCTTTATTACGGTCATTGGCCAATGTATGGGGGAAGGCAATATTGAGGCAGCAAAATATAACTTTAAACGGCTACTTAAGATTACACTACTCTTTTCTTTCGTTTGGAACGTACTGATTCTGCTAGGCTGTCCGGTGTTTTTGGATATCTATTCTTAAGGGCAGAGTACCCCGACTGAATGGAATAATTTGAGATGGGTGCTGGGCGTTATGTTCAATTTAAGCGTCCTCGGTGTGGATTTGGCTATGGCGATGGACTGGGGTACTCGCGCAGTAATCTTTTATGGGCGCTTTCGTTCAAATCAATGGACGCAATTTAACGTCATTTAGAAGGATGATAAAAGTGAAAATGGAAGAAGGCCTCTGTTGGATAAGATCACTTCTTCCATTTTTATATACTTTAGATAAGCCTGACAAAAGTCTTTTTCTTAGTGAATTCGACCAAAATCGTTCGCCATGAGAAGACAAAAGATAGTCTAAAGCATCGATCATAAATCTAATTGTTCACGTTAAATAAATAGAAATTTACCTGCGATACCTTTGTCGGTCGCATCTACTTTAGGTATTACGGAATGGCAGATCACTGGTCTCGATTTACCAGTAGAATATAAAGAAGATAAATTCGGTTTAGACCGTAGGTACTGCGTAGAAATCTGGTCCAATAGATAACGCTTGAGTTTACTTTGTGTAAACCACATAAAACCCTATTTTTTGGAAATTAATATTCAGCAGCCCCTTAAAGTTCTTCAACAAGCGTTAACACTTCCTGGGCAATTTCTTCAACAGAGGCTTCCAGTTCAGCCTGCTGTTTTGCTTTTAATTCGGTTAAGAACTCTTCGATGCGATCCATTGCTTCTTTGATATTGTCCATACTGGTGGCATACGAAATACGACAATGGCCTTCACCATGCTCTCCAAAGGCCGTACCGGGAACAATGGCAACCTTTTTAGATTCAAGCAGCTGGACGCAGAATTCGTCTGAAGTCAGTCCGGTTGAAGTAATATTCGGGAAAACATAGAAAGTTCCTTTAGGGACGTTTGTCTTCAATCCCATTCGATTAAGACGAGCACAGATTAAGTTGCGGCGCTGTTCATATTCTTTGCGCATGGCGAGCAGATCTGGAATGCCGTTTTGCAAGGCCTCAATGGCAGCAATCTGGGCGGATGTGGGAGCCGACATAATGATGAATTGATGGACTTTGGTCATCATTTTGCTGAGCGTCGGATTGGCCAGCAGATAACCAAGACGCCAGCCGGTCATCGCAAAAGCTTTAGAAAAGCCATTGATAATGATCACCTGCTCTTTAATTTCATCAAAGGAGGCAGGGGAAACAAACTGGCCGCCGTCAAATGTAAGTTCAGCATAGATTTCGTCAGAGATAATATAGATTCCAGATTCTTTGAAAATTGGGACAAGCTTGGCATAGTCTTCATATCCCATAGTTCCACCTGTGGGATTGGAAGGGAAATTAAGCATGATCGCTTTGGTTTTCGGAGTGAGAGCTTTGGCAAGATCTTCAGGAAGCAGTTTAAAATCATTATCCTGGGTGAGGGTAATATAGACAGGTTTTCCGCCGGCCATTAAAATTGCCGGTTCATATGCAACATAATTCGGATCCAGGACAATGACTTCATCACCAGGATTAATTAAGGTGCGAAAAGCCAAATCTACCCCTTCAGAACCTCCGACAGTGACCAGAATTTCCTTTTCAGGATCGTAGTCAAGGTCAAAACGTTCTTTGGTATAGCGGGCGATCTGCTCGCGCAGGGTAAGCAGACCACGATTGGCTGTATAGTGGGTTCTTCCTTCGTGGAAAGATTCCACAGCTGCATTGCAAATATGCCAGGGGGTATCGAAGTCGGGTTCGCCGACCCCCAGTGAAATAACGCCTTCCATGCTTGATGCTAAATCGAAATATTTGCGGATACCGCTTGGTTTTAAATGTTCGACGGTTTGATTGATTGGAAGCATTAGTAACTCACCACCAGTCTGTCTTCTTTGAGGCTTTGCTTGCCAGCACCAGTCATAACTCCGCTTTGTTTATATTGTTTTAAAACAAAGAGTGTTTTGGTGGACTGGATGTCTTCAATGCACGCAATTTTATCGGAGACAAACTGGCAGACTTCAAACATGGTTTTTCCTTCTACCAGACAAATGAAATCATTGTCGCCGGTAATCAAATACATGGAATTGACTTCGGGATAGCCGGCAATCAGGTTGGCTGTGTAATCGTAGCCTTTATCTTTCATTGGCCGAACCCCAACTTCGATGAACGCCATGATTTTTTCATTGCGAAGTGCTTTGTTATAGTTGATTACGGTATGGTAGCCGCAGATAATTTTGTCTTGTTCCATCTGGTGGATGGCCTTACGGACTTCGTTTTCGTCTTCGAGCAGAATCTCGGACAGATCACGCGGAGTAAGTCTTGCGTCTTTTTCGAGAAGCTCAAGAATATCCTGATAATTCATAAAATTCCTTTCTATGACCAGAGGTGCTATTGACCTATTATAATCCATTTTAGTTTGAAAGTTTGTGAAATAGATGCAAATTTTCATTTATGCAATTTTAATGTGCTTAATAAAACAAATAAGATTACTAAATTCATACATTAAGATTGCTTTACTATGAATAATTGAGAAAAATCCTATAGGCTTGGTCACTTTAACCGGTAAACAGAATCATCGTTGACAGGAATTGGCAGTGAATCTATAATTAAAACGTTATTAAAGGAGGATTTACTGACCATGACAGTAAAAGTTGCTTTAAACGGCTTCGGACGTATCGGCCGTCTTGCATTCCGTCAGATGTTTGATGATCCTAACTACGAAGTAGTTGCGATCAACGACCTGACAAAACCTGATATGTTAGCTCACCTGCTCAAGTATGACTCAACTCAGGGAACTTACAAACTTGCTGACAAAGTAGAATCTACTGAAGATTCCATCATCGTTGACGGCAAAGAAATCAAAATCTACAAAGAAGCAGATGCTTCCAAACTTCCTTGGGGCGATCTGGGTGTAGACGTAGTTCTGGAATGCACAGGCTTCTATACTTCCAAAGCTAAAGCACAGGCTCACATCGATGCTGGCGCTAAAAAAGTTGTTATCTCCGCTCCTGCTGGAAACGACCTGCCAACAATCGTTTACAACGTTAACCAGGAAGTTTTAAAACCTGGTGACAACATTATTTCCGCTGCATCCTGCACAACAAACTGCTTAGCTCCAATGGCTAAAGCTCTGAACGATCTGGCTCCTATCAAATCCGGTATCATGACTACAGTTCATGCTTACACTGGTGACCAGATGACTCTGGATGGACCACAGAGAAAAGGCGACAAACGTCGTTCCCGTGCTGCTGCTGTAAACATCGTTCCAAACTCCACTGGTGCTGCTAAAGCAATCGGTCTGGTAATCCCAGAACTCAACGGCAAACTGATTGGTTCCGCTCAGCGTGTTCCTGTTCCTACAGGTTCCACCACCATCTTAGTTGCTGAAGTTGAAGGTGAAGTTACTACTGATCAGGTCAACGCTGCAATGGCTGCTGCTCAGAACGAAAGCTTTGGCTACAACACAGAAGAAATCGTTTCTTCCGACGTTATCGGTATGACTTACGGTTCCCTGTTTGATGCAACTCAGACAATGGCTACTCCTACTGGAGACGGCAATACTCTCGTTCAGGTTGTTTCCTGGTACGACAACGAAAACTCCTATACTTCTCAGATGGTTCGTACAATTAAGTACTTCGCTGAACACGATTTAGAGAAATAAGAGTTTCTAAAACCCAATCATTAATTTGAAAGAAGGCCTTGAATGTGGCCTTCTTTTTCTTTTGGCAGTTCTTTGCAGCGCGTTCACGCTGCCTTAAAAGTAGTTCTTAAACGCTTCAATCTCTGCTTGATGTAAACTGGCCAAAACAGATGTATCTTTGAAACCTCTTTGTTTTCTTTAACAAATCTTAAAGGAAGGTTGGCAAAGTTGTCAAAAGCCGGTACATTGAGTGTATTGACTGCAAGAAATTTTAGAAAGGATGGAATTGATATGGCAATTCGAGAAAGACTTGTAAATGATGAACGCGATGATCTGACTAAAGATGTCGATGATTTGGATGTAGCTTACATTGAGAGTATGAAAAAGAAGGGGATTGATGAAGATCTGCTCAAGCAGTTTGCTGAACTGCTAAAAGAGGATAAAGCCAATCGATGAGCAGCTGGATCTATCTTTTGTATGTAGCGGTATTTTTGCTGCTGGTCCTTCTAGTACCGCCTTTGATCAAGCGTTATTACTACCAGCGCCTGATGCAGGATCTGGAAAGCCATAATTTTACGTTGTTTACCAGACATCTTGATTCTTTTTTAGCCAAAGTGACTTTTTCGGCTTTCGAAAGGGAATCCATGCGACTTTCGATGTACGAAATGCGTCATGAGATGAAAAAAGCAGATGAACAAGTGCAGGTCATGGAAAATATGCGTTTAAGCTCCAAACAAAAAGCGCAGCTTGGGGAGCGGGGGTTTTACGTCTATCTGGAATCGGGCAAGATCAAAAAAGCTCGTCATATGATGGAACTTGTTGAACAGTACGGAACTGAGATTCAAGCCAAAAACCTGCAGATCCAGTATTCGATTTTGTTAAAAAAAGAGTCGAAATATATTCAAGACCTCCAAGAGAGGCATGACAGACTCAAAGATGATTACGGCCAAATTCCAGCCAATCTCAACAATCAGGCAGGAACCTTTGAATATCTCATCGGGTTGCAGTATTCCTACCTCAAAGACAAAGAGAATATGCACAAGTGGCTGAGTGCTGCCCAAGAACATTTGAAAAACACACCATATGAAGACGAGATTGAAGTCCTTCTCAAGGGCTGAGCCGGCATAAGACCAAGGATTAAAAAAAGTCTGATAGAATAACGAAGGAAGCAGATGCTTCCTTTTTTTAACCAGGGAGAAGAAATTATGAAGCTCTATAACAGCTATACACAAGAAATCGAAGACTTCAAACCGATGGAAGCGGGTAAAGTTTCGATGTACGTGTGCGGGCCAACTGTTTATAACGATCCTCATATCGGAAATGCCCGGCCCATTATTGTTTTCGACACGCTGTACCGCACTTTAGAGGCAGCTGGCTATGATGTTACCTATGCCTCCAACTACACCGATGTCGATGACAAAATTATTGCGAAAGCAATCGAAGAAAACAAAACAGAAAAGGAAATTACTGACCGTTATATCGATGCGTATAAAGACGTAAGAAAACAACTCGGTGCCAGGAATCCTGACTATACCCCGCGGGTGACGGAAACGATGGATAAGATCATCAGTTTTATCGACGGTCTTGTTCAAAATGGGGCAGCCTATGTCAAAGACAATGATGTATATTTTCGCGTGACGGCTGATCCGAAGTATGGAGAATTGTCCCATCAGTGCATTGACGATTTGCAGGTTGGTGCACGAATTGACGAAAACGAGAAAAAAGAAAACCCATTAGATTTTACCCTTTGGAAAAAAACCGATAAAGGAATTCAATGGGATTCGCCATGGGGCAAAGGGCGCCCGGGATGGCATACCGAATGCGTTGTCATGATCCAGGACGTGTTTAAAAAGCCATTGATCGATATTCATGGCGGAGGACTGGATTTAAAATTTCCGCATCATGAAAATGAAGTAGCCCAGTCAGAAATGGCGAATCATACCCATCTGGCCAATACCTGGGTCCATAACGGTATGATCAATGTCGGCAAAGATAAAGTAAAAATGTCCAAATCTCTTGGTAATGTCATCTTGGCTAAGGATCTTATTGATGAGTTTGGCGGGCCAGCCTGCCGCTGGATGATGGTCTCGACTCATTATCGGGCTCCATTGACGATTTCCCAGACCGTCATGGAAAACGCAGTCAAAGAACTGGGTAAAATCGAAAAACCATTGCGTCAGGCGCTGTTTCAGCTCTCTTTAGCTGACCAGTATAATCCAGAAGCAAAAAAAGATGAGGCTTCTTGGAAGACATTTATGGACGCGATGGAAGATGATTTAAATACCCCCAATGCGATCAGTGCTTTGCAGGCGACTGTCAAGGAGCTCAATCAGGCCTTACGTAAACGTGAACTTGATTATGACCTGCTCAATCGGTTGTATGCCTCTATAATCAGCATGCTTTCCGTTCTGGGCATCGACCTTGGTATCACCCTTCCAACCCAGGAGCAAATGCAGCTCTATCGCGATTGGAAAGAAGCGGTTGGCAGCAAAGATTTCGCCAAAGCCGACGAATGTCGTGCCAGCCTGATGAAACTAGGACTTGTTTAATGGAAATTGTTATGGAAAATCCCGTCACTCTGGCCTGGATGGGAGATGCGCTCTACTCAGTGCGCGTCAGAAAACATATTCTGAATAAAGGGGTGCGCAAAGCAGACCTGCTTCAGAAACAAAATGCCAAATTTTGCAGCGCTGCTGGTCAAAGTACAGTTTTGGACCAGCTGGTCGAGCGCGGTCTGCTCAATGAAGATGAGCAGGAAATCGTCCGCCGCGGACGCAATGCCCATGTCAAAAGCGTAGCCAAAAATGCGGATTTGAAGACCTATTTAAAAGCAACGGCCCTGGAAGCTCTTTTTGGATATCTTTATTTATATGACCATAAGGATCGGATGGAAGAACTGCTGGACCAATGCATGGAGATTGGAGATACACTATGATCGTTTACGGAAAAAATGTATTTGAAACTTTAAAAGACAGTCCGGATCAGATTCTCGATCTCTATATTCAAAATGGATCCAAAGACCGCCGGATTGAAAAGATTTTAAGCACGCTGCCCAAAAACATTCGCCTGAAAACTGTTTCGAAAAAAGAAATGGATAAGATGACGGAACAGGGTGTTCATCAGGGAATTGCGGCCCGAGTCAAAGATCTGCCAATGCTGAGTCTGGAAGAGCTCATCGAAAAAGCCGAGCAGAATGAATCCCAAACCGGAAGACTGCCGCTGCTCATTGCTTTGGATGAAATACAAGATCCTCATAATGTCGGGGCTATTTTACGAAGTGCGGATGCCGCCGGGGCTGATGGGGTGATCCTGTGTAAGCATAAAGGAGCAGGGCTGACCCCAGCGGCTGTCAAAACCTCAGCAGGCGCAGCCTATTCCATGCCGGTAGCTTCGGTTTCCAGTCTGGCGCAGGCCTTGAAAAAGTTGAAAGATTACGGCTATTGGGTAGCCGGCAGTGACTTTGACCAGACATCGGTTGACTATCGAAAAGGCTTATATGACCGCAAACTGGTATTGGTCATTGGCAACGAAGGCAAAGGAATGTCCAAGAGCGTTAAAGATGCTTGTGATTTTAAAGTCCATATTCCAATGCGCGGCCAGGTGCAATCGCTCAATGCTTCTGTTGCAGCAGGCGTTTTGATGTACGAAATCCAAGCTTCCCGTGATAAGAAAGCCTGACAACCTAGATTGATCGATAACGGTCGGATTCAAAAATGAAATCATGACCTCAAAAACTACTGAAACGATGAACTTAAATGAATTGATCTACCTGATTCATTTAAAAGATGAGGAAGCTTTTGGGCTGCTGTATGGGCAGCTTCTTCCTTATACCCGCTATGTGTATCACCAATACTGCTCCTCCTACCTGACGTTTTCCGAATATGAAAGTGAGGCCTATCTCTGTCTGGATAAAGCCATTCTTTATTACAAAGAAGAGGATGCGAGTTTTAAAACACACTATCTTTCTTGCCTGCGCAAGCGCTCGATCGACTTGATCCGCCGCTGCCGCACGCAAACCAAAGTACCTCCTCATTTGCTGATCTCCTATGAGAGTCTGCAAGAATATTTCCATGGCAGCTGCCAGGAACGGAAAGATGTATTTCTAACCAATCATGATGAAGATCAGCTGATGCTCTCATTAACCTGCCAGCAGGTGATCAACCAGGTGGCTTCAAACCTCAGCCAGACAGATTGCAAGGTATTGCAGATGGTCCTTGATGGATTTACCTATCGGCAGATCAGTGACCAGCTTGCAATCGGTCAAAGCCGGATTCGAAGAACATTTACCCGTGTTCAAAAGCTTTGGTACCAGAAGGAAAGTCTGCGCCAAGCCAAAAGTGCCAAGCCATTAGGCAAGCCAGCTTTCAACAGGCAGGAGTATCACGGTTTAAGCCTGATTGCGGCAGTTTGACAGTGTGAAATTAGAATGATATATTTTGTACTTGCAAAGGGGGCCTGAAAATGGCTGATAAGATTACTTTAGTCTGCACCGAATGCTTCTCCCGCAACTATACGACGGAGAAAAATAAGAAAAACCAGACTGGACGCCTTGAAATTAAAAAGTATTGCCCAAAATGCAACAAGCATACTTTGCATAAAGAATCGAAGTAGAAAAGGATTTACGCATGGAAGATAACTTACTCCAGGAGCCTACTTTCGCTCCGAAAGCGGTCTGGGCAGAGCTGAAAAAAGTTCGCTGGCCGTCCTTTAAAGGACTGATGCAGAGTTCAGGTCTTGTCATTGTATTTACATTGCTCTTTGGCCTGTATTTCTTTGTCTGCGAAGCAGCTGCTTCTGCTCTGGTCAGCTGGATCGTCTCCCTTTAATCGGAAACGATTGAACAAAAGCGTCCTATCAGGACTAATCGCATGAGACCAACAGGAATTCTTGTTGGGCTCATGCTTTTTTATTTGGCCTGCAATGCAATTGCTGCAGTCGATTGCATTGCAGGCAAGGAAGTCTTGGAAATCGTTTTTAAAAACGAAAACGCCAGAAGCACTAAAGCTTCTGACGTTTTACAGATAACAGAATCGGAAGACAGGGATGGATTTAGCCTTCGACTTTTTTCAGATCGGCAAAGTCAATTTCGGTTTCGTTTTCTTTGCCAAGCAGCATAACAGGGACAGTAGCTTTCTTGTTCTCTTTATCGATTGCAAGAACAGGCAGAACGTTTCCTTTGAGCGTACCATTGATGACTTCAACGGTATCGCCGGGTTCAAAGTCAATGTTGACCACTTCAGGTCCTTTGCCAAGACGGGAAAGAACAGCATCTACTTCTTCTTGGGCAACTGGGAATGGTTTTGCGCCTTTGCCGCTCGATCCGATAAATCCAGTGACTCCTGGTGTATTGCGGACAATATACCATGCTTCATCGGTCATGCGCATCTGGACGAGGATATAACCGGAGAAGAGATTGTGGGTTTTCTTGATTTCTTTTCCGTTTTTATATTCAGTTTCAGTTTCTTCTGCGACAACAACCTGGAACAGGGAATCTTCAAGACCCATCGTTTTAATTCGCTTCTCAAGGTTTTCTTTGACTCTATTTTCCTGACCTGCATAAGTATTTACAACATACCAGTTAATATTTTCATCGTTCTGTGTGTTACTCATTAGTTCTCCTTATCTATGAGATGATATGGCAGCAAGCCTTTTTCTCTTAGTCTGGCAGTCTGGGATCAAATGTAAAAGGACCAGCGTCAAATGCCTGCACATAAAACAGAAGATTCAAGTTTGCTTTGGCTGGGTTGAATCCGATGAATGCTGACAGGACCAAGAAAGAAAAGGACGATCACCACAAATCTCGCGAACAGATCTCATATCCATTCTTTTGCAAAGCGGATTTGCTTCATACTCCGTCTTTCAAAGCTTACCTCATTTAGTTCAATATGGCATCCAGTTCAGCTTGAATAATCCGGGTTTGCTTCCATGAACTGCTGTTTGACCAGATAAAAAGCTCGCAGGCCCGGGTCATGAAAATAAAAAGATCCAGCATCAAACTGGATCTGAAGAGCAAAGATAACAAAGAAAAGCGGATCAGAGGCTTGAATCCGAAATAGATTCAATGATATCCGGACTGGTCCGGGTTGTCTGGCGGTTGATGATATAGCAGGGCAGAACAATCTTCATCGGCTGCAGATTCTCGTTTCGTTTCCAGGCATCATGAAGCATCCGCATGCCTGTTGAACCAATTTCATAGGTCGGTACAAAAACCGTTGTCAGCGGTGGGAAGGTATAGTTGGCTTCATCGATGTTGTCAAAACCGATTACTGACATTTCTTCTGGAATTTTGACTCCGGCTTCATGCAAAGCGCGCAAGGCGCCGATAGCGATCGGGTCACTGGCGGCAAAGACAGCTGTGGGGCGATCTGGCGATGCGAGAAGCCGCTTCATCATTTCATAGCCCGATTCTCTTGAAAACTGATCTAACAAAATCCAAGGCTCAGTCTGGATGCTGTTTTCGCTCATGAAACGCTTGAAGTATTTGAGCCGGTCATCCGCATAGACCGTTTCATCGACCTGCTCCACGCCTCCCAGATAACCGATTTTTTTATGACCTTCCGCAGCCAGAAAGTCAGCAACCAACTTTAGGGCCCCACGAAAATCAGGAACGATGAAGCAATTGGAGATGGGATCGAGTTTCATATCCAGAAAAATGATATTTTTGCAGATCTCTGTCATTTTCTCGCGCGCAGCTTCTGAAAATTTCCCAATGCAAACCAGCCCGTCGACTTTTTCAAGCTTGCGGGCCAGTTCTAGTTCAGAAGCAAAACAGCGCAGGGTGCTGATTTTATGGTGGAAACAATAGTTCTCTACCCCTTGGCGAATGGAGAGGTAGTAAGGGTCTTTCGCTTCATTTTCCGCCGACATCCATTGCACAATGCCGACAAGCATGCTGGAAACAGCAGCCTTCTTTTTCTTTTTGACATAACCCAAAGCTTCAGCCGCTTCCAGCACCTTGTCGCGGGTGGATTGAGGAACGCTTAAGGTTAAATCGTTATTTAATATTCTGGAAACACTCGCGCTGGAAACACCGGCGAGGTTTGCCACGTCTTTCAGAGTAGCCATTTTATCTTTCCTTTACTGCCCTAATTTTACCGTAAAGATTGAAAAGTGAAATAGACAAGCCAGCAATTCAGTAAAATCGATCGGAAAGTTTTACTAAAATTATTTTATATTTGAAAAATATTTACTAAAACAATTGAACTATCCAGGTGAATCCTCTACAATAATCATGTGAAAGCGTTTTGAACAGAAGGAGATTGAGGATGTTAGCAAGTGAATTAGTAACGGCTATTGAAGCGGGGAAACAAGACGAAAAACTCATTGAACTTTATGGAACTCTTGCCGAAAGCCAGAAACCAAGATATACAAAAGCACTCGAAAAATTCATCGAGTTATATGGAGATAAAGAGGCTGCCGTCATTTCTGTCCCGGGAAGAAGTGAAGTCATCGGCAACCATACAGACCACCAGCGCGGTGAAGTGATGGCCGCCAGTATCAACCTCGACATTATCGCGGTTGTGGCTCCAAGAACCGATGGCATTGTCAAAGTTCTCTCGGATGACTATGACATTCCAGCTATCGATTTAGCAGACCTGACGGTTCATGAAAATGAAAAAGAAACCAGCCAGGCTCTGATTCGCGGTGTAGCTGCCCGGATCCAGCAGCTGGGTGGAAACATCGGCGGCTTTGACGGCTATATGACCAGCGATGTTCTGCAAGGAAGCGGCTTGTCTTCTTCGGCAGCTTTTGAAGTCATGATCGGCAACATCTTCTCGGATCTTTATAATGAGGGAAAACTGGATCCGGTTGACCTGGCAAAAATTGGCCAGTATGCTGAAAACGTCTTCTTTGGCAAACCATGCGGCCTGATGGACCAGTCGGCCTGCTCGGTTGGCGGCTTGATCCATATCGATTTTGCTGATCAGGCCAATCCGATTGTAGAACGGGTTGATGTCGATTTTTCGGATTTCAACACCGCCTTGTGTATTACAGATGTTCATGCTTCGCATGCGGACTTAACACAGGACTATGCAGATATTCCATTTGAACTCAAAGAAGTGGATGAATTCTTTGGCAAAGATGTTTTACGGGAAGTCAACGAAGAGGAATTCTACAACCGGCTGCCTGAACTTCGGGCTGCCATCCAGAATGATCGTGCTCTGCTTCGGGCGATGCATGTCTTTGAAGAAAACAAGCGGGTTCAAAAAGCAGTTGAAGCTTTGAATCGTAAAGATCTCGAAGCCTTTGAAAAACAGATTCTCGCTTCCGGCAGCTCTTCGTTCCAATACCTTCAAAACATCTACAGCCCCGCCGACTTCAAAAATCAGGCTGTTTCTCTGGCTTTAATGCTCAGTGAAAAAGTATTGAACGGCCGCGGCGCTTACCGGGTTCATGGCGGCGGTTTTGCCGGAACCATTCAGGCCTTTGTTCCTGCTGATTTGGTAGAAGCGTATACCAATGAAATGGACCGTATCTTTAGCGAAGGAGCCTGTCATGTGCTGCAGATCCGTCCTTATGGCGGTTATCAGGTTTTCTAAGCCGGCGTCTGAAAGCATTGCGCAGATCCGGTTCAATTTCTGAGGATAGATAAAGTGCCTTCGATCGAGGCACTTTTTTTGTGGACAATCTTATTGCTTGTTTAAGCAGGGAAGAGAATGGATCAAGAAAAGCCAATCAGGAAGCCATTGGGCTTAATTGGTTTTAAAGCTGTAGAGAAAAGGAGCAATAGCCATCAAGTGAGGTCTTTGGTATTCTACATACAGTTTGGTTCTTCTTGATCTCAAAGTTCAGACTCTCCTTCCAAAGACAACAATGACCGACTCAAACCGTATAGCAATTTGGATGGGGATTTTTGGCTGACATACTGAACTTTGAATAGGAAATCTTAAAGGCAGCCAATTGCCTTGCAATGAGAATGGATCATGGGAATGGAGGAAAGGGATATGGAAAACAAAGAAATGAAAACGGTACTGTTTGATTTGGATGGGACGATGTATCGCGGTCCGCAGCCGATTGAAGCGGGGATCCGAGCAGTGGAATTCTGCCATGCGCATGGTATTCCCTATCTGTTTTTGACCAATAACTCGATGCGCACGCCCCAGGAAAATGTTGAGCATATGACTAAAATGGGCTATCGCCATGTCAAACCCGAGCACTTTGTCAATTCAGCAATGGCTGCTGCCGGATATGCGGCTGGTCTGGATCCAGCCAAGCGCAAGGCCTGGTTTATCGGAATGAATGGGATGAAAGAAGCTTTGCTTGATGAAGGATTCGAAATCACTGACGACAATCCCGATTATGTCTTTATCGGCTTAGATAAAGAGGCTGATTATGCCAAGTATTCGAAAGCTTTAGGGCTTTTATTGAATGGTGCTCAGCTGATCGGAACCAATCATGACCGGATTCTAGCCAAACCAGGCGGCTTTGAGGTTGGCAATGGTTCGATTGTAACCATGTTTGAATATGCGACCTCCAAGCCCAGCCCAAGAATTGGCAAACCAGACCGCCCAATTTTGGAGTACGCCTTGAAAAAAGCGGGCATTTCAAAAGACGAAGCGATTTTAGTCGGAGACAATCTGGAAACCGACGTAGCTCTTGGGTATAATAACAAGGTTCAGACCGTCTTTGTCCAAAGTGGTGTCCACCATGAAGAAGACATCCATCGGTTGAAAATTTACCCCGACTTGTGCGTGAAAAGTCTCGACGATGTGGACTTTTTGCGTCTGTGCGAGGGGTAGTCGCAGTTTGTTTGTTATAATGACTGCGGGAATAGAGAAAGAGTGAAGTATGGAGAATTTGTTAAATATTTTATTGATGGTCGACGCAGGACTGATTATTATCTTGGTTCTGCTGCAAAGCGGAAAGTCTGATGGACTCTCTGCTGCATTTACCGGAAGCGGGGATTTGAACCTGTTTGCCGTTCAGAAAGAAAGAGGTCCGGAAAAGCTGATTTCCAATATGACCCTTGTCTGCGGCATCATTTTCTTTGCACTTGTCATCGCTTTACAGGTAGTCTAAAGGGCCATATGCCCTTTTTTTCTTTGTCAGGGGGAAGCATTTATGAAGGAAGATATCCTGGAACTCCTTAATCAGAATAAACAAATGACACCAGGTGCGATCGCGAAAGCCTTACGCATTAAAACCAGTCAGGGTATGAAAGAGCTTGGCGTTTCGCTCAATGAACTGGAAGATGAACGCCAGATTTATAACGATCATGAGCGCTATTTCTTAATCGATGGAACCAATTGGTTTGTCGGTAAAGCGCGTGATGTATCGGCAACTGAATACGCCATTCTCAATAAGGATCAAAAAATCTATGTGCCAAAACGCAGCGGCCGCTTATTGATGGATAAAGATGAGGTCTTAGTCCACGTGAATCCAGAAGGCAATGAGGTGGTTCACATTTACGATCGGGGAATTACCTGCATTCCGGGGACGTTTGTGATGACCCGGGGCGGTCTGAAATTCCGTTCTGATGTGGACCTGCATACCTCGTTTAATGTGGAAAATAAAAAAGCCTACAACATTGAGCCTGGCATGAAAGTGGTTGTTAAAGTCGTTGAATATACCAGTCCGCTCAAAGTTAAGATTATCGATGTTCTCGGTCAGGAAAATGATCCGGGTGTCGATGTCTCAGCAATCCTGGCGGAAAATGAAGTCCGTCAGGAGTTCAATAAGAAAGTCCGCAAGGAAGTGGAAAATATTCCTGAACGCGTTCATAAAAAAGAGCTCAAAGACCGTAAAGATCTGCGGGATCTCATGACTGTAACCATTGATGGCGACTCTACAAAGGACTTCGATGATGCCATTTCGGTTGAAAAACTGCCAAGCGGCGGCTGGAAACTGTATGTTCATATCGCCGATGTCAGCCATTATGTTGAAGAAGGGGATGCGATCGATGAAGAGGCATTCAAGCGTGGTACCTCTATTTATGTAGCCGATCGGGTTGTTCCAATGCTTCCATTCCAGTTATCCAATGGCATCTGCTCGCTCAATCCTGAAGTCGATCGGTTAACCCTGACTTGCGAAATGGAGTTCAATCCTCAGGGGGTTATGACCGACTACGATATTTACAGCAGTGTCATCTACTCCGATGGCCGCTTAACTTACAGCAAGGTCAATGAGTATCTTGAAAATCCAAAGAATCGCCCTGATTACGAAAAATATGGGGAAATGCTCCACAACTTCTCGGATCTGGCTGAAAAACTCAAAGAACAGACCAATAAGCGCGGACACATTGATTTTGAAACCAGAGAACCGCACTTTGTCTTAGATGAAAAGGGCATGCCGATTGATGTTGTCTGCCGGGAGCGCGGCTGGAGTGAAATGATGATTGAGGAAGCCATGATTATGGCCAATGTCGCCGTTGCTCACGAACTGCATACCAAGCAGCTGCCAGGTATGTTCCGCGTTCATGAGATTCCTGATCCTGAAAAGCTGTCGTCTTTAACCACCATGGCCAGAGTCTTGAATGTACCATGCTCCATTGACCCCAATGAATGTGAGCCAAAAGATATCGCCGCTTTTTTGGATTCCATTGAAAACCCTGGCGACAAAGAAATCCTTTCTGCGGTTGCCGTTCGTTCCATGCAGAAAGCACGATATTGCGAAAAGAACCTCGGCCACTATGGCCTGGCTTTAGATGAATACTGCCACTTTACTTCGCCAATCCGCCGCTATCCTGATTTGCTGATCCACCGGATGCTCCATAAGCATGTCATTGAAAAGAAAAACGATGAAAAGACGCTGCTTAAAGATACCAAGCGCATGGAAAAATCAGCTCTTCATTTATCCGAAAAGGAAAAGGATGCTGTCAACGTTGAACGGGCGGTGGATGATTTGGAAGCCGCCAAATACATGGTCAATAAAGTAGGACAGGAATTCGATGGGACCATCACGGGAGTAGCCAGCTTCGGCTTCTTTGTGGAACTGCCCAATACGATTGAAGGCTTGATCCCGCTGCGGTACATGGAAGATGATTTCTACAAATACGATGCGGACACGATGAGCTTGCATGGCGAAAACACTGGCAAAGTCTTTGCGCTAGGCATGCCGGTTCATATCAAAGTCAGAGATGTCAATATTCCAAAACGTCAGATCACCTTTGATTACTTAGGCAAAGCAGGCCAGGCTGAAGATCCAGAAGTCATCACCGCTGATATTGTCAGCGAAATGCCCGGCACCCCGGAAGACCTGCCCGCCGTAAAGGTGGAAGAACTGCCAGTGGTCGAAACTGAAGAACTTCCAGCAGTGGTTCAAGACGAACTGCCAGCGGCAGAGCCCGAAGAGCTGCCCGCAGTTGAAACAGAGGATTTGCCAGCAGTCCGGGAAGAGGAACTTCCGGCTGTCGAAAAAACTGAACTGCCAGAAGCTGAATTGGAGAAAGCCTAAAATGGATCGGCCGATTCAGACAACAGTTGGAGTGGTTGCCGCAAAAGAAGGCGTTTATGACACGGCTGTCCCTGAAATGGATCCCCATGGTGATCCTTTGTTTAGGGTTGCATTCCGTACGCCGGAAGGCGTGAAAATCTTCTGGATCAATTCGTTCGACTATTATGCCCTAGAAGTGGGCATGAAAGGTGAACTTCGCTACCAAGGCGATACCTTGTTGTCTTTTGGGCATTGGATTCAGCAATCGTTTAATCTTGATGGTTCCCGCAAGTAGCACTTGAATTTATATCTTTTTGAAAAATCCCAGGACAGATGGCCGGATCACTGGATTCCCATCTGTCTTTTTTTGTCCGGTCGCTTTCTTGATCGTCAAAGAAGAGTGTGCTGGGCAGGAAAAGAGGATTGAGATAAGATCTGCTTGCAAAAGCCATAATTTTTAGGACATGTAGCGGGAATCCTCGGCCATTCAATGACCGAGATGAAAGCGACTGGTGCATAAAGATGCATTACTGAATGTTATATCTTTTTTATTTTATTTAAGCATATTTAATCATATTTATGATATACTATATGCATGAAGAAAAACAATCTGGTGCATGGTAGAACCACTGTGTACAACATGAATTACCATATTGTTTGG
>JADGIS010000003.1 GCA_015233825.1 Erysipelotrichaceae bacterium RD49
CGATTTTCGTTCTCTCAGACTTATTTTTTTCGATTTTAATGTACCCCCCTCCACCCCAAATAATGTGGATATCTGGAATGCTGGCCGTTTTGTCCTTAATTCCAAGACACAAACAACAAAAATCAGTCTGTGAAAAGACTCATGAATTATTCAGGCTTCAATTAGTTTTTTCTCTCCTTCTGAAACATTTAAAAAATACTATTATTATCTTTACAATTGCGGTTCCTTTCACGTGACCTCACCCTATGATATCCGCCATGATATCGGCTGTTATCCTTTGTTTATCATGGTCTTAGATGGCTGTCTGCACCTTGACTACTGTAAAGAGCACTATATGGTCAAAGAACGGGATATTCTTCTGCTCGACAGCCAGCATGCTCATCATTACTGGTGTGAAGATTCCTGCTCGTTTATTTTCTTTCACTTTGGAGGCAAAGATTGCGATGTGATGGTCCGCCATCTTCAACAAAGCAATGGCTCCCCTCTTTTTCAAACCAAGCAGGCCAACGAAATCTATCAGATTTTTCTTCAAACCTATCACAGCTTGATGTATCACAATGTAAAAGCGGAAAGAGAATTGTCCATGATGGTTTACAACATTCTTTGTCTGCTTGAAAGTGAAGAACATGTCTATCCGCAGGATTTTGTACGCTACTCGCCGCCCATTGCCCAAGCCGTCTCCTTTATCCGCCAGCATGTCCATAAAAACCTTTCGCTCAAACAGATCGCCGATCATGTTCATCTGTCGCCCTATTACTTCACAAGACTTTTCAAAAAAGAAACGGGCTATACACCCGTCAACTATCTGAACAATCTGAAAATCAGCCTGGCCCAGATCATGCTGCGCACCTCAAACTCGAGCGTATCGCAGATTGCGGACTCCCTGGGATACAGCAGCAACACCTGCTTCATCAACGCCTTCCGCCTGCGCTGCCATACGACGCCAGCGGCCTACCGAAAAAACCTTTTCCAGGAAGAACGCCAAGGAAACACCCAGACCCACAATCCGAAAACCATCCAGGAAGATCCCAAACTGACTGCTCCTGCTCCTCAGTTTGAACAAGCTTCTCTTGGAAAAAAATCCGCCTTAAATCCTGCGAACTCATCTGTCTCCAGCCAGACAGATTCAAGCAAGGAAAAAACAAAGAACAATGCCAAGCATTCAACCCCGGCTAAAAACCATTCAACTGGCGGTTAAGAATCGCCAAGCAGGTGTCGACAGATCTTTCTCAAACGAAAATTGGACGCTTGGTTTTTCCCGGATTTGTGCCGTTTGGGCCAATCGAGCGCAGGAGGATGCCTGGAGCCGTTTTTCTACCCATAACCTGCTGATTCTTGTCTGATTCATGTTACGATCTTGTCATGAATCGAAAAATTATCTTGTTAGGAATTACCTTGTTTTCCATGTTTTTTGGCGCGGGCAACCTGATTTTTGCTCCTTTTCTTGGCGCCCAGGCCGGAAGCAGCATGTGGCTGGCTCTTAGCGGAATGCTTTTAACCAGCGTGGTCATGCCTGTCTGTTCTATCTGCATTATTGCCCCCTATGGCAATGCGTCCAATCTGATCAGCCGCATTTATAAGCCGCTGGGACCCATCTTCATGACGCTGGTCTACTTGTTGATCGGTCCTTGCATTGCCATTCCCCGTACAGCAAGCACCGCATTGGAAATGTGGACCTGGCTGCTGCCTGGAAAGTGGATGCCGATCTTAGCGGTAATGGCTTTCTTTGGCGCGGCTTACTTAATGGCCGTTCATCCTGGCAAACTCAAAGATATTCTGGGCAAAGTGATGGGACCCATCTTACTGGTTCTCATTTTGTTTGTCTCCATCCCGCTGCTCTTCAGGCCGGCAAACATCGTTGCACCGAGTTCCCTGTATGCCGCTTCCCCGTTCTTTACCGGCTTGAATGAAGGCTATCAGACGATGGATATCTTGGCGGCTTTCTGTTTTGGAATCATCATCACGATGAATATCAAGAAAATGCAGCTTGCCAATCCCCAAAAAGCACTGGCTCAATCGGCTATTGTCGCAGGAATCTTGCTGGCCAGCGTCTATATCCTGTTAGCCTTCTGTTCTGCCCGTAACAGTGCTGATTTACAGGGGCTGTCGAATGGGGCGCAGATTTTATCCACCGCAGCTATGCAGACCTGGGGCAGTTTTGGCCAGATCCTTTGCGGCTTGATCTTCTTGATCGCCTGCCTCAACGTCTGCTCGGGTTTGCTTGCCTGCTGCAGTGAGTATTTCGAAGAAACGTTCAGCCGCTTCTCCTACAGGACCTGGCTGATGATCTTTACCATCGCCGGTACTTTAACTGCCTGCAGCGGCTTGGATTCCATTCTTTCCTGGTCAGGCAAGCTGCTCTCCTTGATCTGCCCGATTGCCATCTTGATTCTTGCCATTGGCTTGTTCAACACGATTAAAGATCGAAAAGCACACCAGGCTTAAGCAGGTTCGCTGATCAAAGTGTTCTGGGCTGGCCGTTTATGAACCATTGAAGAAAACGTAGAAAACGGCAAATCCGTCTCGAACAGATTTGCCGTTTTCTTATACGGTTGGAGTGAGGATCAGCCTTGAAATTCGTCAATAGGTACGCCAACAAAGCCATCTTGCGTAAGTGTGTATAACTCTGTAAAGCCAGCTGTTTTTGCCCGCTTCAGGCATTCGTCAATGCCCAGGTCCAGGTTTTCGCGGTTATGGCAATCCGTGTTGATCAGCAGCTTGCCCTGGTTTTGGAAGATCAAATCCAGGATTTGATCAGAAGGATAGGCCTGGCTGCGATAACCGCGCGAAATCGCGCCGGTATTCATCTCAAAAATCTTGCCGGCGTGTGCCAAAGCTTCAATTGCTTCCTTAGCCATAGCCAGGATCTTCGGATCATCAAAACGAAAATACTTTTGGTCATCATTGTATTTGGCAATCAGGTCGATATGGCCGACGATCTGCATGCGCTCATTTTCGGCCTGCGCTTTGATTGCCTGGTAATACGCTTTGCAAAGGGCATAAATATCGTTGTTCCAGCCCTGGGCAAGCATTTGTTCAAAGCATTCTTGCGAATAATCGATGGGCCAGGCCTGGCCATTTTTTGTTAAATAATGAACACTGCCAATGACATAGTCATAGTCTTCAGGGTTGACGGGATTCATGCTGTCTTCTTCAATGCCAAGAAAGATCGCCATCCCTTTAGGCGGATTGTTCTTCCAGCGCTTGACATCCTGCCGGTATTGGTTCGTTTTTTCCGGCGTCATGCTGCACTCATCCAGCGGATTGTAAGCGTGCCCCGAAAAACCAAGAACGGTAAATCCCTTGTCAGCGGCTGTTTGAACCATTTCGTCGATGGAATCTTGGCCATCATCATAGTAAGAATGCGTATGCAGATTGGACTTCGTCATATTTCCTCCATTTTGAAGCTGATTTCTCGATTCATGTTCAGGGATTTGTCATCATTTTAAGCTCGGATAAACCCTTCTTCATCATGTTAGGCAAGAATACCCCATCCAGAACTGCTAAGCAGTTTGGGTGGGGAGGAATTGCCGAATTCTTGTTTCTTTTAAGTATCCATTCGCTCTTTCGATCAGAACTAATTTCCTCATAGATGCAGAATTGTGAATCTTCTGTCCTGATAAAGTTTTCAAAACAAAATATCCGCTTTTTCTGCGTCCAGTAATCAAGCATTCCTGTTCTTCGAATTTGACCTTGTCAAAGAGGCAGAAGCCGCCAACTATATGTGGAGCCTGGTTGTTCTTGCGTTTATGTCCTTTGATGAAGTTGAATTGATGAATCTGGCGGTTATGTCTTCTGATCTTCTTGAGGTACAGGCATGTTTCTAATGGCTTGGCATTGAGATTGCCTGCAATGCAATACGCATCGTTGTAATGCTCTTTCGCCAGGTTCAATTCAATTCTTTTGTTCTTGGTCAGGTAGCCATAGGTATTGATGACTTCAAGATCAGGATTGGCTTGTTTTAATCGTTCCAGCAGCGTCCAGCGCATAATGCCCATGAAGGCTGCATCTCGATACGGCATAGCTCGCTTAGGCAGCTCAAAGTCTTCTGGACCTTTGATCTTTCCTAACTTGATCTTTTTGTGGTATTCGTTATGGCCTGTCTCACAAAGCGTAATCAGATTGGAAGGCGAATTGCCGCCAGTCTTCCGGCTTTCAATGTGATGAACATTTAAGACTGGATCTTTTTTCTTGCCATGGCAGTGCTGGTATTCGTGGTTGTCTCGAAATAAAACATACTCACGAACATTCCAGAATCCTTTTTGATCACCATTTTGATACCCAGTTCCGGAAATCTCGGGATTTTTTAATTTCTGCGTATCAAAAGAAGCAGTTTCCACAACGATCCTGGTTACAGGAAGAATCTTTTGGACTTCTTGAATGCAATGAAGATGAGTGCCAATCTTGTATTCAACAGAGGGATCAAGCCATCCTGTATGTTTGATACGGACTCGGTTGTTAAACCTTGGGGCTCTATATCTTCTTTTGCGGTTTCTTCTTGTTCGCCGTGCTTCTCTTCTAGTAGAGATCAGCTCAGTAATATCTGTCCTGTTCTGGACATCCCATGCCAGCAGTTCTTTATCTTTGGTTGAAGCGCTTAGACCAATCTGTTTAGAACCAGCATCCAATCCAAGAGTGACGGGCTGGGTATATCCAGTTGAATCGTATAAAAACTTGATGGTAAGGAACCGCAGGAAAATAAGGTCCAATAGATAAGCTCCGATTTTACTGTATATAAAGTAGATAAAAAGTCTGTTCAGCGGGACTTAATATTCAGGAGATCCTAAATGGATTCTTGGGTCTTACGCAAACACCGTTTTGCACATTCGTATTCATAATCCACGTTGATTAGAAGCTGCAAATCTGATAACTTTTCATGAATTATACCTAAGACCAGGTTAATTTCATTAGAGGATGTTATTAAATTTACATCCAATATGAGCTCTGTTTTTATTAACTAATTCGGATTGTCATTAGTGTTAGAAACTACAATTGCGTAAGAGCCTCAATTCAATATATCCATTGCGTTTTTTATCCTTTAAAACTGAATTGATCAAGTCTTATCGCTTTCATTGTACAAAAAGGCCAGTCTTTGCAAAGGGAAACTTTTGAAAGACTGGTCTTTGGTTTTACGATCATTTCCGTTTTTTGGATTGAGAGGCTGTTTTTTGAACCTTAGCCGGCTGCTGCTTTCTGGCAGGTTTCGGTTGGGCATAGATGCCTTGAACCATATTCTGGTTCATGCGCATCACAAACGAAAAGTAGAACACCAGATTCAGGATAATCCCAAACGCAAGCAGATACGGATCGGCTGCCGCCGGGATCACGTCGCTGATAAGGACGGCCGTTTTTCCATTCGAGTAATTGTAGAAAAAGGTATAGGCATCTAAAATAGCCGCACCCAGGCACAGATACATCAGCATGCGGTTGCTTGACTGCAGACTGCGGACTTCTTTGGCATCTGCTTCGAGAAACTGCCGCTTCTGGGCCTTGTTCATCTTGCGGATTTCGGCAATATTGCCCTCAATCCGCTTTTTGCGGTCCGCCGCCTGCTTGTTGACATATGCGGCCATCCCCACGATAAGAAAGTTGACCAGGGCGTACCAGCCCACTCTTGAACAAAGCAGCAGCAACAAGGAGCTGACCAGGCCAATCAGCCACCAGTATTTGGATGCGTAAGCTTTCATATTGATATTCATATTGAACATCATATCATCTCAAACAACAGGGTTAAAATTATTTGGTCCGTTTGAGCCGGCCTCCGCATCGGCCGCACCGGTAACGTTCGGGATGTTCGATCAGTTTGGATTTGCGCTGGCGGTTAATCGTCATTTTGCAGTCAATGCATTGAACCTGGTATTGGTATTTGGTCTGACGCTGAGCACGGACATCTAAAATCTTTTTATCCGCCGCACTTAAAGCCGGATAGAGATCAACAGAAAAAGTGGATGTAACCCGGCATCCAAGTTCATCATTGACAAAAGAAGCGTAATATTTAAACAGCTTGGAGTGGTTCATGCAGCCATCAATCGTATGGATCAGTTCATGGGCAAACGTATCCCGTAAAATCCGCTCTTCTTCAAGCTTGAGCAAGTCGGGATTGAAGTAAATATAAAAGTGCTTCTGCATTGTTCGGGTATTGACATCCCAAAGCGATTCGCAATAGCACTTGCCTAGAGTCACCCGCAGCGAGCGCCTGACACTGACATAGTCTGGTTTATGAATTGGAAGACCGAGCCGGACCATATCGGCGTAGATCTGGTTGAAAATCTTCATCCACCGCTCCAGAGAGGTTTGCCTTTCCTCTTTGAAATAGAGGACCTGCCCCTGGGGGTCGGGTTTATGGCGCAAAGCTGCTTTGCGGTTGTTTTCTTCCAGCTTGCTTTCAACGACTTTGGAAATCTGTTCATTGATGAGATCTTCCAAATCCAGCTTTCCTAGTTGAGTTTTGGTTTGTTCTTCCATGCTCTGATACAAGAATCGACATGCGTCTTCGATACGTTGCGGGGATTTCCCCGACAAGAAAGATCGGCTCATACTCTTCACTCCTTTCCAGAAGGCAGCAGTCTGTCTGCATCTATGATCACTGATCTTCAAGTGGAAACGGTCCAGGGTCAGTCGAACATCGCAAAGCAGATTCCTCAGCCAGCATTTTGGTTTCACAGAAAAGATTTCCTTTTTGGTTCATTCAAGCGACTCAATCTGGGCCCTTTATTTTTGTCTATGTGATCTATACATTTTTCAAGCTGAAACCGCTCAATTGTTGATGCAATCAAGATTTATCTTGCGGTTTCCTACCTTTTCTATAAATCACTTTGAATTTCTAATCAAGCCAAAACCCGTAATTTTATGAAACTTTAACTCGAGTTAAAAAAAGACCGCCCAAAGACTGAAAAACACAGTCTTAAGCGGTTTTTGTCTATACATTTAAACAACCTATTTGATCATCAGGCAGCATTCATTCTAACGCTCGATGGCGCTGTTTTTTTGACTGGCTTAAAAATCATATAAATATACCAGACCAGTACAGCCAAGGCCACGACCGTTCCGACGCCAAATCCACCGCCGGTAGCCCACGTACCGAGCTGATAAACGATCAAAGCCACCGTATAGGCGTAAAACATCTGCCAGCCAATTGCAAACCAGGTCCATTTGCGGCTGTTCATTTCTTTGGCCAGAGTGGAAATTGCAGCCAGGCAGGGAGCATCTAACATGTTGAAAACCAAAAAGGAGAAAGCTGCAATTGCCGATGGGAAAATCTGCATGACTGCCAGCCACAGCTGTGGATCTTCGCCCGTGTCATCCAAAACATTGACCAGAACCCCCATTGTGGCCACAATCTGTTCCTTGGCAACAAAACCAGCCATTGAAGCCGCAGTTGCCTGCCAGTTGCCCCAGCCCAGCGGTGCAAAAAGCGGGGCAATCCAGCCGCCGATGACAGCCATCAAAGACTGGCTGACTTCGTCGACCATGCCAAACCCATCGGCTGTAAAGCCATAGGCCAATAAGAACCAAGTCACCACGCAGCAAGCAAACAAAATCGTTCCTGCTTTCTTGATAAAGTGCCAGCATCTCTGCCAGGTTTGACGCAGGACGTTATTGAGTCTTGGCCAATGGTAAGCCGGCAGTTCCATGATAAAAGGTGCTGGCTCGCCCGCAAACATTTTGGTATGTTTCAAGATCAAAGCCGATAAGATAATCGCAAAAATTCCAAACAAGTAAGTCGCCCAGGCAATCCACCAAGCATCGACTCCACCAAGAATAGCACCGGCAATCAAGGCGATGACAGGCAGCTTGGCGCCGCAAGGCATCGAAGTTGTGACGATCATCGTCATTTTGCGGTCGCGTTCTTCTTCAATCGTACGTGCAGCCATAATGCCAGGAACTCCGCAGCCCGTCGAAACCATAAAAGAAATAAATGACTTGCCAGAAAGGCCAAAGCGGCGGAAAATCCGGTCCATAATAAAGGCCACGCGGCTCATATAGCCGCAGTCTTCCAAAAAGGACAAGCACAAGAAGACAACAGCCATCTGCGGAACAAAGCCAAGCGGGGCTCCCAGGCCGCCGATAATCCCATCGACCACCAAGGAAACAACCCAGTCGGAAGCATGAACGCTTTCTAAGAAAGCTGTCATATTGGCCTGGCACCATTCAGGAACAAAGACATCGTTGACCCAGTCCGTACACATCGTTCCAATCGTTGAAATGGATAAATAGTAAACCAGGCCCATAACCAGAACAAAGATGGGCAGTGCCAGAAAACGGTTGGTGACGATCTTATCGATCCGATCGGAAATGGTTAAGGTATGAGAGCGGTTTTTCTCGTACACGCCCGCCAGCGTTTTGGCGATCCAGTTGTAACGCTGGTCCGTGATAATGCTTTCCGCATCGTCATCATATTCTGTTTCCAATCCATCCCGCAATCCGTCGATTGTTTTCAGGCTCTCTGGCGAAAGCTTGAGTTCTGGAATAATCTTTTCATCCTTTTCAAAGACCTTAATCGCGTACCAGCGGCTTTCTTCTGATTTTGGAAGCTGCTCTTCAATGGCATGGAGCACATTTTCCACAGGTCTTGAAAATTCGCTGACATTCGGCTTTTTTCTGCCTACCGCAGCGGCCACCGCTGCTTTGGAAACTTCATCAATTCCCTGCCCGCCGGCGGCCGACATTTCAATGACAGGACAGCCCAGGCGCTTGCTTAAGGCCGCGGCATCAATCTGGTCGTTGTTTTTTTGGACGACATCCATCATATTCAAAGCAACAACTACCGGCAAATTCAGCTCGAGCAGCTGGCTGGTCAGATATAAGTTTCTTTCCAGCGTTGAAGCATCGACCATGTTTAAAATCGCATTTGGTTTTTCGTGAATCAGGTAATTCCGGGTTACAACTTCTTCAGGGGTGTACGGAGAAAGCGAGTAAATTCCCGGCAGGTCCTGAATGATGATTTCATTCTGGCCTTTCAGCCGCCCCTCTTTTTTCTCTACCGTTACGCCCGGCCAGTTTCCAACGTATTGTTTAGATCCGGTCAGGGCGTTGAACAGAGTGGTCTTCCCGCTGTTCGGGTTACCAGCCAGCGCAATCTTGATCATAACTTCTCCTTCTTAAATCTTCTCAACTTGGATTGCGTCACATTCCTGCTTGCGCAAGGTGAGCTCATACCCGCGCAGATTGATCTCCATTGGATCTCCTAGTGGAGCAAGTTTACGGACGGTCAGCTCGCAGCCTTTGGTGAGGCCCATATCCATGATCCGGCGCTTTAAAGCACCCGTGGCCGCAATTTTGGTGACTCTGGCTTGATCGCCAGGGCGCAGTTCTTTTAAAGTCATCACTTGTCTTCCTTTCCTGGATTCTCAGATTGAAGTCCTCGGCTTCCATCCCATCCATCCTAAAATTTCTCGTCTATGACCAGATCCAGAATCTGGTCATGGATCCTGCCAGACTAGATCATGATTCGCTTGGCAAGATCTTTATTGAGTGCAATGCGAACGCCTTTGACTTCCACAATGAGGCTTCCAGCAATGGATTGCTTGACTGAGATGGTCTCATTTTCAACCAGGCCAAGATTTCTTAAATGGCTTCGCACTTCATCTTTTCCAGTGATGCGCTGGATCGTATAACTTTCACTTTCTTTAGCAAAACTTAAAGGCATAGGCATTCTATCCTCCCCGTCATTCCTGACTGTTATCTTAGACTAACCTCTTTTGAGTTAGGTTAGTCTAACTTAGGTATTTCAAAGTTTACGCCCGCTAACTCAACCCGTCAACACCGAAATTAGATTTTGCTAACTTACATTCGATTTCTTTCTTACTCATCCCATATTTTCTTATTATTTCTTTCAAGAAAAGGGGTTTCATCACCACATTGCCTCCAGAATATGGCATTCTTTCATTTCTCGCTTCAGCACTTATGCTGGGTTTGGCCTTTGCTTGCAGACTCTTTCGATTTAACAATATGGACCCGGCAGTTGGGAGAGATTTTTACACGCCCTATTTTGCATTTAAGATTTTATGAAGAACAAGCTGGCTTTTTATCCCTCCGCTTCTTGTCCAGTTTGTTTTCCGCTCAGGCATTCAGCTTTTGAAAAGCCGCCTGGATGGCAAAAATAGAAATAACCCTGATCTGGCTGGTGTGTCCTTTTTCCTGGATTGATCACACGCCAAAAAAAGCCAGCGGACAGCTGACTTCAAATTCCAGTATCGTTTGCGGCAGGGATCTCATCTGGATCCCTTGTAAATGGAGATGGAATCCCTTGCTCCATTTCCGTCACCACATTTAAAATGCTTAAAACCCCAGATTCAGCCTGGCTTGAATCTGTCCTCCTCTTTTGATTGAAAGGCGGTGTCTTATGTCGAATTTTGGACGCTTTTATCTCGACCAGGAAAAAGATATCGTGGTCGACTTGAATATGGAAAACGATGTTCTCCACTATACGCTGCGCACTCCCAACCACCACACTGGCAATCTGATTACCAACCTGGCAAAGCTTTGTGCCCTTCCTTTATCGTTTGACAACCAGGGACTCAAGCAGATTGCAGGAACTGTTCCAGCCTACTTGGATAGTGACAATCGCAAAGTCTATATCTTCCGGCTTGGGGGAACGAAGTGTGCCAACATCTATCCCGATGGCACAATTAAACGCAAAGCAGCCATTCCCGCAATTTCAAAAACGCTCATGTCCCAAACCAAGCACTACCAGCTCTCTTTAGAGCAAACGATCATCAAATCCTACATCTTGGAAGATCTTAAGTTTCGAACCGATCTGCATACCCACATGAATGCCAATCTCTATCCGGATACCTTGATTGCTTTAGGGATTGTTCATCAGGTCCGCTATCCGCTTTACTATGTCAAAAAGCTGGGACTGCGGCTGAATGAAAAACAAATTGAGCAGCTGGCCAAAGACCGCCAGGCAGCCAAAGAAAAGTTTAAAGACAGTCCCTTAACCGGGAAGTATCTCACCCGGAAAATTGATGACAGCACCTTCATCAACTTTGCCGATCTGATTTTGCACAATCTTGAAAATGCAGACTATAACCTGCCTAAAATCCGCGCTTCGCTGTCGATCATGAAGGATGGCCAGGCCGTCTTTACCAACTTGGAGAAAGTCTATTTGTACCGCTACATTTTTGCCAAAGGAATCCCCAGCAAGGATCCAATCGAGCTGCAGGATTCGAAGATCACCCGAATCCCGGACCGTGAAATCCGCTCAGCTGTCTTCCAAATGCTGGAAGACGACCGAAATCCGAGCTACCAAGACTTTTCGCTTTTCCAGGACAAACTACTCTGGATTGCCCGCATGTATCAATCCAAAGGAATTGCGCTGGCTGAAATCTCCGACACCGGACTGGTCAAAAAAGATGCTGCTCCAGACATGCTGGCGCAGATCCACCAGGCCATGCCCGCTATCTATGAGGAAACCAAGGTAAGGATCTTCTTTTTAGCCGCTTTACGCCGGATTCCACTGACCATTGTCAAAGACCAGGTCCAAAGCGCCGATTACCAGGATAATCTGGAGACCTTGCAGGCGGTTGCCATGGATCCCTATGTCGCCGGCTCCGATATTTTAGGTGAAGAAATCAACGACATCCGTGACTTGAAGCCCGTCATTGCCCAATTGGTCAAAATTGCCAAAGACGAGCCGTCCTTTGTGATCCGAATCCATGCGGGTGAAAACGATGGGATTCGCGATAATGTTCTCAACTCCGTACTACTGGTGGAAGAATGCCTTGCACCAGGCCAGCCGATGCCAGAGGTCCGCATTGGACACGGCTTGTATACGGCCAACCTGGCCAGTGCCCAAGGTAAAAAGCTGCTTCAAAAACTCAAGGAAGATCGCTTGACGCTGGAGTTTCAAATCACATCCAATGTGCGCTTGAACAACCTCTCCAGCCTGGCAAGCCATCCCCTCAAATCGTATTTAAAAGCCGGTGTGCGCTGCGTACAGGGAACCGACGGCGGGGCGATCTACGGGTCCAACTCCATTGATGAACAGCTTTCCCTGGAGCGGCTGCTTAAGCTGGACCAGCACGATTTTGAAGCGATGCGCAAAGTTGAAGACCAGATCATCGAACAAGCCAGTCAAGCCTTCAAAACCAAGATGGAAAATTACCAGCAGCAGCTTCAAGGACAAAGCTGCCAAGACTTCTACAAAGAACGAATTGCCAAAGCCGATACCGGTGCGGTTTCGCTTTATTCAAAATCCAAAACGCCATCGCTGCAGGCATTTGCCAATGAGATTGCCCCGCTGCCCCAAGATAAACTGCCCGTGATCCTCATGGGCGGATCCTTTAACGCGGATAAGCATGCGACACGGATGCGTCCAGAGGGCAAAGAGCTGATCACCAGGCTGCTTCAAACTGCCAATCCGGACTCCGTTTATTTTGTGATCGGGCACCGTTTGAAAGGCTATGAATCCTTTATAGTGGCTGAAAACCAAAAACTGGAAAAACCCTTTACGATCTTTGCCTTTGTTCCCGGTGCCATCTCTTTGGCAGACCAGGCACGCCTCAAAAGCAGCCGCCTGCCTATCCGGGTTGCCTTAGAACCAGAGGAGCTGGGCATCTATAAAAGCGTCTCCTATGAAATTTTCAAGCGCCGGCCTTCTATTTTGGTCGCCTTGGATGGCAACAGTGCCGCTTTGAATATGATTCAGGATGCCCGAAACGCGAAATACAAGTCCCTGATCCTGCTCTTTCAAAAATGCATGGCATTTAAGGCCAAGGCCGGCACGCTTTCAGGCTACACGCAGCTGTTTGACCAGGCAGATTCTGCTTTGAAACAGATCGAACAGTTTTTAGCCACCAACTCTCCCCACCAGCCCCCGCTGCCTGAAAAGCCTGATGATCCAAGCGGTCCACTTGATTAAAAGCGCTCGAATTGAACCCTTCAAGGGCGCCTGCTTGTTTATTCGGGTCATCTTTCTGCTTCCACATTTCAACAAACTCGCCGAACCAAACCGGATTCAAATGAATCTATCCAGGTTTCGTTCGGTTTTTCGTTTCCTTCCTGCATCAAAAAAGATCTGTCCAAGAAAAGCCGCCGGCAGGCACCTTTCTTGAGCAGACCTTCAATTTTCTTTTATGCAGCGCGCAAGATCACCACAAAGGAGGTGAGTCCGTCCTTGCATTCGACTTTGATTTTGCCATGATGCGCTTCCACGATGCTTTTGGCGATCGCCAGCCCCAGTCCATACCGGCCTGAAGCCCGGTTGCGCGAGCTGTCAGCACGATAAAAGCGTTCAAAGATCCGCTCCCGCTGGTCCGGTGGAATCGGCATTCCCGTATTGGAAATCGTCATGACCACTTCCTTATTGTGTCGACACAAAGAAGCGATAACCCGGCCATCCGAGTGCTCAATCGCATTGTCAATCAAAATCGCGATGACCTGCGTTAAGGAGGAAGCCTGGCCCATGACCTTGACATCCCCTTCAATGTGCTCGACCAGTTCCAGATGTTTTTCAAACATCGCCGCTTCCATGATCAAGCACTGCTTTTCCAAAAGACGGCTCAAGTTGAGCGGCTCCAGCTGCAGTTCGGTCTGTTCGGAGCGGGTTAAATCGAGCAGCGAAGTAATCAAGCCATTCATGCGGCCTGCTTCTTCTTCAATATTGGCCAGCCACTTGAAATCACGATCCTGTTCCATCGCTTCGGCATTGGCCAAAATAACCGCCACCGGCGTCTTGAGTTCATGGCTGGCATCGGCGATAAACTGCTTTTGTTTTTGGAAGGTCGCTTCGATAGGAGCGATCATTTTTTTTACGACTGCTTTGCAGATCAAAAACACAAAGATCTCAAAGCCGGCCCCCAATACAACGGAACCAAACAACAGCCGGTACAGGCGCTTTTGAATCTTAATCGTATCAATCAAAACGACAGCCCGCGAAGAAGTAAACTGCCAGCACGTGCCATCGAAATAAAGATTGCCGACGTAGTCTTCCCCCGGATGCTGGTGCTGCACAATCCAGTCTGCCTTTTCAACAATCGAGTTCACATCGGCATGATCCAAATCCGAAGCATAGACTTGGAGTGGCACGTTGCTTTCAAAGGTGACGATGCTGACCGGATTGGAATAAATCAAGGACAGCGTATCCAGATCTGGAGCCGTATTTTTGTCTTTGGGCAGATAAGGGCCCGTTTGATCGGGGTTTGCAATCTGATTGGCTGTCTGGCCGATCGTGTTGAGGGCTTCAACCAAAAACATGCGTTCCGATTGATACTCCTGGTAATTCTGAAAGCCAATCACCACAATCACCAGCAAGGAAAAGACGCCAAACAGCATCGCCATCATGCGGCGCTTGAGTTCAATCATCTTTTGCCATCACCCGATAGCCAAGACCACGCACCGACTTGATCTCGACGTTGCTCTCCAGCAAGCGCAGCTTTTTGCGGATAAACGAAAGATAGGCCTCCAGGTTGTTGGATTCGATTTCGTTATCCCAGCCCCAGACTTTCGAGTAAATCTGGTCGCGCGTCAAAATCTGATTGGGATGGGCGAAGAAGTATTCCAGCAGGGCATATTCTTTGCCCGTCACGGGCAGGGCATCACCAGTCGCTTTGGAGCCAAACATTCCGCTTTTTAAATCCAGGTATGTATTGCCCAGTTCCAAGCGGTCATGCTCTACCGGAGAATTTTTCTTGAGCTGAATATCTACCCTGGCCAGCAGCTCTTCCATATGAAATGGCTTGGTCATATAGTCATCCGCTCCATTTTTCAACCCTTTCAGTTTATCCGGCAGTTCGCCGCGGGCTGTTAACATGATGACCTTTGTTTCCGGGGCCAAGGCACGGATCTCTTCTAAAATCTCAAAGCCATCTTTTTTAGGCAGCATGACATCAAGAATGACCAAATCATAAATGCCGCTGCTGGCTTTTTCAGCCCCGGTTTGTCCATCGTTGGCAATGTCCACCGTATAGGCATGATTGGAAAGCATGGCCGCAGTGGCATGGGCCAGATTGACCTCATCTTCAACAATCAATATTTTCATTGTAGTACCCCCTTGTATCCTTGTTTACGCTATTTCTCATTGATCGTCTTCCGAGACTATTGACCTTGAAAAACAGAGCTCAGTTTCTTCTCTTTTCAATTATTGCAAAACCGATCTGAGCTGCCGAAATTGAAAGCCGGCGCAGACATCTTAGCCGCATTCAGCTCTATGCAGCCCGCACACGCCTCTTATAAAAAGAGCAGTTCCACTCACGGCTTGCACTTGTCTTCCTTCATTGTATAAGAGAGCCTGAAAAGCAGATTAAAAACAGCCATTTTTTGGATCAATTTGAAAATCGTGTTTTTTAATGGCTTCAACTTCTTTCAGGCATTAGCTGGTGCGCCAAATCTGAGATGCTTTTCGTCTTTGATGTTTGGCAACTCTACGCTCTATTTTAGAAGAAGACATCTCAAATTCTGAAGGCCTCCAAATTTGCAGCTTTCCCTATCCTCTTTATCTAAAGCATTTTTAAAGATGATTCCCCATACGAAAATAACTTTTAAAAAATTTCCTTTTCGCTCTTGCATTCATCCCGAATATTGGTTATTATAGTCAAGCATTGTGGCGATGGAGGCTTAGCTCAGTTGGGAGAGCGTCTGCCTTACAAGCAGAGGGTCAGCGGTTCGAGCCCGTTAGCCTCCACCATTTATGCCGACTTAGCTCAACTGGTAGAGCAACTGACTTGTAATCAGTAGGTTGGGGGTTCAAGTCCTCTAGTCGGCACCATCATGACTCGGTAGCTCAGTTGGTAGAGCACTTGACTTTTAATCAAGGGGTCCAGGGTTCGAATCCCTGCCGAGTCACCATTTTTGTATTTAGCCGGATCCAATTGAATTTGGATCCGTTTTTTATTTTCCAGATCACACAATACAACCTGCTCATCTCCTTCAGGTTTTCTAACCCTCTTTCCGTTTAAGATAGTCTATACTGAAACCATGAAACCAAAAACCGCACTCATTCTGACTTCCTGCTGCTTCTTTGCGGCTGCAATTGGATTTTTATTATTTGCCTGGTCTATGGATACCATTTGGGTTATTTTTGCGATTGTCATACTTGCTCTCGCCCTGGCTTTACGGAAAGTCTTCCCCGCTTCGGCTAAGCTTGCCAAAGATTTTGATGAGATCAGCCCTGTTAAACCAAAATCCGATCCTGCTCACCCTTCGCACCACAGCAAGGAACGCTAGCCATACGTTTTGAACACCTGTCAGGCAGATCGCCAAATACCGTAAGGAAAGTTGATGAAGGAAACTTTCAAAGCAGGCTGAATCCAAAAAAGCCAGCAGCCAAACCGCTGCTGGTTTTAAGCTTTCCACAAGCCAAAAGTGTCCTGTATGCCGCCTCCTCTCCTCTTTATGGTCCGGTCCTTTAACAGTGGCTGGAAGGACGGAGACTTTCAGGTAGACCGAAAGCATTTTTCGATCCAATCAAGAGATCATCCATCAGTTCTTTTGGCTGATCTTGAATGCAAGCAGTTGGTGTTTTCGTCGCCTGGCTTTTCAACCAAAGGCCCTCAGCTTGTTCAATTGCTTTCAGCCAATTCCTATGACTGTAATGATCGCCACTGCAACCAGGATCACCACGCCCAAGATAAAGTTAAAATATTCTTCTTTCATAGGTCTTTCTTTCCTCACTTTCATCCTCTGCCCCAGACAAATTCAAGATCCTTGATCCGCCACAATAGCTCTCTTAAAATTATGAATTCTGACGCAAAATTATGTGATTAATCATTATTTTGCTCCACATTTTCCGCAAGTACAATCAAAGGATGAAAGATTCATGGATTTAGATTGAAAAGTGTCGTCTATTTCTTGTTTCAAGCTGCAGACATACAAAAATCCCATCTCAGATCATGATCTTTATCATGAATGAGATGGGATTTTATCCGGTTAAATCATTTGTTCTTTGAAGCCATGCAATGAATCAGCCACGCTCTGTCTTGACAATTTTGACCGGCTTCTTTTCGCTATCCATTTCTAAACCATCATCCTTCAAAATTTCTTCTTCAAAGCGGAGGTTGCGATACGAGATCTGCTCATTGAGCAATTCAAAGCCCATCTGTTCGCATAAAGTCGGCTGGTCAGAATACAGTGAAGTCCCTAAACCTAAACGATGGCCATCGATCTGCACACCCATCGCTTCCAGAGTCGTTGGAAAGATATCCAGGGTTGTGTAGTCACGGGTTTGATTGAGTGTATAGTCAACTCCATTGATCACCGTAAAATACGTCTTGCGCGGAAAGTCCAGGCCCACGGATTGGTTGACCAGGCCATCCATCGATAAATGATCGCCAGCCAGAACAATGACTGTGTCCTGGGCAAAATTCTGCTGTAGAATCCAGTCGACAAATTCCGCAATTCGCCGATCCGAGCATTCAATGACGTTTTCGTACTGTTCCTCGTGATCATCGGGGCAGTCCGGGCAAAGATAGCCATCCTTAAAGTGGGTATCGGCGGTTAACATGGTGAAATTAAAGGGTTCATCCTCACTTGCCAGTTCGGTGATTTTGTCTTTGGCAAACTCAATCAGTTTCGAGTCCTCAAATCCCCACCACTCGTGATAGTTTTTGGGCAGGATGCCGTTTTTATGGGCGGCATCCAGATCGATGATCTCGTAATCGCCATGCTGGCGGAAATAATTGGCCCGTCCTGCATAGCTGGCTTCTGAGCCGCACATCAAGACGTTTTGGTAGCCCTGCGCCTTTAAGACATCTCCTAAAGAGGTGACGTTTGGCATAAACAGCATCGTTTCAGCAAAACTGTGGTTGTATTGGGAGTTGGAAACGCCAAGTGGAGTACCGGAGGTCTGTGCGACCATGCCGGCAACAGTCCAGCTGGTCTGGTTGGTCACGTGACCGCCATTGAGGCGTGAATCATCAGCGGCTTTAAAGTTCGTGTTCTCATTGGCAATCCTGGTCAGGTTGGGAATCAGGTTGTCTTCAAACCCGCCGCCATTGGCTGGATCTGCAAAGGTAGACTCCATTGACTCCATATAAATATAGATGAGGTTTTTCTTCTTTTCAGGAAACTTCAACAGTTGATCGGATGTGGAAACATAGTGGTCCTCATACAAAGTTGAAATCGTTGACTGCTCTTCCAGGTAATCATCAATTTTCAGTGCTGCATAGCCCTGCTTGACTTGATAGCCAAGCACGGCCGCGGTCAGAACGGCAGTGACCAGAACCGTGGAATTGAGAGTGACGATCGCCTGTTTAGACCAAAGTGGAGTTTTGCCTTCTTTGATCAACCGCCGCTCACGCAGCGCGGCAGTCATAAACGCCCCATACAGGATCGTGGCGCTGCAAATCCAGAACAGATAGTGGAGCGCAAAGCCCTCTAGAATCTGAACAATGGTATTGCCCGCTCCCCCCATTCCCACTTGCATGGTGTACAGAAACTGTGAGAACGATTCTACTTGTACGACATTGGTGATGTAGTCAATCGCATATAAAACGATACAGACTAGCAGAAAGAGAATGTAGGCCGATGTTCCAATCCAGATGGATAGATTCTTCCTGTTCTTCTTCTTATTCATGGTGTCTATTGTAGCGATGTTGTCCAATAAAACAAAATTACAAATTCATCACATAAATGTAAGCCGTATCAGTGCTTCATTTTTGGATATCTGTAAGCGCCTTGCAAACCCACTTTCAAAAAAAATGTAACCGTTTCATCCAAGCCGGATGCCTTGGGGCGAGAAGATTTTCTGGCTTCAAGCACCACCTTGCCTGCTTTTCGCTCTTTTTAGACTGGCGCTTGCTGGACCAGATCCTTGCACCTTTCTTCGTTGGACAGGCAATCGAAAGAAAAAGCCATCCTTTCCAAACAATCTTTCGTTGAGAAAGGATGGCTGCATCAACTATTCGTTGAAGCACTTGCCAAAGTAGGTGTCCGTAAGGCCAAGCAAGCAACAACGCGTGAATCCAGCTTTGGCGCTGGGCTTCTTTCTTTAGTCGATGGCGTAATCTTTGTGTTCTTTCGCTACTTTAGCGATGACTTCAACTTCTAGCAGGGCGCCTTTTGGCAGGTCTTTGACCGCAAAGCAGCTGCGAGCGGGTTTGTTGACGAAGTATTTGGCATAGACTTCATTAAAGGCACCAAAATCATTGATGTCAGCCAAGTAGCAGGTTGTTTTAATGGCCTGTTCAAAGCCGGAACCTGCGGCTTGTAAAACCGCCCCGAGATTTTTCATGACCTGTTCCGTTTGTTCGGTAATGGTTTCCCCTTCAATGCCGCCGGTCTTTGGATTGAGGGGAATCTGGCCGGAAGTAAACACGAACTCTTCGACTTGGACCGCCTGGCAATAAGGACCAATGGCGGCTGGGGCATTGGTGGTGCTGATTTGTCTCATATATTTTTATTTTCCTCTTTTCGATTGGATATGGATTGGCCTCTTGAATCCAGCCTGGCCTGGTAACTGGCTGGCCAGCGTGGCTGGCTGGATCTATGGTCTGGATTGAAGTGCGGCCTGGCTACTCAACTAAGCGCAAGCCATTGGCACGCAGGGCTTCATGGACTTCCTGAATATGATTGAAGTCACGGGTTTCGATATTGATGCGCAGAATGCAGGCGGTAATCGAAGTGCCCTCGCTGGCTTTTTCGTAGCTGACACTGACCACATTGGCATTGAGCGAAGCCAGAAGCTGGGAAACTTTCGCCAGCTGGCCCGGCCGGTCCTCAAGCTGGATTGCCAAGGTATCCGAACGGCCGGATTTCAGCAGGCCGCGTTCAATGACTTTGGACAAGATCGTCACGTCGATATTGCCGCCTGAAAGCACGCAGACCACATTTTTGCCTTTCACCGGCAGTTTATCGTACATGACCGCAGCGACACTGACTGCACCAGCGCCTTCGGTGATGAGCTTTTGCGTTTCGATCAATTTTAAAATTGCGCCTGCCACTTCGTCGTCGCTGACCGTGACAATCTCGTCGACATACCGCCGGCACAAATCAAAGGTATGTTCCCCTGGTTCTTTAACCTGAATCCCGTCTGCAATGGTTCTGGCCTCTTCCAGGCAGATGATTTCATCTTCATTGAGCGATCTAGCCATGCTTGGTGCCCCTTCAGCCTGCACGCCATAAATCTTGACATCCGGCCGCAATGATTTGACGGCGTACGCAATGCCGGAAATCAATCCGCCGCCGCCAATAGGCACGACAATTGCTTCAACATCATCGAGCTGGTCTAAAATCTCGAGACCGATGGTCCCTTGGCCGGCAATGACTTCTTCATCATCGAATGGATGAATAAAGGTATAGCCTTTCTCATCCCGCAGCTCCAAAGCCCGCTGGTAGGCATCGTCATAGACACCCGGCACCAAAACGACATGAGCCCCATAGGCACGAGTTGCTTCCACTTTGGAAATCGGTGCGCCTTCGGGCAGGCAGATCGTGGCTTCAATCCCAGCTTCCTGGGCAGCTAAGGCGACGCCCTGGGCATGGTTGCCGGCCGAGCAGGCGATAACGCCATGGCTTTTTTCCTCCTGGGAAAGCTGTGAGATTTTATAGTAAGCGCCCCTGAGCTTAAAGCTTCCGGTGCGCTGTAAATTTTCAGTTTTTAAAAAAACATTGACATCCTCTTTGATCTTCAAAGCCGGAATCAGGTCGGTTGTCCGAGCTGTATCTTTGAGGACGTATTTTGCATGATAGATTTTATCTAAGCTAAGCATTCCACGATTCCTTTCTTTGCTGCCTTGGTTTCGACAAACTGTCTGGCACAACGGGCCGACCGGCCGCCTTTGGCAAGCGCAAAGGCTTCGGCTTCTTTATCCATAGCTGGACCACAAAGATCCAGGCCGTATTCCTGGCCAATCTGGTGAACCAAATCGAGATATTGGCTGGCATCGGGCTTTTCAAAGAACAAGCAAAGTCCGAAACGCTGCGACAGCGAGAGCGTTTCCTGCAGCGTATCGCGCCGGTGCATATCATCCCCGCTTCTAGCCGAGATGGACTCTTTGACCAGGTGCCGGCGGTTGCTGGTCGCATAAATGACCGTATTCGAGCTGCGGGCCGAAACCGATCCTTCCAGGACGGCTTTGAGCGCGGAGAATGAATCATCATTTTCCGTAAACGACAAATCATCGATATAAACGATGAACTTTAGCGGTTCTAACGCCAGCTTGTCTAAAAGCTGGGGCAATACATCCAAGCGGTCTTTGCCAACCTCAATAAGGCGCAGGCCGTCTTTGGCAAAATGGTTTTCCAAAGCCTTAATGGAAGCCGATTTTCCGGTTCCGGCATCGCCATATAACAGCAGGTTGGAACTGGGAAGTCCTGCAAGCAAAGCCTGGGTGTTGTCGATCATGGCTTCATGCTGGAAGGTATAGCCATACAGCTGATCAAAGGTAACCGGATCCGGGTTTTTAACCGCGGCCAGTTCAAGTTCGGCCTGGTTTTTCAGCCGGAACATCGAAGCTTTGGCAAAGATCCCCGTCCCATTCTTTTCAATATCCATCAAGCAGTTCAAATAGCCGGCCTGCAGATCAATCCACTTGCCATACCACCCCGCACGAGGATTGAGCCCGAGCTCTTCTGGAGTGATGGCGCAGGCCTGGGAGAGCGTATCGAGCTCCGTTATGGCACTGTTGAGCATGCGCTCTGGCAGTTCATGGCTTGAAGTGCTCAGTCTTGCCAGGCAGGTGTCCAATCCAAAAATCGCCTGCTGTAAATAGCCGCTCCAGTCATCGGTGTTTTGTTCATAGAGTTTTCCCGTAAAACGGGCTGCGGCTTTTAGAAAAGCACTTTTATTTTCAGCCAGGGCATCGAGCATGGCCAGAAAGGCTGCAAAGACAGGATCCTGGTAGAGACCCTGGAAGACGGCAAGTTGGTGGAGGCTTAAACACAGCCCTTCATTCATGAAAGAACCGCTCCCTTATCGGCGCCGGAAACCAGTTTGGAGTAACGTTTAAGATAGCCTTTGACCTCTTTCTTTTCCTTGATTGGCATTTGCGCTTTGCGGCGGGCAAGCTCTTGTTCATCCACCAGCAGTTCAATAGAGTAGTCGGGAATGTTGATTGCGATCTGGTCACCGTCTTTGACATACGCAATCAAGCCGCCTTTAACCGCTTCGGGCGTGATATGGCCGATTGCTGCCCCGCGTGTGGCTCCGGAGAATCGGCCATCGGTAATGAGAGCGACCTCTTTATCCAGGCCCATGCCGGCAATGGCAGAGGTTGGAGATAACATTTCCCGCATGCCAGGACCACCGGCGGGACCTTCATAGCGGATCACGACAACATCGCCAGGTTTGACTTTGCCGCCAAAGATGCCGGCAATGGCTTCTTCTTCGCTGTCAAAGACAATCGCCGGACCGGTATGACGAAGCATTTCGTCAGCGACCGCCGAACGCTTGACAACACAGCCATCCGGCGCAATATTCCCTTTTAAAACCGCCAGGCCGCCGGTTGCCGTAAACGGATGATCGATCGGCCGGATAATCGTTTCGTCCAGGTTGATGGCATCCGCAATATTCTCATGTAAAGTTTTACCGGTTACCGTCATCACATTGGTGTCGATTAAGCCGGCATCTTCCAGCTCTTTTAACACCGCATACACACCTCCTGCCTGGTCAAGATCTTCCATATAAGTTGGACCCGCCGGTGCCAGGTGGCACAGATTCGGGGTCTTTTCCGAGATGCGGTTGACTTCATCGAGATCGATGTCAATGCCGCACTCATGGGCGATCGCCGGCAGGTGGAGCATCGAGTTGGTTGAGCAGCCCAGAGCCATATCGGCGGCTATCGCATTGCGAAAAGCCGTCTCGGTCATGATGTCGCGCGGGCGGATATCTTTTTCAATCAGATCCATAATCTGCATGCCTGCATGTTTGGCCAGTTCCAAACGGCGGGAATAGACGCCCGGAATCGTTCCATTGCCTTTTAAAGCCATCCCTAAGACTTCGGATAAGCAGTTATGGGAATTGGCGGTATACATTCCCGAACACGATCCGCACGATGGGCAGGTATTCAATTCGAATTCACGCAGTTTGGCTTCGTCAATCTTGCCGGCTTTAAAAGCACCCACGGCTTCAAACATGCTGGAAAGCGATGTCTTGTGGTTGTCAATCCGGCCGGCGAGCATCGGGCCGCCGGAAACAAAGATCGTCGGCAGGTTCAGGCGGGCCGCTGCCATCAATAAGCCGGGAACGTTTTTGTCACAGTTGGGAATCATCACCAGGGCGTCAAAAGCATGGGCCAGTGCCATCGATTCGGTGGAGTCCGCAATCAAATCACGGGTCACCAGTGAATAGCGCATCCCATTGTGGCCCATGGCAATGCCATCACAAACGGCAATCGCCGGAAACACGATCGGGGTGCCGCCCGCCATGGAAACGCCGGTTTTGACCGCCTGGGTAATTTTATCGAGGTTCATATGGCCGGGGACAATTTCGTTGTAAGACGAAACGATTCCCACGATGGGCCTTGCGATTTCTTCTTCGGTCAGGCCCAGAGCATGCAGCAGGCTTCGCTGCGGGGCTTTTTCAAACCCTTTTTTCATCTCATCACTTTTCATGATTCTTTCCTTATCTTTATCTTTTCAGTTCTTGGTTGTTGTGAAATTTTGTTTGATTTGCCAAGTATCCATTGGCAGATAGAACAAAAGCCCGCAGGCGGGCTTTTGTTTGGTTTCTATTTTAATGTCCAAATCTTTTGATCTGGCTGCTTTTTTTAACTTGTCAAAATTCTGTCGGGTTTTATGGCTAGTTGTTGACCAGCTTGTCTTCATCTGCCCAGGAGTAGAGCGCACGGATTTCTTCGCCGACTTTGGAACTTGGATGTTCTTTGGCCCGTTTGCGCATGGCTTTGAAGTGAGCCTGGCCCCCGGCATCGGACATATCGAGCAGGAAGTCTTTGGCAAACGTTCCATCCTGGATGTCCTTGAGGATTTTCTTCATCGCTTTCTTGGTCTCGTCGGTGATGATCTTTTCGCCGGTGATGTAATCGCCATATTCAGCGGTGTTGGAAATGGAGTAGCGCATGCCTTCAAAACCAGACTGATAAATCAGATCGACGATCAGCTTCATTTCATGAATGCATTCGAAGTAAGCATTGCGGGGATCGTAGCCGGCTTCAACCAGGGTTTCAAAACCAGCCTGCATCAGGGCAACAACGCCGCCGCAAAGAACGGCCTGTTCACCAAAGAGGTCGGTTTCGGTTTCAGTGCGGAAGGTTGTTTCCAGAACACCGGCACGGCTTGCTCCGATGCCGGCGGCATACGCAAGACCAAGATCCAAAGCATCGCCAGTTGCATCCTGTTCAACGGCGATCAAGGATGGAACTCCTTTGCCTGCTTCGTATTCGGAACGAACGGTATGACCTGGGCCTTTTGGAGCAACCATGATGACGTTGACATCAGCAGGCGGCACAATCTGGCCAAAGTGGATATTAAAACCATGCGCAAAGGCGAGGGTTTTACCGGCTGTCAGGTTAGGAGCAATTTCCTTACGGTAAACGTCCTTTTGTTTTTCGTCTGGAATCAGGACCATGACGATGTCAGCAGCTTTCGTGGCTTCACCAACAGGGAGCACTTCAAAGCCTTGTTCTTTCGCTTTGGCAGCGGATTTGCTTCCTTCGTACAGGCCGATAACGACATCGGCTCCAGAATCACGCAAGTTTAAAGCATGGGCATGGCCTTGGGAGCCGTAACCAATGATTGCGACTTTTTTGCCTTTCAGGCGGTTGACATCACAATCTTGTTCATAAAAAATTCTGTTTTCCATAAAGTGTCCTTTCTGATCGCAGTCTTATTCAACGAAAGCCAGATCTCCAGTTTTTTCTTTGCAGGATCTTGTTAAAGCCCTTCTAGGTGGTGATTACGCACCGCATCACCAATCGTTTTCCATCGATGGTCGACTGTTTGGAATTGGCTTACGAATTTTTCTTGGCTGTTGTGTGCGAATTCTGACGCAGTTTGGCAAAAAGATCAAGAATTTAGTTTCAAGATTTTACATTTCTTTGAAAATTGTTTTCAAACAGATGGTGAGAACGCTTTCAAAGACTATGTGCCCTTTTGATCCTGGCAGCCAGCCAAATCTTTGAGCAACAGCTGGAAACCAAAGAAAAGTTTTTGGTTTTCAAGCTGTTGGTGTCTGGTTTTGCCTGCTTTTGCTTAGTTGTTTTCCAGCTGGTCAATGCGGGCAGCCCGGTTGAGTTCCATCAATGCGAATTCGTCCTGCTCGGCATCAGTCAGATAGTGGCAGCCGCGCTGCAAAGCAACCACGCCTGTCCGGCTCATTTCCAAAATGCCATAGGGAGCAACTACTGTTAAAAACGCATCGATTTTGCTGGATTCGCCGGTAATTTCCACGCAGAGCGTATTGGGTGAATAATCAATAATCTTGCTTCTGAAGATATCCACCGCTGAAACAATATCCTGGCGCGTTTCAGGCGTATTTTTAAGCTTAATCAAAGCCAGCTCCCGAGACACGCGGTCATTGACCACCATTTCTTTGACGTGTTTGACGTTATACAGCTTACGCAGCTGCTTCACGCATTGGGAACGGATCTTTTCATCCCCATTGACAGAAATCGTAATCCGGGAATAGCGGGGATCTTCTGTCGCCCCTACCGTCAGTGAGTTGATATTGAAATCGCGGCGGGTAAACATGCTGGTTACCCGGGTTAACACACCCGCGGAGTTATCGACCAGGCAGGCAATTTCAAATCGTTCCATCAGATTTCCTCCCGCATGGTGATGATGTCATCCATGCTTCCACCAGGCGGCAGCATTGGCAATACAAATTCGTCCTGGTCAATCTTGACGTCAATGAGCACCGGTCCGGATTTTGCCATTGCTTTGGCCACTGTCGAGGGCAGCTCTTCCAAGGTTTCAACACGGAAAGCCGGAATGCCAAATGCATTGGCGATCTTGACGAAATCCGATTGGCGATTGCCAAGATCCGTATTGGAATAGTGCTGGTTGTAGAATAAAGTCTGCCATTGTCTGACCATGCCCAGCGTACGGTTATTAAAGACGACAATGACTACAGGAACCTGGGTGGTAAACAAAGTGGCCAGCTCCCCTAAATTCATGCCAAAGCTGCCATCACCGGTAAACAAAATGGTTCGTTTTTTGGAACCAAACGCTGCCCCGATGGCTGCGCCAAGACCAAACCCCATTGTGCCCAGGCCGCCCGACGAAATAAAGGTCCGGGGTTTCTGGAATGGATAGTATTGAGCGACCCACATCTGGTGCTGGCCGACATCCGTGGCAATGGGGGTCGAAGCATCGGTATATTTGGTGATTTCGTTGATCAAAGCCTGCGGAGTCAGCTTATGCGGGTCCAGCAGCTGGTCCTGCTGGAATTGTTCTTCAAGTTTTAACTGTTCGATGCGTTGATGCCAGTCAGGGTGTTCCTGGCTGTCCACTTCCTGAATCAAGCGGCAGACCGCATCGTGAATATCGCCAGCTAAGCCCAGATGAACGGAGATGTTTTTATTGAGTTCAGCCGCATCGATATCAAACTGGATAATTTTAGCCTGCTTGGCATACTTTTTGACATTTCCCGTGGCCCGGTCTGAAAAACGGCAGCCAATCGAAATGATCAAGTCACATTCGTTTTGCGCCATGGAGCTTGCATAATGGCCATGCATCCCCTGCATGCCTAAAAATCTTGGATAGTCCGTTGGAATGGCTGAAAGGCCCATTAACGTACTGCCAATCGGCGCATCGATTTTTTCAGCAAGTTCCATGACTTCCTGCGCGACATCTGCACCCAGGGAGCCGCCGCCGATATAAATAAAAGGCCTTTGGGCTGCATTAATCATTTTGGCGGCTTCTTTCATCTGGAAGCCGTTGACGGTTTTTTCCGGAATCTTGCGGGCCCGTCCCAGTGGTTTATATTCCGTCACTGCCTGCTGGACATCTTTGGGAATATCGACCAAAACAGGACCAGGACGGCCGGATTTGGCGATTTCAAAGGCCTTATGCAGGGTTAAAGCGAGATCTTCGACCGAATGGACGAAGAAGTTGTGTTTGGTTACCGGTAAAGTGACGCCGGTAATATCGACTTCCTGAAACGAATCGCGTCCAATCAGGGAGGTCGAAACGTTGCCTGTGATGGCTACCAGCGGAACAGAGTCCAGATAAGCGGTCGCAATACCTGTGACCAGGTTTGTTGCACCAGGTCCCGAGGTCGCAATGACGACTCCGGTCTTCCCCGTCGCCCGAAAATATCCATCGGCTGCATGACAAGCGTGCTGCTCGTGGCTGGTCAGCACGTGGTTGAGCCGGTCTGAATATTCATAAAGGGCGTCATAGAGATCAATTACCTGTCCGCCGGGATAGCCAAAGACAGTGTCGACACCCTGCTCTAACAGGGTCTCAACGATGATTTCAGCACCGCTTTTTTTCATATTTACCTTCCTTATTTCAAAAATGTGTTAGGCCCGTTATATCACAGCCGTCTGCTGGCATCAACTTTCCTTGAAAATCCATCTTTCTTTTTGCATAATTTTTCAATTTTATTACATCTCTTTTCATCTATGCCGAAATGCGCAGATTCAAAAGGCAGAAAGCCAGAAATTCCAGCTGCCTGTTTGATGGTCAGGCCTTCTCTTTTTCGGTCCAGGGCAAACCAGATTCGTTTCGAATCTGCCTTAGGCCCAAGGCAGCCTATTCCCTCAGATTTCCGGCTTTTGGAGGATTTCCTTCCGGGCGTTCTTCCATTTTAATCACACAAAGCGTTATTTTCAAAGATCCTTTGGCGCCTTCAAGCGAACTCGAAACAAAACTGTTTTATTTCTTGACTTTCCTATCTCTTTTCGCTGTCTTCTTGAATCCCACGAAAAAAAGCAGACCACCATTTGGTGATCTGCTTAGTGCTTGATTATTCAGTCACTTCAGCTGGAGCTTCAACCGGAGCGGGAGCTGGTTCGGGTGTAGAGGGTTCTGCAGGAACACTTGGAAGGCCTGGATCCGGAACAACAGGTTCGACAGGCACAACTGGTGCTGGCGTCGAAGGCTCTACTGGGGCTGGTTCAGTCGGCACTTCGCTTGGAGTTGATGGTTCTACTGGAGCCACTGGTTCTACTGGAGCCACTGGTTCTACTGGAGCCGGATTGACAGGTTCAGCTGGTGCAGCCGGCAAAACTGGAGTCGGTGTCGGCGCTGGCGTGTAGTTGTAGTTGTGATCCGGTGTTGTCGTTGGATAGACGGGCTCTGGAGTATAGGTATTGTTATTTTGAGCAGGAGCAGCCAGCTGGTAGTTTGCCGTCTGGCCGCCAGTCGCGGGTTCAAACTGCGGAACCTGGGCAGGCTGTTCATTTGGTTCTTCGCTGGCCTGGGAGTCTTTGTTTTCTTCTTCCTGGGCCGGCTGCGACTCGTTGGTCTTCAGCGGACGCTTTGTGTCATCGCCCGAAAGGATGACGTCGCTGTAATACTTGGAGTCAGCGGATAATTCCGCATTTAAAGCCGTCAGGCCCATCTGTTCAATCAAGGTTGGCAGATCGGAGTACAGGCTCACCCCAAGACCTAAACGATGTCCTTCAATCTGGATGCCCATGGCTTCCATGATGGTTGGAAACATATCCAGCGTGCAATAGTCACGGGTCTTGTCAGAAGTATATTCAGGGCCATTTAAGATCACCGAATACGCCTGGCGTTTGTAGCTGTTGCCAACCGTTTTGCCAATGGAAGCGTCCATGGACAAATGGTCACCGGTAATGACAACTGTTGTATTCTTGTAAAAATCCTGCTGCTGCATCCAATGGATAAAGCCAGTCAGCTGGCGGTCGGTGCAGGAAATTACATTTTCGTATTGGGTATCATGCTCGTCTTTGCATTCTTCGCATTTATAGCCATCGGAGAAATGCGTATCGGCGGTCATGATCGTTAAGTTGAAGGGGCTTCCGGCTTGGGAAAGTTCAGTCAGCTTGCTTTGGGCCCAGCTGTAAAGCTTCTTGTCTTCAAAGCCCCACCACACGCGGTAGCCCGCGGGAATCGCTTTGTCATGGGCAGCACGGGAATAGTCGAGAATATCGTACTGGCCGTGCTGTTCATAGTAGTTGCTGCGGCCGGCAAACGCGCCATCTGAACCGCACATAAAGTAGTTGTTGTAGCCATTTTCTTTCAGGATCTGACCCATGGTAGTCAGGTGCGGCATGAACTTGTCATCCGCCGAGAAGTTATGGTTGAACTGGCCGTTGCCCACATTCAAAGGCACCCCGGCCGACATCGCAACCAGGCCTGCTACGGTCCAGCCGGAGTTGTTGGTAATGTTGGCTCCATTCAGAGCCGTCGTACCTTTTGGCGAGAAGTCAGTCGCGTTTTCGGCCTTGGCCAGATTGTAAAGATTTGGAATCAAGTCTTCTTCATAGCCGCCTCCACGTTCTTTGGAGGTATAGGTCGATTCCATCGATTCGACAACGATATGAACCAGGTTTTTCTTTTGCGCCGGGAAGGTGATCTGAACGTCCGTTGGTTCAACGAACTGGTCTTCATATAAGTTGGACTCACGGCCAACGTTATCTAAGTATTCGCCAATGCCAAGGACTTCCCATCCTTGGTAGAGCTGCGAGCTGAAGAGCCCGCCGATGACTAATGCCGCGCCTAAAACCGAGCAGTTGAAGACATAGCCGGCGCGCTTGCCATTAAAGAAGGCCCGGCCTTCTTTTTCTGCTTTTCGCTGCTGCAGGCAAAAGTAAATATAATAGCCGAAAATCAAAGTTCCGACCAAAAGGAGCAGCCAATAGTTATGGAAGAATCCGCCGATCGCCTCGCCTACGGTTCCCTCAGCGCCCTCGGTTCCGGCGCTGAGCGTATAGATGACCTGCGAGAAGCTGGTGAGCTGAATCGTATCCGATAAGTAATGCACGGTGTAGGCTACAATACAGGTCAGCCAGAACAGCAGATAAATCAAAGTTCCAATAAAAATCCACATAGTCTATTTCCTTTCTAACCACTTCGGGACTAAGACTGAATGCGTCAAAAAAAGAAGTGCTGTCCAGATTTTCACAAGTCAAGTTGGACGCACTTTTCGAAGAAGTTGTGATCTTCGCATGGCAATGTTAAGCATTCACTCGCTAAGATACAAGGATTCTGGCGGATTTTCCATTAGAAACTGCAGGATTCCCGAAATCTTACGACAATGAGTTGACAAGACTCCTTTTTCCATTAAAAAAAGCGCCCTTACGGACGCGGATTCATCACGCTTAAGAACGGCTTTCGCTGACTTCCACCTTTACTTTCGAACCATCGGGTTCCACGTCAAAAGTGATCTTGGAAAAAGCTTCGAGATCATTGGCCAAAATGTCACGGACGGTATCAAAAACAACATCCTGACTGGCTTCCGTTGGTGTGTCGTATTCAATGGAGGTAACGATGTGCTTCTTTCCCTGGATTTCTGTCAGTTCTTTTACAATTGGATTCATAGATATACCCTCTTAGTGGAAGTGTACGCTAAAGCATTTTTCAAATCAATTCAAGGCGCCTGCAACTTGCAGGCTGCCTTTTTGATCCTTCCTTCAAGCGTTTTCTTTTCTTTGAACTGCTTTCACTTTACCACATTTCAGGCATTTAAATTGCCCCGATGATTTTTCCCTCTTTACTTGATCCTTTATTTTCCGCTTTGGCTTTGCAGATCTTTGGCTAAAAATTCCTGGTATTCTTCCAGCTGCTCTTGCCAGTACTGCTGCTCAGCTTGATCAATTTTGCGAATCACGCGGCAGGGATTTCCTGCTGCAAAGACCATGGACGGAATATCATGGGTGATCACGGATCCCGATCCGATGACCGAGCCCTCCCCGATGGTTACACCCGCATTGACGACACAGCTGCCGCCTAACCAGGCGTTTTTGCCGATGACGATCGGCTTGCACGTTTCCAAGCCCGTTGCCCGAACGACCGGATCCATGGGATGAATGGCCGTATAGAAGCAGCATCTTGGACCAACCTGGCAGCCATCTTCAAAGATGACGCTGGCTTCATCCAAAATCAGGCAGTCCATATTGAGAAACGATTTTTCGCCAAGCTGAATATGCGGGCCTAAGTCGCAGTAAAAAGGCGGCACAATGGCGGCGCTTTTGGGATAACGGCCCAGTATCTGTTCAAAATAAGGTCTTGCCTGGTCTACCGTGGGGCAGGCATTGATCTTGAGCAGCAGGCTTCGAGCCTTCATGTACGAGTCATCACCGACTCGAAAACAATCATATAACAAGCCGTTTTGGCGGCGCTCACGTTCAGTCATTCAATATTCCCTTCTAGACTTCATCTCCATATGTTAGGCAAAGGTACCCCATCCAAATCGTTATACGGTTTGGGTGGGGTCATTGACCGGTTCTTCTGGTTGATGATTGTGATTTTGCAATGCAGCTTGGCTTCTTTGCTTCCCCACAAAAAGACATCTTCAAATGTCTTGGATCAGGTCTTTGCTTTCTCTTTGGGGGGGGCTCTAAAAACAAGAAAAAGAAGGACAAGCTTTTCTTTGCCTCTCCTTCTTATTGTAGCCATATTTCCTGTCTCTTTAAAAATCGAACTGACCTTTCCCATCCATTCACTTGTATTTTTTAGCCAGCTGCCAGTCATTTTCCAGCTGATCAGGATCGAAAAAAGTCAATTCTTAACCCTGGCCAGATTATTCTTCCACAACAACGCGGGTCCAGTCGTAAGGATCTTCGAGATTGCCCCACTGAATGCCGGTCAGCGTATCATAGAGTTTCTGGGTCAGTTCGCCGGTTTCAAAGTTATTGATGGTCGATTTTTCTCCCTTATAGCAAAGTTCGCCGATCGGAGAAATAACAGCCGCTGTTCCCGTACCCCAGGCTTCCTGCAGGCGGCCGTCTTTGGCAGCAGCCATCAGATCATCAATGGCTAAATGTTCTTCATGAACGGTATAGCCCCAGTCACGCAGCAAGTGAAGGATGGAATCGCGGGTAACGCCAGGCAGAACGGTGCCTTCGGTTGGTGCCGTCCAGATTTCGCCATCGATCAAGAACATCACATTCATGCTGCCGACTTCTTCGACATATTTTTTATGCACGCCATCCAGCCACAGCACCTGCGTATAGCCTTGTTCTTCGGCTTTTTCCTGGGCTTTTAAAGAGCCTGCATAGTTGCCGCCGCATTTGGTAAAGCCGGTGCCGCCAGGTGCGGCTCTGACATAATCATCTTCAACCCAGATTTTGACCGGTGCCATGCCTTCTGGATAGTAAGCTCCAACTGGGGAGAGGATGATCATGAATTTATAAGAGGTAGCCGGATGGACACCGACCGCTTTTTCGGTTGCAAACATAAACGGGCGGATGTAGAGCGATTCGCCTTCTTTTTCAGGCACCCAGTCTTTTTCGACTTTGACCAGCTCCTTGATGGCATCGACAAACATCTCTTCAGGCACTTTGGGCATCGACAAACGATCGTTGGAATTGGCAAAACGCTGGGCATTCTTTTCCGGACGGAACAATAAAATCTTGCCGTCTTTCGTGCGGTAGGCTTTCAAGCCTTCAAAGGTTTCCTGGGCATAATGCAAAACCATACTGGCCGGATCCATTTCGATTGGGCCAAACGGAACAATGCGCGCATCATGCCAGCCGCCCTGGTCGGCATCGTAATCCGCGACAAACATATAGTCGGTATAGTGTTTACCAAAGCCCAGCGGGCCTGTTGGTTTTTCTTTTAAATCTGTTCTAGGTTCAAACTTGAGATCCATACTTCAAAATCCTTTCTCATCGTGAAGATGAAATTTTGTTAAACCTTACACCCGCATTGGGCCCCGTTCAATTTTCCATCTCTATCGCTCTTCAAATTCCTCTCGTTTTGAAAGAAAAAAGGCCATTTTCTGAAAGTTGAAAACAGCCTTACATTGAAAAGACAAAATTCAAATTCATCTTCCCAGCCAAAAACAGCCTGCTTGCCCAAATCTTCCCTTTTTGGCACCCTGATCCTGGATCAATCCTCACTGCGTGGGGAAACCTGCAGCTTATTGGGCGTGCAGCAACAGCAGCACTCACGCTTGGAAACTGTTTTCAAGCAGGTATCCTGCTTTGCCAGGCAGTTCTGGTCTTCTGCTTGGCCAGCGGCAGCCACTTGAAAGGCCAGAGCAGTCTTTTGGCCTGCAGGTTCGTTTTCTGTTTCCATGGCAGGTTCGGCAGCCAGAATGGATCCCTCCAGGAAGTGTTTGCGGCGCGAATACCACAAAAAGAAGACGCTCGATAAGGCCCAGGTCAGCGGATAGACCCAGTTGACAAAGGCGATGTGATGAAGCGGCGCTGTCAGCCATAAAAAGCTGACCCGGATCACGCACCAGAACATGAGCATGACATACATCGGCACCGCCGGCTTGCCCGCTCCCCGGCAGACAGCTGACATCGCATGCGAATACGCCAGTAAAAAGAAAAACAAGGCATTGGTTTGCGCCCGCAAAGTGCCAAAAGCAATGACCTGCGGATTGCGGTCAAACAGCCACAAAAGCTGCCCGGCAAACAAGAAAAATATCAGGCCGATGATCTCAGCAGCCAGGCAGGAACCGATCACGCCAAACTGTGCGCCCTGCTTGGCTCTTTGGCTCTTGCCGGCCCCTAAGTTCTGGCCGACAAACGTGGAAATGGCCAGGCCAAACGACATAATCGGCAGAAAGACAAATCCCTCAATTTTTGAATAGGCGCCGCATCCAGCCATAGCCATTGAACCAAAACTGTTGATGTTGGACTGGACTACCACATTGGCCAGGGAAATAATCGAATTCTGCACTCCGGTTGGAATACCATAATGGACTATTTGTTTGAACTGCGGCCAATGAATACGCAGTTTCACCAACTCTACACGATGCGGGCCATCGGCTTGAAGCAGCGTTCGTAAAGCCAGAAGCGCCGACACCGCCTGCGAAATGACAGTCGCAATCGCCGCTCCTGCAACGTTCCAATGGAATACCGCAATAAAAAGCAGATCCAGCACTACATTTAAAACCGAAGAAATCATCAAAAAGTAAAGCGGATGCCTGGAATCCCCCACAGCGCGCAGGATAGCCGAAAAGATATTGTATAAAACCAATCCGATAATCCCGGTAAAGTAGATTTCAAAATAAGAGTTGGAAAGTGGCAAAACTTCAGCTGGCGTGGACATCCAGACTAAAATGATCGGCGAAAGCCACCGGCCAAGCAAGGCGAGCACGATCGACAAAACCAAGCCCAGTGCAATGCTGGTATGAATCGTTTCGGAAAGTTCTCTGGTTTTCCTTGCTCCAAAGCATTGCGAAATGATGACAGATGCCCCCATCGACATCCCATTAAAAAAGCCCACCAGAAGCATAATCAGATTGCCGCTGGAGGCGACTGCGGACAAGGCATGGTCTCCCAGAAGGTTTCCGACAATCAGGGTATCGACTGTGTTATACAGCTGCTGGAATAACTGTCCTAAAAAGATGGGCACCGCAAACGCAATCATCTGGCGGCCGATCGGGCCTTGTGTCATGAGTACAGTATCAGAATCGTGGAAATGAATGTTCACTTCTGCATTCCCTCTTTCTTTTCCTTGTTTCCAAATATCTGCACCCAAATTTTAGACCTCTTTTTTGACGTTACAATCTTGTCATTGCTGGACCAAGCGATTGCCCAAGCGGCTTTTTTCGCGTTGTAAACGGATCCAATCGGCTTAATTCGCCAAAAAAGCAACCCGTATCAAGACCATTTAAGATTGCTTTCAATCTGGAAAAGCCAACAAAAGGATCTTTCATTTCTCTTCAGATTCATCCATTCTATCCACAGAAAACAGACAAATCCCTTTTGATGAAAACGCTTTGTGCTATACTTTTTCAGTCTTTCATTTTTTATCTTTTTTCATTTTTTAGGAAAGGAATTTTATGAATCTTTATATTCCCGAAAATTACGATCCTGTCCTGAGTGTCCGTGAAACGCAGGAAGCGATCAAATACATCCGTGACACCTTCCAGCATGAATTCGGCAAGAAGATGCACTTGGAGCGAATCTCCGCTCCGCTCTATGTGACCCGCTCCTCCGGTCTGAATGACAACCTCAATGGCGTGGAAACGCCCGTCGGCTTTACGATGGCCGAACTGCCTGGTGAAGACATCGAAGTGGTTCACTCCTTAGCCAAATGGAAACGCAATGCGCTTGGCGAATATGGCTTTAAACCTGGTGAAGGCCTGTACACCAACATGAATGCCATCCGCAAAGATGAAGAACTCGACAACCTGCATTCTTCCTACGTCGACCAATGGGACTGGGAAAAGGTCATCAACAAAGAGGAGCGCAACCTGGAAACCCTCAAAGACCACGTCCGCACGATTTACCAGGTCATCAAGCATATGGAACATGAAGTCTGGTACCGCTATCCGCATGCGGTCAACCACCTGCCCGATGACATACATTTCATCACGACGCGTGAACTCTATGATCTCTATCCAGAGCTGAGTGCCAAAGAGCGAGAAAACCAGATCTGCAAACAATACGGCGCCGTCTTCGTTATGCAGATTGGCGACAAGCTGCCCGATGGCACCAAGCATGATGGCCGGGCACCCGACTATGATGACTGGACATTGAATGGCGATATTTTATTCTGGTATCCGCCTTTGCAGTCGGCTTTTGAAGTCTCCTCCATGGGCATCCGCGTGGATGAAGACGCGATGCAAAGCCAGCTGGAGAAAGAAAATGCCCTGGACCGCCTGGATCTGCCCTTCCACAAAAAAATCATGAACGGAGAGCTTCCGTATACCATTGGCGGTGGAATCGGCCAGTCCAGACTTTGCATGCTGCTGCTGCAAAAAGCCCATATTGGGGAAGTCCAGGCTTCTTTATGGCCAGAAGAGATGCGCAAAGCCTGCAAAGAAGCCAACATCCAGCTGCTCTAAGCAGCAATCTGCAGACTTTCTCTGCTTCGAATCCATATATCCAATTCATCCGATTCACTTAACTTTTGAAACACGAAAAACATCGGCTTGGGCCGATGTTTTTGTTTGCTGAATTATAATTGTTTTTACTTGATCAGTGATATTCGTTTTTACAAATTCTGATATTTCCGTACTTAATATTCTGGCGGCAATGCTGGCTTAGAGCGTTTTGGCATAGGCAATCAAGTCGCAGATCAAAGACACTCTTCGAAAAGGCGTCATCAAGTAAAATCCATCGACCATCTCCTTCATCTGATCCATCTTTTCATAGCAGAACGCTTTAGAGATGGCCTCACATTCGGCTCGGTCTTTATTTTGAAAGCTCTGGGCTAAATCATCTGGTATATCCATGCCAGTAATCTCATTTTTTAAAAAGCAAGCATTGCGATAACTTACAATCGGCATAATGCCACCATAGATTGCTCCGGATAGTTCAGCTCTGGCCCGCTTTAAATTGGCCAAGGCCCGCTTGGAAAAAACAGGCTGGGTTAAAAAGCCTTCGATGCCGTTGGCTTCTTTTTCTTTGGCCAGCCGCAGCTGGACATCGAAATTGCGCGCATTGACATCCAGTGCTCCAAGCGTATGAAACGGTCTGCATAAGCCCTGCTCACCCAGGGAGCGGACAAATGAAGCCAAGGTCCTGGAGTTAAAGGAGAAAACAGCCCTTACCTCATCGCGGCTTTCCAAGGGCAGTGGATCGCCGGTGACCAAGAGCACTTGATGGACATCTTCCATCGACAGTCCCAGAAGCAAAGCTTTCATCGCATTGAGGTTGCGGTCCCGGCAGGTCATATGCGGGAGCACTTCCATGCCAAGCTCGCGGTGCACCTTGCAGGCCAGAATCGAAGAATCCGCCCGCGGCCGGCCGATCGGGTTATCAGCAATCGTCAATAAATCTGCTCCGGCTGAATGCAGATGGGAAGCATCTTCTAAAAACCCGGAAACATGGTCGCTTTCGGGCGGATCCAGTTCAACCAGAATGGCTTTCTGGCCGGTCTGTCTTCGCTGATCGAGCAGATCCGGCTGGCGGCTGATTGCTGGCTGGCTGGGGCCCGCATGTTCATCGGGACAAGCACAAGGGTTCTGTATGGATGACAAGCCATCGTTTGGCTTTTGGACTTGATTCCTGGATGGATCGAAAGCTTGGACTGCTTTATAGCTGCCCTGCACTTTTTGCAGGCTGTCGGTTAAGGCCTGGATATGTTCGGGTGTCGTGCCGCAGCAGCCGCCCACAATCGCTGCGCCTTCCAAAACCATGTTGGCCAGGTGGCGGGCAAAATAATCCGGCTGGCCATCATAGAGGGTTCGTCTTTCGCTCACGCTTGGATAGCCGGCATTCGGCATGAAAGATAACGGTTTTGAAAACTTGGGAAGATCCTGCATCTGCCGATGCATATGGCTGGGACCGCACAAGCAGTTGTAGCCCATCGCATCCACTTCCGGAATCTGGTCAAGAGCTGCTAGCAGCTGGCGGCCGGAAAGGCCGCTTTTGGTCAAGCCATCCGTTCCTACCGCAATGCTGGCGATGACCACGCAATCCGGATTCTTTTCCTTGATCTGCCTTGCCGTTTTTTCAATGCCATCAATCGACGAGAGCGTTTCAAACAAAATCCCATCGACGCCAGCTTCGACAAGCAAATCAGCCAGAGGCAGATAAATCTGGCTGGGATCAGCCTGTGCAGGGACCGGCCCTAGATCGCCAAAGACCATCGGCTTTGAGCCCAGCTTTTCTTGGCTTGCTTGATCCAGACATTCATACGCAAGCCTGGCCTGCTGGACGGCTTTATTGACGAGAATGGCTTGCTCCTGGTAGTTGGTGAACATTTGGGGCAGGCCGAAGGTATTGGTCTTCAGGGCGTTTGCGCCTGCCTTTAAATACGCCTGGTGCATGCCAGTGACCAGATCGGGATCATTGAGATTGGCCTGTTCAATCAAAGCGGAGGATCGGCCGGAAAGACTGGCATAAAAGGTTCCATAGGCCCCATCAAAAATTAATGGCAGCTTAAGCATCGCCCTTCTCCTTGAAAGATCCAAACACTTCATCGGCCACTTTGATATCTTCCCTGGCATCTTTGCAATAATAATCTGCTCCCATTGCCTGGGCCGCATCAGGAGTCACCACCGCGCCGCCGACCATGATCTTGGGTGGATTGTCCAAGGTATGAAGCAGTTCAATTGTTTTTTCCATGGAAGGCAGCGTGGTGGTCATCAAAGCCGACAAGCCGACTAATGGGGCTCCCGTTTGTTCAACCACCTGCAAGACAGCTTCAGGCGCGACATCCTTGCCAAGATCCACCACGGTATAGCCGTAGTTTTCTAACAGCGTCTTGACGATATTCTTGCCGATATCGTGAATATCGCCCTGAACAGTTGCCAGAACGATCGTTCCTTTGCTGGCTTGCTTTTCGCCTTTGGCAGCTATCGATTCTTTCAGTACATCAAAGACTGCCTGGGCCGCACTGGCTGCCTGCAAAAGCGAAGGCAGATAAAGCTTGCCCTGCTCATAGTCTTTGCCTACTAAATCCAAAGCCGGAATCAATTGTTCTTCCGTCAGATCCAGTTCGCCTTTTCCCGCTGCTAACAGTTCTTTGGCTGCGTTGGCTGCCTGGGTCTCCAGTCCTTTATAAATGGCAGTCTGCAGATCCATATTTTGGCTGGTACTTGGCTGGTCGGCGGATTTTGTCTGGACAGGCACATTGGCATTGGCTTTTAAATCCGGACGGTCAGCAAATCTTGCCACATACCCGCGCAGGCCTTCGTCTTCACCGCTGATCGCTTTAAAAGAAGCAACCGCATCCATCAAGCCGGTTAAAGACGGGTTGATGATCGCAAAGTTCAATCCCGCTTGCATGGCAGCGGTTAAAAATGTCTGGTTCATCATCGCTCTGGCTGGCAGGCCAAAGGAAATATTGGAAACCCCTAAAATTGTCCTGGCATTCCAGTTTTCTTTGAGCCAGGTAATCGCCTTGAGTGTTTCGCGCGCCTGGTCTTGTTGGGCGGAGATGGTCAGCGACAGACAATCAAACCACAACTGCGAGCGATCGATGCCATACTTTGCCGCTTCATCCGCAATTTTCTTGGCGATTTCAATTCGTTTTTCGGCTGTATCCGGCAGGCCCGCTTCATCCAGACAAAGCGCTACCACTGGTGCACCATACTTGGCCGCTAAAGGCAGAATGGCATCCAGGCTTTCTTGCTTGCCATTGACCGAGTTGATCGCCGCCTTGCCGTTGACGACGCGCAAAGCAGCCTCCAGGGCAGCTGGATTACTCGAATCCAAAAGCAGCGGCAGATCGCAGACGCTTTGAATCTTGCGCACGACACCCGGCAGCATTGTCACTTCATCCACGCCGGGCATGCCGACATTCACATCGAGCAGGTCAGCACCCGCTTCTTTTTGCTCTAAAGCCAAGCGGGCACAAAGATCGAGATCCCCGGCTAATAAAGCAGCCTGCAGGCGCTTTTTGCCGGTCGGATTCATCCGCTCGCCGACTACTCGGATCCCATCAAGATCCAGAACCTGCAAACTTGAGCTGATCGCATCAAATCTGGGCTTTTTCAAAGAAGAGCCGAAATCCAATGCAGCCGCTTCGGATTCGAACTTTTCAGATTTAGCTTTCCTTTCGCCCTTTTCTTCTTCTCTTTGATCCGCTTGAACAGCTTCATGAAGAGCGCGAATGGTTGCCGGGGTTGTGCCGCAGCAGCCGCCTAAAATGGAAACGCCGGCGTCCATAAACTGCTTGGACAGCTTGGCAAACTGGTCATCGGGCAGGTGGTAATGGCCGGTAAATGGATCAGGCAGTCCGGCATTGGGCTTGGCAGCAACAGGCAGATTGGTCACCTGGCATAACCGCTCCAACAGCGGCAGCAGCTGGTCCGGGCCAAGCGAACAGTTGATACCAATCGCATCCGCTCCATTGGCTTCTAAGGTTAAGGCAGCCGCTTCAACTGGCGTTCCGGTAAACGTCCGTCCATTGGCTTCAAAAGTCATCGTCACCAGAACAGGCAGATTGCTGTGTTCTTTGGCCGCGCGCAAGGCTGCCTTGGCTTCATAGAGATCGGTCATCGTTTCGATGACAATTAGATCTGCTCCCGCTTTGACGCCAACTTCGACCATTCTGGCAAATTCCTCATACGCCTCTTCAAAGCTCGTGCTGCCCATCGGTTCCATCAGGACCCCAAGCGGGCCAAGATCCAAGGCTACTTTGACATCCGTTTTCTGGGCTGCCTTTTTGGCGTTGGCAATTCCCGCTTCAATGATCTGGTCATAGGCATATTTTTCGTTTTCATATTTATGCGGACTGGCGCCAAACGTATTGGCATAAACCACATCTGCTCCGGCCTCAATGTAGGCTTTATGAATAGCCGTAATGGCTTCAGGCTGTTCAAGGTTGTAATACTCGGGCAGCGGCACAGCGGGCAGATTGGCCCTTTGAATCATCGTGCCCATTGCGCCATCTAAAAATAAGGGCGCCGTTTTCCTTTTGAATCCATTATTCGCCATGACAAGTTGTTCCTTTCTTGCGATACGTGCAGCTCTTGTTGAGTGAGCAATATCCACATCCGCGAATCCTGGCGGGCTGTGGGTTTTGGGAGACGCCAATCAAGGCGGTAATGCTTTTGGTTGGCGCCATCATATACGAATCCAGAACCGTAATTCCGCAGCGAAGCGGCAGATTGAGCAGCTGCCCGATCGCTTTTTGCAACGCAATCGGCAGATCACCATAGCCGCAGGAAAAACGATCCGTAAAATACAAGTTTTGAAATTCGGGCAGCGCATGGAGGTTTTCCTCCAGCTCATCCAGCACCCGCTCGATCAAAGCCGAGCCGGCCGCATCAAATAGCAAAGCTTTGGCCGGATCGTTTTGGGCTTGAAACAAGCTGCTCTGCCTGTCAAAGCCATGGCCCAAGGTCCCGGCTGCCAGAATCACCTGATCGCAATCCGCTAACATTGTGCTGGCCATTTTGCCCGGTAAAATCAAGCCGCCTGGCTCTAAGCGGATTTGGTCCGCTTGTTTTACAATTTGAAAGACCCGCCACGTACTCTTGGAAGCGATGGCTGCTTCCAGCTCAGACTCCATCGCCTGCAGCATGAGCTGAAAAGGTGAATGGTCAGGATCTTTGACTCCGGCATAACGAAGCGCTAACCGAAGATCAGTTTCATTCATTTTCATATGCTAAGAGTATACTGATCATAAACCAGATTGCTATTTCAAATCCGGTTTCAATTTGAAAGGAATTTCTTTATGGACAAAGAAAACAAGAAAAAGCAGCAAGCCAACGCTGAAAAGAAAAAGCTGACGATAATTGTGGGGGTTATTGTTGCGGTCCTCGCGATTGGGTTAGCCTTCATGGCATTCAACAACAAACCAGCCAATACTCCTGCAGCCTCAACAAGCTCAATGGCCTCCAGCCAAGCTAGCGCAGCCCCTGCCGAAGCAGTCAAAGAATATGTCTTTGAAGTCACCCACAAAGATGGCTCTACCCTGCAAAAGACCTTTACTACCCAAAGAGAATATCTCGACAAAGCCCTGTTAAATGAAGGGGTTGTTGCTGGAGATGAGGGAGACTATGGATTGTTTGTAACCGAAGTGGATGGCGAAAAGGCCGATTACAATGTCGATGGCGGCTGGTGGAAATTTATCGTCAATGGCGAAGAATCCCAGGTCGGCGTCAGCTCCACCCCGGTTGAAAACGGCAGCACCTATTCCTTCGTCTACACAACGAACTGATGAAACCCCGCTTTTCTCAACCTGGTTTTTCTAAAAAAGGCCACCTGTACATTGGCCGTTCCAGACAGAGACTGAAAAGCCTCTGTCTGTTTTCAATTTTAGGCGCAGTTGTCTTCGTAGCCAAAATGGCGATGGCCGGGCTGCCCAACATTGAACCCGTTTCGCTGTCCGTGATTTTGTTGGCGCAGGTGTTTGGCTGGCCGGCTTTAGCAGCGGTTTATGTCTATATAGCCTGTGAGTGGCTGGTCTGGGGGATTGGCTTGTGGTCCTTCTCCTATTTATATGTCTGGCTGATCCTGTTTGCGATCACCAGAGCTTTTGATTGGCTGCATTCTGCTTTGTTCTGGGCTTTGGTCGGGGCCGGCTTTGGCTTTTGCTTTGGAGCATTGTGTGCGCTTTGGCTGCTGGTGCTGCAAGGCTGGAGTGCAGCCTTTGTCTGGTGGCAGAATGGCGTATTTTTTGATCTGCTTCATGGCGCAGGTAATTTTGTCGTCATTTTCTTGTTGTACAAGCCGTTGTATACCCTGCTGATGCGGCTGAAAACAGCCTATGGAATTGGCGTCCATCCCATTCAATAAGTCTCAATACGTCATCAAACCAATAAGCCATCAAAAAATGCCCGAACGGCTGGAAGAACCTTCACAGAGATTCGGGCGTTTTTCATTCGAGTCTTTCAATGGACCAGCGACTGGAGGTAAAGGTCTATCTAGGGCTGGCTGGCCTTGGACTTTGATAGCCAAGCACCAGCAGCCGTAAAATTGGAATGCGGATTATGAGCTCGTATAACCCCAAGGATAAAGGATAAACCAGTACGAATCCAGCCAAGTAGCGAAGCCATGCCGGCAGGTGAAAGACTTGAACATTAACGTAACATAAGGTTTCCAGGATTGGATAGTGCAAAACGTAAACCTCAAAACTTGTTTGGTTCATAAACGTATTGAATGGCGTCTGGGTATTGAAATGCTTTTTGAAAAAACCCAAAATGGCCAGCACCATCAGCCATAAATACAGATTGGTCGGTATGCTTTGCAAGATGGCATTCGTTGTAAAGTCCTGTCCCTGGTACAGCCATACATAGCCAAAACCACAAAGTACGGCAAGAACCATCAAAAGGTTGGCTGGCGCTGCCAATTCATCCTGGGGTCTTTCATGCGATAAAAATAAGTAGCCAATCATGAAAGAAACAAAGTAAATGCCAAACCGGTACATCGTCAAGACTGGCAGATTGAAGACAAAGCTGGAGGCATAAACCAAAACCACCAAGCCAAACAAAACCCAAAGATTGGCTTTACCGCAGAGTGTTCTCAGCCGCTCGTTAGGATCCAGTTTACGAAACAGGACGAGCAGCAGCGAATACACGTACAGAACCTGGATAAACCAAAGCGGCCCGGTTCCAGACAGAGCGGCAATCGGCCAGACTAACGCTGGCGGAATCAGATCCGCTGCTCCGCCTGCGATCATGCCGACATAGCCGGTAATCCACTGGTATACCAGCAGGCCAATGGTGGATGGAATCAGCAGTTTGATCGTTCTGGCTTTTAAAAACTGCTTGGTCGTTTTCTTTTGCAAGGCATACCAGCTGTCAATGCCTGCTACAACATAAAGCAGCACCATAAACCAGGGATATACAAATAAAGCCAGGTCATCAAAAATCGGAATGCTTTGGCTCCCTAATATCGCGCCAGGAATGCCAACTCCGTTAAATATATAGCAGACGTGATACAGGACAACCAAAACCACGGTTGTCCATTTGATGTTGTTGAGATACCAGGTTTTCATTTGAAATTCACTCACTTCCAGATCCACTCATTTTCAAACCTGACTTTTCTTTTCTGCCTTGCCGATATTTTCTCAATTTTATTTCTTATCTTAAGTCGTTGCTTCCCAGCTTATTGATCGTTTTGGTTTTCGTCTTCCTGGGTGTCAAAGATCGCCGTCGCAAACTGGATCAAGCTTTCCTTGGTCGGAATGGCCATTCCTCTTTTAATGTCCCGTGAACTACTCGGTCATTGAATGGCCGAGCATCTAAAGAAAAGCAGAAACTCGTACCATGAAAACCGCTATAAAAACCGCTATATTGGAAAGACAAACCGTTTAATCCGATATGGAAATCAACAGTATTGTTCTCCTCTATACAGTCCGAACAGAGACATGCCCTGTTAAGACAGTGGTAGTTCATATGGCTGTACATA
>JADGIS010000040.1 GCA_015233825.1 Erysipelotrichaceae bacterium RD49
AAGACTGTAAGGCGACAGGCTTTTGGCTATCATGACGATGGATATTTTTTCCTGAAGATCATCGATGCGTCATACAATACGACAGTCAAGAATCCCAAATCCCACCGGATTTTTCAGTGAGCCAAAATTTGTCCTTTCTTAAAGATTTGATGGATTGTTTTCCAATCTTCAGGAAAGAAAAAACGCTTCTGTCCCAAAGATTGCTCTTACTGGGACACAAGCGCGCAATGTCGTTGTGCGGTACCACCCAATTTGACAGATTGATCTGCCCCCTCCATTCCATGCCATCACATGGATGGTCATTTAACGTTGACCAGACGTCATTCCTACTTGTTTTCACGTTCAGTCTGCCCTTGGCAGGCCATTCACCAGGATTTGTCTGTTCTGCTTCCACCTTCCAGAACTCGCTTGAAGACAGATGGATCTGGCTACTTTTCTGCCGCATCGGTTTGCTTATGGTCTTTAGGCTACCGGATGGGGGTTGATCTTTCAACTTCTTACTTTCGATTTTCAGAAAATCCATGAAAAATGCTGAAAAAGAGGCCAAAAAAGGGAAAACCATGAATTTTGGGGTCTTACGATGGCCCATCCTCTTTGCAAATCAGGCTGTTTGTAAGGCCAAAAAGCAAAAAAGATCTGGAAAAACAAGAAAAGCGCAGCCAGGCAAAAGACGATAAGAAAAACGATCAGCAAAGAAAAAAGAAGAAAAGAAAGATCCTGGCTTCAAAGGCAGCAAAGATTGAAACCAAACTGGATGCGGTCAAAGTCAAGAAAGGACGAATCAAGCGAGAGGACAGGGCTCTTTGTACAATAAAGATAGGAGGATTGCAGGAAGGAGCGGGATTCTTTTGGGTCTGGTTTTGTCGCTTGAAAAAGGGACGGCAACGGCTCAGCAAGGAGGATGGCTGGTTTTATTATCTGATTTTGGATGGAAACGGACGAATCCAAGGTGGAAATCCATGCTTAAGGACAAAGCTGAAAATTTGTCAAGGGTTTGTTCATGGAAGTCAAATCTGTTTGTGCTACACTTTCATCGCTATGTTAAATAAAGTTTATTTGGAAGATACGGTAAACCACGAAGTGATGTTCGATGGTCAAGCAGAAATTGATGAGCTCCAGCAAGGCTCACGGATTGTAACCTTGAAAGATGGCAGCACGCATATGGTCTGGAAGATTTTGATGCGTGGCGTCATCATCGAAAACAATGGTGATTTTCAAAGCATTTTGACTTTGCAGGATAAAGGCGTGGGCAAAGCCCGCATTTTAACCCCTTATGGCGAGTTGAAACTGCCGATCACAAACGTCAATATTGAACGCGGAGATGAGGTTTTAAAGGTCTCTTACCTGCTCAATGGCGACCAGTTTTTCGAATTTGTTTTGAAAGAAAAGAATGATCCAGCCGCTTAACGCCGGCCAGGTTCAGGCCAAACGATCGTTTCGGATACAAAACCTTTCTCGATCGAAAAGGAGCGGCTTCGGGGCTTGATTTTATCGGGTTGAATCATTACTTTTGAAAAATAAGAAAATAGAAAGACAGATACACAAGAATTCGGGTTTTAAAAGCAGAACTTTTAAAAACCTGAAAAAACGGCCGGAAATCTGATAAAATCCCTCCGACTGTATACAAGACAGCTGATCTCAAAGAAAAAAGAAAGGGTGAATGGAATGGGAGCGATGGATGACGCTTTACGCCAGTCTTTGCAGAAAGCGGCGAAAGAAGCTTTTGATCTCGATCTACAGCCAAACGAGATTATCATTGAAATCCCCAAACGCAAAGAGCAGGGAGAATACTCCACCAACCTGGCCATGAAACTCGCCAGAACCCTGCACCAAAAACCAGCGCTCATTGCGCAAAGCCTGGTGGATCACTTACCAACCGAGGCGATCGAGTCCGCACAAATTGCCGGTCCGGGCTTTATCAACTTTGTCATGAAAAAGGACCAGTACTCCAAGATTATCCCGACAATTCTGGACAAACAGAATGAATATGGAACGCTCGAACCCAATGGCATCAAGGTCGACTTAGAGTACGTTTCGGCAAACCCGACCGGTTCGCTGCATTTAGGCCATGCCCGCGGCGCCGCCTGGGGCGACAGCATTGCCCGCATTATGAAAAAAGGCGGCTATGATGTTACCCGCGAATACTATGTCAACGATGCCGGCAACCAGATTACCAACCTGGCTAAATCCTTATGGGCCCGCTACGTGCAAGCCCATGGCGGTGAAGCTGAAATCGGCCAGGATGGCTATATGGGCGCTGACGTCAAACAAAAAGCGGAACAGCTAGCCAAGGACTATCCCAACCAATATTTAGAACCAACCGACGAAACGCTCGACTTCTTTCGAAAAGAGGGCATCGCCTTTGAATTGGATAAAATCAAGGAAGACCTGGACCGCTTCCGTGTCCATTTCGATGTCTGGAGCTCCGAACAAGCCCTGCGCGACAGCGGCCGGGTCGATGAAGCGTTAGCCATTCTGGACCAGAACGGCTATACCTACACCCAGGATGGGGCATTATGGTTTAGAACCACTGATTTTAAAGATGATAAAGACCGGGTGCTGCGCAAGCAGGATGGCTCTTTAACCTACCTGGTTCCAGATATTGCCTACCATAACGATAAGTACCAGCGCGGCTTTGATCTGCTTGTCGACTTCTTTGGAGCTGACCATCATGGATATATTCCACGTTTGAAAGCATCTATGGCTGCCCTTGGCAATGATCCGGATAAACTGAATGTCGATATCATTCAGATGGTGCGGTTAGTCTCGAATGGCGAAGAAGTCAAGATGTCCAAGCGCCTTGGCAATGCGACAACCATCAACGATCTCGTTGACCTGGTTGGTGTCGATGCGGCCCGCTACTTCTTCTCAGCAAGAGCCTTAGACAGCCATCTCGATTTCGATCTCGCGCTGGCTGTCTCCCAAACCAATGAAAACCCGGTTTACTACGCGCAATATGCCCATGCCCGAATCTGCTCGATTCTTAGAAACGCTGACTATCCAGAACCTGAAAATTACGAAGGTCTGGTTCATGAAAAAGAAATCGAACTGCTCAAGACGCTGGCTGAATATCCCTCTGTGATTGAACAAACAGCCAGGACCCGTCAGGTGCATAAAATTTCCCACTATATCCAGAATCTGGCATCGAAGTTCCACAGCTTCTATTCTGCCTGCAAGGTCAACGATCCAGACAATCCCGAACTCAGCGCCCAGAGAATCGGTTTGTTAAAGGCGGTACGAATTGTACTGGCTGATGCGTTAAGCCTGATCGGCGTGAATGCGCCTGAATCTATGTAATATAGATCATGAATGAGGAGTAACTGATATATGAAAAAATCAATGATTGATCTGGCTTTTGATATTCTGACCAAAGAAAAGAAAGCCATGAAATTCTTGGATTTGTGGACAATCGTCTCGAAAGAGATGGGCTTCACGCCTTCCCAGTCCGATGACAACATTGCTCAGTTCTACAGCGACCTGTCTATTGATGGCCGCTTTGCCTCGCTGCCTGGCAATACCTGGGATTTGCGCAAACGCCAGTCCTCTGCGCATACAATTGTAGACACCGATTCCATCAGCGTGGAAGACGAAAACGATTATGTACGCGATGATGGCGACGAATCCGAAGAAGTTCCAATTGAAGACGATGAAGAAATCGAAGAGGAAGAAGACGAAGAATAGTTTCTTTATCCTGGAAAGCAGGCCGGTGAAAGCCTGTTTGCGGATCAGCTCTTTTTTCATCGATCTTGAATCCATCCTGAAAACCAAAAGTTAAAAATTCCAATCCAGACAGATCTTCCGACCCGGGGATCTGTCTTTTTGTTGGAGAAACAAAAGGAAATGGATGATACAAACAGAAGGCGAATTGGATCTGGGCCTGGGTGTAAAGAGTGGATGGAGTGGGCTTGCTTGTTGATTGGCCAAAAGAAAACCCGAAGCCGGATTTGGCTTCGGGTAAGGATTCTACATCTAGAAAAGACGATTTCAGAAAAGACAATTCCAGAAGGGACAGCCTGAATCCTGGTCCCTGCCTTTTGCAAAGGCAGGACTTTTTTTGGATGCTAGTTTTGATCGGATTGCGGTGCAGCAGGCTCATCGCCGCTTTCCTGGGAAGATTCACTGGCGGATTCGGTTTGTGAATCTGCATTCTGACCAGAGCTTGGATCGGAGTTTTCTTCAGAACTTGGCGGCGTGGTCGATTCGGTTTGCGGGTTGAGGGCTGCATCGAAGTTCACGTTGATCGTGTAGCCGGATTTGACTTCCGGAATCATATTGAGCAGTTCAGTAATGGCATGTTTGGCATCTTCACGAGCACGGTCAAAGGTGCCATTGGTCTGCATCTTTTCTTCGGCTCTTGCTTTTTGTTCCGTTTCGAAGGCGAGGTAGTCGTTGATGGTGACCTGGTTAAAGATATTGAAGGACTGGTCGTAAACTTCTACCGTTTCTGCCGGGATGGAGTTGGATAACACCTGGATGTCAGGACAGGTGACGTTGATCGTTGAGCCGCTGACTTTGACTTCCATCCGGTCGGTCTGAAAGCCAAGCATCGCTTCGCCCTGGTAGGAAAGAATGAAATTCTTGCCGGTAAATGGGATGCTCCAGCCATTGATTTCATAGGAGTTGTCGAACTTGCCGATATCGGAGTAGTAGTACTTGGTGGTGATCAGATCAGACGCCTGCTCGAGCGAGGCTTTAAGCGTGGTGCCGGAAATCTCGGTTTTGGAGGTTGGCCCGCCAAGAGCGAAGCAGCCGCCTACCGAGATCACAACCGCCAGAATGGCGCCAATGATCATGCCATAAAATCCATAGCGGATTTTTGGCTTCAGTCTCGTTTTCACATTTTTGCTCATGGGACTAGTGTACCATCTCGATGCCAAGTTTTTTCTAAAGCCCAGCCGAAATTACTCTAAACTTGTGAGAAAACAAAATTTATAAACAAATTAGCCGGCGCAATGCGTCATCATTTCCATGACTTTTTGAAAATACGGGAAAAAAGAACAATTTGGAATCCTGGAAAGATGATTGGAGTATCTTTAGATTCGTTGCAAGCCAGAATCATATGGACAAAAGTGCGCCATGAAAATATCATCGAGACAATAGCGGTTGTTGGCTGCCCCTTGTTGCCTTGAATCCAGAATCCGAAAGAGGAACAAGCCAAGTCCTTCTGGCTGATGGCTTATAATCTTTATTATGAATAAAGACACATTCAAGGAAAGTCTAGCCAAAGACGGCCTGATCGTAGATGACAAGCAGATTTCACAGTTTGAACAATACCTTTTACTTCTGCAGGAGTGGAACCAGAAGATGAATTTAACAGCAATTACGCAAGAAGAAGAGGTATGGGAAAAACATTTTTACGACTCCGTCGTTCCCTTTTTACACACTCAGTTTGAATCCTTGGCGGATGTTGGCTCCGGAGCCGGCTTTCCCGGTATTCCCTTAGCCATTCTCTGGCCAAACCGGAAGTTTACCCTCATTGAACCTTTAGCCAAGCGCTGCCGGTTTTTAGAAGAAGTCAAAAAGAAGCTGGGCTTGGACAATGTAACCATCGTCAATGCCAGGGCTGAAGATTTTGTCAAAGACCACCGCAATGCGTTTGATGTGGTCAGTGCCAGGGCGGTGGCAAGACTTTCGATTTTGCTGGAGCTTTGTATTCCGCTTTTAAAACCGGATGGATTCTTTATTGCGCTTAAAGGCGCAGCCGGAATGGCGGAATTGAAAAATGCCGCCCCAGCCTTGAAAGCACTTCACGTCAAAGCGGTGAACATTGAGAAATTTAACCTGGGATCGGAAGGCGAACGCATCATTATCACCTTCCAGAAAACCGCACCAACGCCCGCTAAATATCCACGAAGCTACTCTTTAATTAAGAAAAAACCACTGGAGGAAACGGATGGCTAAAATCATCGCAATTTCAAACCAGAAAGGCGGGGTGGGCAAGACCACAACCGCTATCAACTTATCGAGCGCCCTGGCCAGGCTTGGCAATAAAGTGCTGCTCGTTGACTTTGATTCGCAAGGCAACGCCTCCCAGGGGCTTGGCGCGCTCAAAAGCAATGGCCAGCCTACGGTCTATAACGTAATCCTGGAAGACTACCCCATTGAACGGGCCATTGTGCGCGGCGAAACGCCGGCGGTCGATGTCCTGCCAAGCAATATGTCGCTGGCTGGTGCAGACCTGGTCATGGACCGCTTAGGCGAAGGCAAGGAAAGCCTGCTCAAACAGGCCTTAGAGCAGGTGCGCGACCAGTATGACTTCATTTTAATTGACTGCCCGCCTTCACTTGGCTTGCTCAATACCAATGCCCTGACGGCAGCGGACAGTGTTTTAATTCCTGTCCAATGCGAATACTATGCCCTGGAGGGGGTTACGCAGCTGCTGCTGACGATCCGACTGGTTCAAAAGACCAGCAACCCGCATCTTTCGATTGAAGGCATTTTGATGACGATGTTTGACTACCGGACAAGGCTTTCCGTTGACGTTTCGCAAGAAGTCCGCCAGACTTTCGGCCGGCTGGTTTACCAGAACTCGATTCCGCGCAACGTCAAGCTCTCCGAAGCACCCAGCCGCGGCGTGTCAATTTTTGAATATGACACCAAATGCAAAGGCGCCCAGGCGTATGCCAGGCTCTCACGGGAGATGCTCCATCTCAAGGAAGATGAATTCGTATGAGTGCCGCTGGCGCAAATGATAACAGCCGTTTAGGCAAGGGCCTGTCTTCGATTTTTGGCGGGGATATCACCCGCATGCTCGATGACATCCAAAATGGGGAAAGCGACTCGGTCAGCTGCACCCAGATGCAGATTCCCGTCGACCAAATCCGGCCTAACCCCTATCAGCCGCGTAAAGTTTTCGCTGAAGAAGCCCTGCAGGAACTGGCTGCTTCAATCGAAGAACACGGCGTCTTTACCCCGATCCTGGTCAAGAAAAGCATCCATGGCTACGAACTGATCGCCGGGGAAAGAAGGCTGCGCGCAAGCAAACTGGCCCATAAAACAGAAATTCCCGCTATCCTGGTCGATTTTGATGACGCCCAGATGATGGAGATCTCTTTGCTTGAAAACATCCAGCGCGAAAACCTCAATGTTATTGAAGAAGCCAGAGCCTATGACCAGCTGATTAAAAACCTGCACTACACCCAGGAACAGTTAGCAGCCCGTGTCGGCAAATCCCGTGAGCACATTGCCAACCTTATGCGGCTGCTCAAGCTGCCAGACGAAGTCAGCCAGATGGTCATCGACAAGAAACTGTCGATGGGCCATGTCCGGGCTTTGTTAGCCCTGAAAGACGAAGCTTCCATCAAGAAGATCGCCAAACAGGCTTATGACCAGGGCTGGAGCGTGCGGACCACCGAACAGAAAGTCAAAGAACTCCAGGAAGCCCGCAAAAAAGCTGAAACTGGAGCCAAAGAAAAAGAAGCGCGTGAGAAAGTGGAAAAAGAGTTCAGTGAAAATATCTTTATTCGCGAAGCCAACCGCCAGATGGAAGAATTTTTCCAGACGCCCGTTAAAATCAAGCCTAACGCCATCACCATCCACTATGAAGATGACGAGGATTTAACCCGGATTTTGGAACTGCTCAGCCTGACAGAATTCGAGTACTAGAGCTGGAATCTGAAAGCCAGAACAGAAGAAGCAAACGGAAAGGTCAAATCCTGGAACTGCATCCAATTCGAAGTCGAAAGACCAAGACCGATCAAGCAAAAATGCAAGAACGAATAACAAAAGCCAGACCTGGTTTCCTGATGCACTCCAGCTTCAAGCCCAGCTCATCAACTCAGCCAATACAGAAACAGGATCGGAATCTCAAATAGAATGAGATCTCCGATCCTGTTTTGTTTGCAGTGACAACAAATGTTGTGATGAGTTAGTTTGACCAACCATAATCCTGCAACTGCCGACAATCAGCTATGATCTTGCTGATTTCTCTTTTACAAAGCATCCTTGCTTTTAGAATTGCGCATAGGGCAACCTTTCTAGGAACGAATATAAAGAGAAGCTTTGACTTATCGGTTTACCGCCTTGTAGCAGCAATCTGTATGATCCGAAAATCTAAACCGACAATTTGGATTCAATCTTTATTGGGGAATAAGCTGGTCTCTTTGCTTTTGAGGTTTGCAGTAAGAATTTTGTGTCTTTGAATTTATTGATCAAAATGAATTGCAAAAACCGGCTGAAAAGAGATGGGCCTATATCACGCTCCGTCTGTCTATACGCAAAAACCGGTCGTATGCTCTTAGAAGGATAAAAATGGATTGAGTTCCCGATAAAAAAGTCAGCTATTCAAATGTTTTGAAAGCAGTGCAGCAAGCTGGCTCAGACACTAACAGAAAAGAAATTGATGAATTTGCAGACGAGAAATAATGGATAGAGAAATTGTATTGACTCTGTATTGGATGACCTTTGGTGAAAAGCAGCCAAACAAAAACAGGATCGGAACCTAAATCGGAACCGATCCTGTTTTGCGGTAAATCTTTAAAAGCTTGCGGATTTGACGGATGGTTGCATCCAGTCCGTATTGTTTCAGATAGCCAAGTAAATATAAGATCTGGCGTTCAGTCTGAGGATGGATCATCATGACATCTTGATGGTCTTTGTAGTAGCGAAGGGCAGAGTCGTCTTTGTATTTATCTTTGAGATAGATCATGCTTGCGGCAACGCGGTCACAAAACATCTCTACGACATAGTTAAATTCCATAGGAACCGCATGAATGCCGTTTGGACCATTATCCAGCCAATACTCCCAATGGTGGGGATTTCTTCCTTTATGATGCAGCCACGAAAAGGAATAGCCAGTGGCTTCTTTTTGGGCGTCGATGGGGGAGCGGTATCCCTGGTAGTACTTGAAGCCCGTTTTCAGTTCTACGGGTGAATACTTGGAAAGATCGTGCTTCAATCCTTGCTGATACAAGCCGCACCGGAAGCAAAGATCCATGACTTTCATCTTATGCTGGTTAATCGTAGAAAGATGGCCTTTGATCTTTTGAAGCTGGCTCAACTGGCCAGTATTTTTTGGCTTATTGGCATAGGAAGCAGGAAGATTATCGGGCTTGGCAGCATCCTGTTTCTTCTGAACAGCTGAATTATTTTGAATGGTCTGTTCAAGATCAGTTTCAGAATTGCTTGATTTGGCTGAATCAGCAGCAAGGTCAGCGATTTTGTCGATAGCTGCTGGAGCTGTATTGGTTTGAGATAGAGGATTTAATTTCAATGCATGAGTAGTCATAGGCGTATTGGACGATGATATTGGCTGCCAGAAATAGTGCTCTTGGTACTGGCAGGAAAACCGGTCATGAAACCAGTTGGTTTCAGCTTGGAAATTTCGTCGTTGATCTTATTTTACCTTGTCTGTTTGAAATGAGCTTCAAAACGCAAACTTCACTCTAAAAGCAGAGCCATTGACCGGTTAAAGCATTGGTTTCAAGAGCAGAAATGTATTCAAAACAAAGTTAAAAATATTTTTGTAACCTATTCACAAATTCGAAAAGATACGATCCATAATACATAAAGGGCAGAAAAGATTGAAAAAACCGGTTGAAAGACTACAATAAGAAGCCTGCTTGAAGAAGCCTGCTTGAAGAAGCCTCGCAAAATCCTGAAAGCCCCCATATCGACCTGCTTGATCAGGCGATAAGTAAAGTGGATAGAGTCGGACCGTCTATGAGGTGAAAAGACTGGAAGTAGATGGATTGGATACGGAAATCCAATAATTTAAGATATAGATAGTTTCTTATAGTGTTAAAAGTTACACTTTGAAATCTTGGGAAATTTCTGCTTGCTTTTTTGAGTTTGACTTGCATCGAACCAAGCGGGTTGCTATAATGCTTAGGCACTTACTTTAAACCAGCCGATGGTTTAAGGCGGAAGGAGGAACTGGCATGAAAAAAGGAATTCATCCTAATTACCATACCGTTACTGTTGTTTGCTCTTCCTGCGGCAATACTTTTGAATCCGGATCTACAGTGAAAGGTGATACTCTTCGCGTAGATACTTGCAGCAACTGCCATCCATTCTACACTGGACGTCAGCGCTTCGCAGCCGCACAGGGACGTATTGAAAAGTTCAACAGAAAATACGGACGCAAAGACAAGTAATCAGATTGAAGAAAAATTCCGCCGCATTGGCGGTTTTTTTTATGCTTGAAAGAAACCCGCAAGGATTTTGCGGCTGAATCCAACCATTTGCCGGTGGATTTGACCGGTTTGACTGGAAGCTGGAGCAGCCTTGGATTGGCTGCGTATTCGTTTGTATGAAATGTTTACGATGTCATAACGAAGATCCAGCTTTGTTCTTCAAAGCCAATGGTCAATGGATCTGCCGCAAATGCCTTGATTTTGGCAAGCTTCCCGCCGGAACCTTACCGAAAAAGCCAAAACTCCAACACATGACCTGGAAAGGTAAGCCCACGCTGGAGTTTGAATTGATGGACTTCCAAAAAGAAGCTTCAGCTCAAGCACTCAATGCTTTAAAGAGTGGGAAAAACGTCCTTGTCTACGCCGCTGCGGGAGCCGGAAAAACAGAGATTTCTTTGGAAAGCATTTGCTGGTACCTGGCCAGGGGTAAGAAAGTCTGCTTTGCGATCAGCCGAAGACAAGTCGTCATTGAAATTGCCCAGCGCCTTGCCAAAAATTTTCCTGAACTCAAAGTGATTGCAGTGTGTGAAGGGATGACCAAAATCACCGATGCGGATCTGATTGTCTGTACGACTCACCAGTTATACCGCTATCCCTTTTGTTTTGACCTGCTGATTCTTGATGAACTGGATGCCTTTCCCTATGCGGGCAATCCAGTCCTGGAAGCGATCGCCGACCAATCCTGCATCGGCCAGAAGATGCTTTTAAGTGCTACGCCGGATGCCAAAGCCCTGCGGGCGATTGAAAACCATGAAATGGAGATGGTCAACCTGTTCAAGCGCCCGCATCAAAAGCCGTTGTGCGTTCCGCAAGTCATTACCTGCTCCAAATTGCGAATGGTTCTCAAAATCATCCGCAAATGCAAAAAACATATCCGCAATGACAAGCAGGTCTTGTTATTCGTCCCGCGCATTGCCGATACCAGATGGATGAAATGGGTGCTGAAACCCTTTTTTAAAGTGGATGTCATCCACTCCAAGTCCACAAACAAAGATGAAATCATGGCCCGCTTTCATGGGCGTAAAAGTATGGTGCTGATATGTACAACTCTTCTCGAGCGGGGAATCACCGTTCCCTCCGTCCAGGTGATCGTCTACCGGGCCGATCATCTGGTCTTTACAACCGCCAGCCTGATCCAGATTTTCGGCCGGGCGGGACGCAGCTTCAAGGATCCATTCGGGGAAGGGACCGCATACATTCAAAGCCCGTCCAAAGCTCTCAACGAATGCGTCCGCCAGATCCAGCACATGAACAATGTCTCTGGTGTTCACAAAAACTGAGCGGCTGTGAGACCCTGGCTGAACTCTTACAGGGCCCGGGACTGCTTTGCCAGGAATGCCAGAAAAAGCTCAAACCCATCCAGCTGACCATAGACTATGAATCCTCAAGGCAAGTTGATCCAGGAAATCCAAAGAGAAACAGACAGGCTGTCCAGACTATTTCGGCCTTGTCTGAAGCAGAGTTGAATCCAGTCTGCAAAAGATCAAGCAGGAGCCTTTTTTCTTGCTCGGGCTTTTCTCGAAAGATCTTCGTTCTCTACGAGAACAACCAGGAAACCGAACGGCTGCTTCGCCGGATCATCCAGTATGGGGATTTAGAACCGGCTCGAATCTTTTTGGATCCCTTTCCCAGCCAGAAAAAAATCCTCAAGCGCTATCCCATCAAGCCGGTCGCTATGTCCTATCAAGCTCAGGTGTTTCAAGCCTTTTTTAGTGGAATCCCATTGAAAAACGCCTTTGAAATCGAGCATCGCACCAAACAGAAAGTCGAATACTTGGCCGTATCCCTTTCCTGCTTAACGAGTGAGCAGATTGACTATTTGTTTGCGGATCCGTTTTGCCAAGGAATCTGGATGCTGGTGCAGGATCCGGATTGGATTGCAATCCATGCAGCAAAGCCAAAGCTTAGATGGCCCTGGCCAAAAGAGAAGGATGCAAAGGAGCCGCTTTTCCTTTCTTCTCCAATCAAGAAGTGCAGCCTTGAAACACGAGGGGTGCGGTTTTTTCGTGGGCAATAAAAAGAGGGGAAAATACAAAGCCCAAATTTCATCGCCTGCCGATTTGAGTGCGATGAAATCGGCCAGACAAGAAAGAGTTGAATGGTCCCAAAACGGATCCATGTTCGGATTGGAAAGCAGTCAAAGAATTGAGGAAATTTTTCGAAAGATTCAGGGCGAATAGTTTCCAACTGAGCGGCAGTCCGCTATGATACAATTCGCAATCTGCCTCTATTCCATATTCAATCTTGCTCTTTTTCAAAGTTGACTCGATATCCCTTGAAAAAGCCGTGACCAGGAGGATGAGAGGAACACTTGCTTGCCAGTCCAGTGACCAGGCGGGAGCAGCTAACACGATCGAGGCAAATTTTTGTTAGAATAGCGACAAAGGGGGCTTGAAGTTCATGAGTAAAAGTGAAAATGATCTTTTAGATTCACTGCTGGATTCTTTATCGGATGACCAGGAAATGGAGAAAAAGATTGGTGAGTTTGCCCGCAACAAAGAGCGGATGCGCCGTATTCAGCGAGCCCGGGAAACTTCGGAACAATTTCAGCAGACTTACTCACGCCAGGCACAAAACGCCAGGCAGAATGGACAGTCTCCAGTTCGTTCCAATGAACCTTCCCATGCTTCTCCCAATCCAGAAGCGGATATTCCCGATTTTCTCCAAAACAATGCTTCCGATATCGAACAGACCCGCGTCGATCATACGCGGATTCAGAATCCGATCAATCCGGGAATAAACCAGGACAATATTGAGCAGACCAGAGTAGATCAAACTCGTGTTGGGATGCCGGTTCAGCCTGACAATCTCGAACAAACCCGCGTGATGAATGGCAACCCGAATCCTGTCTCCAGCCCAGAGGAATTGGAACAGACCCGCATGATGCATGACAACCTGAATACGGTGGACCATACGCGGACTGATTTTGGATCGATGCCCGACCAGACTCGAATGCCTCAGCCAGGCCAGGCCGATTTTGGAAGTGATGCCGAGGCAACCCGACCGATCCACGATTTTTCTTCGATGGCCCAAAACTACCAAGGACCGGGTGGAAGCTATCCCAATACGGGCCCGGCTGCCAATTCCAATCCTGCCAAGACCCAGACGTTTCATGCCCAGAACCTGCAAGGCGAGCCGCAAAATCCGGCTTACCATACCCATACCTATGCCCCATACGACGTACCGGATCTGACCGGCCGGGTAGATTTGGGCGGTTACCAGCCGCAAAGCGGGGATACGCGCCGAATGCCAAGCCATGATGCTGGTTCCACCCGCGTCTTTGATTCCGCAAAGGCACCAAATCCAAACGGTGCCGGCGGCGGCACGGTGCGGATGAACCAGGATGAAATCCGCAAGTTCAGCGAGCAGGATGAACCGTTATTGCACCGCGAATATTTGAAAAACGAAGACGATACCGATGAGTATGATGAAAGCCTGATCCGCAAGGAACCAAGCTATAAACGCGAACGCTCCTATGAGCGGCGCCGCCGTAACAAGCGCAGTCCGTGGAAAACCTATGCCGTGATCTGCGGCGTAGTCCTGGCCATTGTATTGGTCGGTGTTGGCGGGATGACAATCAAGAACATCATTGATTCCAAAGTCAGCGGCGTTCAAAACAATGAACAGTTCCAGAAGCTGTTTGACTGGGTCAGCAATTATGGCTCTTATGATGAAAACCAGCGCAAGAAGATCTTGGATTTTAGAACCGTCTATGAAAAATTAGGCGATGAAAACAAGAAAAAAATCAATGATACGCTGATTGCTTTAACAGGCAAAACCTTTGATGAACTGCTTGTAGCCGCTGCGGATACCGAAAAGCCGGATGCAAGCAATGAAAATGTGGCCAACGCGGAAAAGAAAGCCAAGCTTAAAGACCAGATTGCCGCGATCGACAATGATATCGCCAACCTGACCAATGAGATGAACGCCGTCACCAGCAAGATCAACCAGGCGGAAGCGGATTACAACACGAAAAACAATGCCTATACCGCTGCCCAAAATGATGCCGCATCCATTCAAAATGAAGTGGACAGCTATAACCTCCAGCTTCAAAGCCTGCCTTCTGACAGCAGCCTGCAGGACCAGATCTTGTCCTTGCAAAACCAGCTGGAAGACTTGATTTTAAGCGGCAGCGGCAAAAATGATGACAGTGATGACGACGATCATCATGGCTCCAGCCAGCAGCCATCCCTGCCCTCGGTTACCCGCGAAGAACTCCAGTCCCAGATCTTCCAGCTCCAAACCCAGCAGCGTCAAAACGAGCAGGCGAAAACAGATCTGGAAAACAGCTTGGCCAATGCCCAATCGCGCTTGAGCGATGCCCAAGCCAAACTGCCGGATTTAAAAGCGCAGGCAGATGCTGCCTATGCCACGTGGCAGAACATGATTCATGATGCCGATCCTTACCAGCAAAAAATCGTCGAGAAAAATAACGAAAAATCCGAGCTCCAGGCAGAACTGGATTCCATCCAGTAATTCAAGAAAACAAGGAGCCACCAGATTGAAGGCGTTCAGACTCTTCAAGATGGCCGCCAAAAGCCAGTCTTGAATCGAAAAGCCACCAGAATTCAAAAGGCAGCCAAATCCACAATTACATGTGGACCTGGCTGCCTTTTGAGCTAAAGAGAACCACGCAATTGTCTTGAATTGCCAGACAAAACCAAAGACCTGAAGCAGGCTTCATTGTTCGATCCGGAATTGAAGGATTTTAAACAGGCCCATTTTAAAGCGATGAAAGCGTCCCCAAGATTCAGAAAAACAGAACGAAAGCTATGAAAAAAGCCCATAAATCAGTCGAAAACCGAACATTGGCGTTTGAAAAGTTGAAATTTGGACCTGTCTGTGTTGATCAGAAAATGTTCAAATCAGCCAATAAAAACGATCACAGAATCAATAGAAATCGTCTTTGACACCATTTGAAAGCAAACACCGGCTTTCTGAAACCGGATGTTCAAGGCCATTGGATGATCTTGGTAGGCCATATGTTAAAATACTCGCGGAAGGTGGTTCACTTATGCAGAAAAATGCCATTATCCTTGCCGCAGGCAAAGGAACCCGAATGAAATCGGAAAAGAACAAAGTGATGCATATGTTGATTGATCGCCCGATTTTAGCCTATCCGATGGATGCTTTAAAGAAAGCCGGTGCAGATCGTATCGTGATCGTAGCCGGCTACCAAGCTGATTCTTTAAAGCAGGCCTTCCCTGAAGCTGAATTTGCGATGCAAAAAGAACAGTTGGGAACGGGGCATGCCGTGATGCAGTGCACCGTTTTAAAAGATGAACCAGGCTTAACCCTGGTGATGAATGGAGATGTTCCCTGCCTGAAAGCCGAAACCTTAGAGCGGCTGTACCAGGAAGCCCAAAACCATTCGCTGGTTTTGCTCAGCGCAATTTTAGAAGATGGCGCCCACTATGGACGCGTTGTCCGGGATGAAAACGGAGCGGTAAAAGCGATTGTTGAAGCGAAAGACTGCAATGAAAGCCAGAAGCAGATCCGGGAGATTAATGCCGGCGTTTATTGCTTTAATAACCGGGATTTGTTTGATTCGCTCGACAAACTGACAACCAACAATGCCCAGCATGAATACTATCTCACCGATCTGGTGAAAATCCTTGCCGATAAAGGCAAAAGCGTTCAGGCCATTGCGGCTGATCCGGATGAAATGGCCGGTATCAACACCGTCAGTGAACTGGCGGATGTGTATACCTGGATGAAAGACAACACCAACCGCCATTGGTTAGAAAATGGCGTCCAGATTGTCGATCCTGCCCGGACCGTGATTGGCAAAGATGTCAAATTCGGCCACGATGTCATCATCTGGCCGGACACCCATATTCTCGGAAATACGACGATTGGAGACTATGTTGAGATCCTGCCGCAGACCTGGGTGAACAACTCCCAAATTGGTGATCACTCCAAGATTCAGGCAAGCATCCTTGACGATGCCCAAATCCCTGAGCATTCATCAGTCATCAACCAAGTCGTCAATACATTCAAGGAAGGATAGGACGGTAAGCAATGAAAAAAACTGAAGAACTGAAAGAGTCTACTGTTGTTTTTGCCTTAAGCGCAAGTAAGGATCTTGCCCAGGAAATCTGCGATATTTTAGGAATTCCACTAGGCCAGTCGACAGTCCATCACTTTGCGGATGGCGAGATTCTCGTCGAGCTTGGCGAATCTGTTCGTGGAAAGGACGTGTTCTTTGTTCAATCCACCAATCGTCCTGTCAATGACAACCTGATGGAACTCTTGATCGGAATCGATGCCTGCAAACGCGCTTCAGCTCGTTCCATCAACTGCGTTATTCCATACTTTGGCTATGCCCGCCAGGATCGCAAAGCCAAACCAAGACAGCCGATTTCATCCAAGCTCGTTGCGACGATGCTAGAGCGCGCTGGATGCAACCGCGTCATCACCATGGACTTGCATGCGGCCCAGATCCAGGGCTACTTTGATATTCCAGCTGATGATATCAATACCCTGACCTTAATCAGCGAATACCTTAAAAACAAACCAGGCCTCAACCTGGAAGAAGTCGTTGTCGTTTCCCCAGACCACGGTGGAACCGTCCGCGCCAGAAGACTGGCTGACCGTTTAGGCGCACCAGTTGCCATCATCGATAAACGCCGTCCAAAACCAAACGTAGCCGTTGCCATGAACTTACTTGGTGAAGTCGATGGCAAAGTCGCTGTTGTCATCGATGACATGGTTGACACCGCTGGTACTTTAACTTCCGGTATCAACATGCTCTATGAAAAAGGAGCCAAAGAAGTCATCGCGGCCTGCGCCCATGGCGTTCTTTCCGGCCCTGCAATCGACCGCTTGAAAAACTCCAAGCTCACCGAGTTTATCGTCACCAACACCATCGACCAGAAAGAAAACGCCAAACTCTACAAAGAAATGACCGTTCTTTCTGTTGCTCCGCTTGCAGCAGCTGCTATCGAAGCCGTTGAAATGAACGAATCCCTCTCCACTGCTTTAAACGACGCAGTCAAAGGCGAATTTGTCCACCGCGTTTGTGCCGAAGAAGCTAAAGCCGCAGCCGAAGCGAAAGAGTAGTCTGTAACATCAACATCCGGATTTTTCTTCAATCAGATAAATAGCTTTTGATCAACCAAAGGCCAAGAAAAAACAATCCAAACCAATCATAGTCTTCATCTCAAGACCAAATATCTTGTGATGAAGACTTTTTTGTTTACGATCTTTCCATATTCAAATTCATGCCGCGAAACCGACTTGGCCAGAAAGCAGCTGAAGTAAGCGGTAAAGGAAGTAAGCTATAAAGAAGGAATAGGCGTTCGCGTAAAACAGAATAACCATAGGAACCTGCTCAGTATTTCCTTGAAAGAGCTTTAATTCAAGAAAGAACCTGTATGAATCATGATGAGCCATAGCCATATAGACCTTAAGCTGTGAAAATAATTCTATCCAAAGGAGAATGCAGATGAGCAAAAACCAAGTTCTGTTTCCAGAGAAAAAACAAAACGAAGAAGCAGTGGAAATCACTAACCAAAACCAAAATTCTGATTTCCGGCTTGCCAGTCAAATCCGGGAAGACAATAAAAAGATGGTTTTGAACTTGCTTCAAGCAAAGGCTCCGGCAAGATTTTCCTACGTATGGCTTCAAGAGAAAACGGGTCTGAGTGAATATCGTTTGCGCAGGATCCTCAATGAACTCCAGGAGGAAAAGCAAATCAATGTCACAGGCGCGGGCAGAGCAACAACCTATGGCTTGCCTGATAACGAAATTGAGCTCTGGTAATTGAGTTTGACGAGTTTGATATAGAGGAAATATTCAAAATGAAAAAGTGCCAGATTTGCGGTTAGGGTTCAGCAAATCTGGCTTTTTTTGATGAATACAGATCTGAAGCTGGCGACGGGTTGATTTCAAAATCTTTCTAAGAGTGGGGCGAAATCGATTTGTCAGCAGCGATCGACTCTTGAGAACAAAATCGGATTTACGATAAATCACTGCACCAAAGAAAAATCATGAGAAATAATCGATTTACGTTCGAAAAAAAGCCGAATCGTGAGAAAATCATGATTTTTCTAACGATTCCCAAGAATTGGACTCAAATCAAGCCTAAACGCGCTGAAATTATACGAGATCGGATAAAGAAACGCTTCTTTTTATCAGAACATTCTAGAATCTGGCAAAGAATCGTAGGCAATCTCGCTATAAAAAGAGTCTTTTCATTCGAAAAATGCCTTAATCGTGAGAAAAAAGGCATAATCGTGATGAAAAAATCGATTTACATTCGAAAAAAAGTCGAATTATGATAAAATCATGATTTTTCTTAGGATTCATGAATATAAATGCCAATCTGTTCCAATTTCTGGAAACATTTGAATGTACTTTAACCTATTAGTATTTATAAGTGGATAAGGAATATAAGCTGTCTCTTATACACATCTGACGCTGCCGACGAATAG
>JADGIS010000041.1 GCA_015233825.1 Erysipelotrichaceae bacterium RD49
GTATGGATTGTTCGTCTCTGGTAAGACTCTTCCATCCTACGGGAGATCTTTTTTGTTTTCCATATTTCTTTTTTGACATATCAAATTCAGCCACCAACCCAATCCCACCAATTTTTTCAGAGACCCAAAAAAAAAAAAAAACGGATGAGCCGCTTGAATCAACGACTCATCCGAAATTCAATCAAGTTTTCAGCAAACCGGGCATTGAATCCGGGCAATTTTGTATCCACCCAAATATGTCTCTGCAAGGTTTGGACAAGCAGCCATTAAGCTGCTTTAACTTTTTTCTGGATATATTGATCCATGGCTGCCGCAGCCTTTTTGCCAGCACCCATCGCCGAAATAACAGTTGCGGCTCCTGTTACGGCATCGCCGCCGGCAAAGACGCCATCCCGGGTTGTCATTTCATCATCATTGACGAGCAGGCAGCCTTTGCGGTTGGTTTCCAGCCCTTCGGTAGTCTGGCGGATCAAGGGGTTTGGAGAGGTTCCAATGGCCATGATCATGCAGTCCGCATCCATCATGAAGTTGGAGCCTTCCTTGGCAATGGGACGGCGTCTGCCGCTTTCATCAGGCTCGCCAAGTTCCATCTGAATGCATTCCACGGCTTTGACACTGCCGTTTTCATCGGCATGGACTTTGACTGGATTGTTAAGCAGATCGAAGATGATGCCCTCTTCCATGGCATGTTCCACTTCTTCTTTACGAGCCGGCAGTTCTTCTAAAGACCGGCGGTACACGATATGCACTTCCGAGCCCAGACGTCTTGCGCAGCGCGCTGCATCCATCGCGACATTGCCGCCGCCGACAACGACGGTTTTGGTTGGATGCTGAATAGGGGTAGCGGCATCTTCTTTATAGGCTTTCATCAAGTTAAAGCGGGTTAAGAATTCGTTGGCCGAATAGACGCCTTTTAATCCTTCGCCAGGCATGTTCATGAAGTTTGGCAGACCAGCACCACTGCCCACAAAGATCGCTTCATAGCCATCTTCAACCAGTTCATCAATCGTACCGGAACGGCCGACAACATAGTCTGTGACGATTTCTACGCCTAAATCACGCAGTTTCTGGATTTCATGCTGCACAATCGCTTTGGGCAGACGGAATTCAGGAATTCCATACATCAATACGCCTCCAGGGGTATGCAAAGCTTCAAAGACAGTAACCTCATAGCCAAGCTTGGCTAAGTCGCCAGCTGCCGTTAAGCCAGCGGGACCTGCTCCAACAACGGCAACCTTATGGCCATTGCGTTCAGGCGCAATTCCAGCTGCCGCTCCTTTTTCGCGCATGTAGTCAGCCACAAAACGCTCCAGGCGACCGATCGCCACGGGTTCGCCTTTGATGCCACGCACGCATCTTTCTTCACACTGTGTTTCCTGCGGACATACGCGGCCGCAGATCGCAGGCAGCGAGCTTGTTAAGGAAATGATTTCATACGCACCTTCAAAATCGCCTTCGGCCACGCGGGCAACGAAATCTGGAATATGGATGTTAACGGGGCAGCCGTTCATGCAAGGTTTATGTTTGCAGCCAAGGCAGCGTTTGGCTTCGTCAATCGCCATTTCCGGGGTATAGCCAAGGGTTACTTCTTCAACGTTGGTAATGCGGACTTCCGGGGCCTGGGCAGGCATCGGATTTTTGTCCATTCTCATATTTGGCATCCTACGCAGCCTCCTTCTGGTTCAATAAATTGCATGTTTCTTCATAATCATGGCGTTCTTTTTCAAAGTACTGGCGGTTGCGGCTCATGGCTGCATCGAAATCCACTTTGTGGCCATCAAAATCAGGACCATCGACGCACGCAAACTGCATTTTGCCATCCACCATCAAACGGCAGCCACCGCACATGCCGGTCCCGTCAATCATGATCGGGTTCATGGAAACAATCGTTGGAATGTCATACTGCTTGGTAAGCTGGCAGACGAATTTCATCATGATCAGCGGTCCAATTGCGATGACTTTGTCGATTTTCTGGCCGCTTTTGATCAGTTCTTCCAATTTGGCCGTGACCAGACCTTTTTCACCCACACTGCCATCATCGCTCATTAAATAGTAGTGGTCGGAAACATTGCGGAATTTGTCTTCTAAAATGACAAGATCTTTGTTTCGAAAACCGACAATGGTATCAACGTGCTTGCCTGCTTCATGGAAGGCTTTCGCGGTGGGCAGTGCAATCGCACACCCCACGCCGCCGCCGATGACCACGACATTTTCCCCATCAATTTCCGATGGCTTGCCAAGCGGGCCGGCAAAGTCAGCCAACTGGTCGCCTTCTTCAAGTTCCATCAATTTGCGGGTAGTCGCACCAACGACCTGATAAATAATGGTTACAGTTCCTTTTTCGGGATCCGCATCGGCAATGGTAAAGGGTACGCGCTCGCCGTCTTCATCGACGCGTAAAATAATAAACTGTCCTGCTTGGGCCCTGCGGGCTGCATTTGGGGCATCGACTGTAATTGAAATTACAGTTGGATTGAGAACTTCTTTGCGAAGTATTTTAAACATAATTTCCCTCTTTTCCTGTCTCAATTCTTTCGTGGCCCTATTATAGCCAAGATTGGACCTGTAAAAACAGCCCTCATCCAAAGAACAACCGCTTTTGAGTTATTCCTGGCCGAATTGGGCCGAAATTTCCGGCTTTCTTTCGAAAATTCGGGCAATTTATTTTCTTTGGAGTGCCGCGTTTTGAACGATCACGGACATTTGGTGAAGAATTCGCATGAAAAAGAGTATGGAATTTCTTCATTATGGTTGTTTTTGTGATTTTTATTTTCTGAATCAAACCGGTTTTTGGATCTGAAAACTGGATCGTCCTTCTTAACAGGAATTCAAAACAAATTTTCTGGAAAGCAAAATGGATTCTTTGTTCGTTCTTTCCTTTCGTTCTTTTTTCATACAAAAAGCGGTCCACAGAGGTCAGGCCTGCAGACCGTTTGTTCAAGCGGGTTGTCTAGCTTTATTCATTGCCAATGATTAAATCGTGATCCTTATCCTTGTCAGGTCCTAAAAAGCGCAGGGCGACATTGGAGTGAATGAATTCATCAATGACTCTGGCCGCACTCAACCGCAGGGCTTCATAGGAAAGAGTATGGTCTTGAAGGGCTTTGGCTAACTGCTTTTTGGCTCGACCGGTTCCGGGCATGATCAGATCATTGCCCGCATTGATGCATTTGACGTTGGAAGCCAGCCCTTTGGCTGTCGCATACCAGTCTGTCATGACAAGACCTTCAAATCCCCATTCATTGCGCAGAATACCCGTTAATAAAGCTTTGTCATCGGCCGTATAGATCCCATTGAGCTTGTTGTAGCTGGACATTAAAGCAGCAGGTTTGGAAGCCTGGATGCAATACGCAAAACCTTTTAAATAGATTTCACGAAGTGCTCTTTCATCGACAATGCTGTCCGACTGGGTCCGGTCACTTTCCTGGTTGTTGGCTGCAAAATGCTTGATGACCGCATACGTGCCCGGCAGGGTCTGTACGCCTTGGACGACGGCGGCAGCAATCTTGCCGGAAACAATCGGATCTTCGGAGTAGTATTCAAAGTTGCGCCCGCCAAGCGGATTTTTTTGAATGTTCAGCGCCGGGGCCAGCCAATAGGTCACCAGATATTCGTTCATCTCTTCACCCATCGCCTGGCCGACCGCCTTACAGAGTTTTTGGTTCCAGCTTTGGGCCATGGCTGTTTCGACTGGAAAAGCCGTGACATGCTGGTAGAGCACGACATCTTTTTTGGGATTGACCAGCATGAAGGATTTAATGGGTCTTGGCAGGAATTCCATAAAGCTCATCGTAAATTCACTGGTGCGAAGCAGCCCGCTTTTGCGGACCGCTGCTGCTTTGGCAATGCGAAGCCCCGCCGGTCCATCGGAAAAATTCACCCCGGGAATCCCTTTTTTCCAAAGCTGATCCGTCGATTTGCCGACGCTGGCAAATGCGGCGATATATTTGGCCTGAAGCGAGGTTTCGTATCCGGCGCCGACCACGAGTTCAATCATTTCGCGCGGTGTTAAAGAATGGAGAATTTCCATGGTCTTCCCATCGAAATCCCACTTGGGATCGCAATAGACGATTCCCCGCTCTAAAAGCTTGGGCATGGCAAGCTGCACCACGCCCTCTTTTCTGGCTTGGTCAGCCTGCGTGTCAAGTTTGGCCTGAATGGTTTCTTTGGGAGCAAACAGTTCGGTCACTTGGTGTCTGGACCCGCAAAGATTTTTGCCATTCACCAAAGTCTGCAGCTTTTCATTCTCTAAAAGGGCACACACCCTTGTATGGACGCTGGAATTTCCAATCCGCAGCAAGTACATGCCTTTTTCCAGAATCCAGGCGGCTTTTTTTGTATGGTAGGATGTCAGGGCCTCAATGGGAAAGGTCAACACCAGGCTTTGAAAATGGCCGGGCTTTAAAACATGCGTCTTTTCAAAATCCACCAGCCGCTGGTATTCCTTGTCCAGCGTCCCCTGCGGGCAGGAAGCATAGAGCTGAACGACTTCTTTGCCGGGATAGCCGCCTGTATTGGTGACTTTAACCACAACCTGCACGGCATCGCCGACGATTTGAATGTTTGTTGGTTCAATTGCAAACGTTGTATAGCTTTGGCCATACCCAAAGGGGTAGCGGCAGGGCTTGTCGAAGGTATCGAAATAGCGGTAGCCGACAAAGATGCCTTCTTTATAGCAGGCGTGCTTGGTATCGCCATTGAGATAGCTGTATTCTTCCCCAAAAGGCAAATCTTCATATTGATTGAGCCATGTGCTGGTCAGCTTGCCGCTGGGTGTCACTTTACCCGTTAAAAGATCGGCCAGCGCATTGCCGCCCTCTTCCCCCTGCTGGCAGAAATAAAGCAGGGCGCCCGCTTCAAATTCTTCGTATTCCCCCAGGTCCATCTGCGCGCCGGAATTGATGACCAAAATCGGGCGGGCATAGTTCTGGGCTAAAATCTTCAGGTTTTCCTTTTCAATCCAGGTCAGGTGAAATTCCTCATTGTCAAGCTTTTTATCCGTTCCCTCGCCTGCCTGCCTGGCGACAATATAAATTGCCGTATCGGTCTGGCTTTCCTCGATATCCTGCTGGGTGATCACTCTTCCATAGGGAAGCATGGGCGGATCTTTCATGATATCAATAATCGCCGTTGGATTGAGTACATTGGTTTTGGCCTTCAGCAGGGCATATTGAGCTCTGCTGAGGGCATATTCATGCTCGAATTCGTCAATCCAGCGTTTTGTCGTGATTTCAAAGCCGGCATTTTCCAGTCCCTGCATAATCGAGACAGCATAGCGTTCATTGACTTCCCCCGATCCGGTGCCGCCTTTGATGGTGCAAGAGGCTCCCGATCCATATAAGGCAACTTTGCCGGGCTTGATTGGCAGCGTGTTGTGGTGGTTTTCCAGAAGAACAATCCCTTCGCTTGCCATTTGCCGCGATAAAAGGCGGTGATTCATTTCACGCTGGCTCATGGCTGGCGATAAACTTGCCCCGGTAATGTAAGGCTTTCCTTTTAAAAACATGCAGCTTTCCCCCATTTCTTCTTATCGTAAAGTGCTTCAAACCATGCGGGCTGCAAAGGGCTTGAGGGCTCTGTTGTCTGTTGAACGGTTTTATTTTCTTTCGCGTCATCAACCCTTTTGGACATCGATGATGAATAGCAAGCTTTTTGGGCTTCAAGTCGTTGGCGTTTGAATCCTGTTTGATCCCTGAGCGCTTGATGTTCAGCTCTCTATTGCTTTCATTAAACAACCTTTTAAAAAAGCATAACAGCCAGAGGGCTTGTCTTCACCATCCAGCCTAATCTTCCAGCAAAAAACCCGCCAGATGGCGGGTGCAAAGCGAAGGTAGAAAGGTCCTGGACCCAGATCCGCCAGCCAGCTAGATTGAAAGGTCAATCGGATCAAAATAGACCATCTCAGGGGTGCCTGGCTGATTGGACTCATAGTTGCGGTCGGCTAAAAAATCAAGGAAGGCCTGTTCGCGGTCTGGATCCCGCAAAGCATCCAGAAACAAAGTAATGGCTTTTACGGCTTTCTCTTCAGCTTTTTGGTAGAGATCAAAGAAGGATTCGACTGAAGCTTCGCCGGTAACCGGATTGAGCCACTGGGTATGGAGCAGGTTGGCGATATCGACATTGTCTTCTGCCTTGTTGGGAATTGAACAGCCGGAAGTCAGATATTCAATGCCAAGCACCTTCTCTAAAGGAACCACGATCTTTTTCTTGCGGTTTTTGGGATCATAAAGATAAGTCTGCATCGTTTTCCAGTCTTTTAACGCGTCTGCAAAGTGATGGGCGCCCACTTCTTCTTTATAAATCGCCTGGATGGCCGGGACGTACGTTCGGGCAATCGCACGGGCTGTATTTTTATCCGTGCTCAAGCATTCATTGGCCGGATTGTAATCGGCCATGGTTTTCTGTTTCTTATATTGAAGCATGGCGGCATCCAGCAAAGACTCATAGCGGTGATGGGCCCAGGAAGAGCGGCCTTTGCAGTTGCCGGTGCGATAGTAAATCAAAGGATGGGCCGTTGAATCCAAAGCCCAGTGGCACAAATGGCCGCAGACGTAAGCAATCATATCGTCGCGGATTTTGCGGTTTTTCTGCTGGCGGATTGAGTGCAGGGCGCTGGCATAAAACGCATTGATGTTTTCACTGTGGAACAAGGTTCCATATTTGCGAATTGGGGAGGGCTTGACAAACTTGGAAAACATGGCGTTATGAAAAAACAAGTAATCCGGTCCCTGGCCGCCGGTAATCATAATTTTGCGATGGCTGTTGAGCATCGGGTTATGCAGTTTTTGCAGGACATCTTCGGTAAACAAGGCATGCGTAACAAGATTTGGCATACTATCCCTCCAGTTTCTTTTTCAAGCCCAAAAAGAGTTCGCGTTCCGCGTAGGTGTCCATCGAGCAGTAATCGCAGATCTCTTGGGCAATTTGTTCTTTTTCCTTTGGATCCTTTGAGCTTGAGGCTTTGCGATAGGCAAAGACTGCATCCATTCCATTTTGGACATCAAGCAGCTTATACCCGTCATGCTTGGAAAATAAAGGCAGCAAGGTTTTCAAGGAGCTTTTGCCGCGCTGGCGAAGATCATAGTAAGATCCCGTTTCAAACGGAACAGATAAATCCACCATCCGCGCGCATAACGCTTCAAGCGGCTGGCGATAGGCAGGAAACTGCTCAGCCAGCTGCATCAGCCGCAGTTTTTCTGCACCTTCCATATTAAAGACCATGATACTGCCGGATGCAGGAATCTCTTCTAACAAATGCAAGATAAAATCTTCGCGGCAGTCGCCCGTCGAAAAGTAGACAGAATGTTCCAGCCGCCCGTCGTCGTGCTCGATATGCATCGAATATTGAAAGCAAAGCACGCCAAACGCCTTCATGCCCGGATACGGGGCAAGCGCAAAGGTATCCCATTCAAAATCCAGATAGGTAATCGGATAGACCAGTTCATCCATCCATTCCTGCAAAGCCGGCCGGTCCATAAACAAGCCATCCGGATTTTTGGCGGCCTGGATCTGGGCATACTGCAGTCCGGTCCCTTCGATCTGGCCGGCTTTGATCTGGTCGAGCGTATAGATTCCCTGCTCTTCAAATTCATTGCGGCTCGAAGAGCTGGAAAGCAAGGGGGCGGCGTTGTCAGGCAGATCGTCCACGCCCCAGCATTCGTTATAGAACGGGCATTTCGAAGGGGAAGTGCACAGCTTGACATGCCGCGCACGCTGCCTTTGAACGGGCGTTCGAAACACTTTCCACGCCAGATCCGCCAGTTCATCGGGAGTAATCAGCTGGCGCATCGCTGCAATCTGCTCATCGACGCTTTGGCGGTAGTAGCCGCCATGCATCTTCTTGACATGGTTCTGGAAAGCAAAGAAGTCTTCCGGTTTGGCTTCTTTTTGGCGGATATAGGTTTTATCGAGATATAAGAATTCATGCTCGCTGATCTGCAAGCCGCAAAGCTCCACGATGCAGGTATCGATAAACAAGGAAGCCAGCAGGTTTTCTTTGGGTGCGGTCGAACAGATCGGATACATGGCTTTATACGTTCCATCTTCTTTTTTGACCATGACGGGAATCGTTGTGCGCAGCCCTTTGGCTTCAAAGCGCAGATCCCTCCCCTTGCCATCCTGCTTTAAGATTTCCAAGGACCTTGAGGTTGGATCATTGACCCGGCCTTGTTGAAGACCAGACTTTTCAAGCAGCTTTTCCAGCATCCTTTGGTATTCGTGATGATCCGGCCGCAAAATCGGCGGCATCATCTGTGTTCTGGCTAACAAAGCCTTGCGCGGGCACTGGATCGCGCTAGCCAGTTCATTGGCATGAATCGTTTTTTTATTGGTAGTTGGCAAGGATGTCTTTCATTCCCTTCACATATTGCTCAACCCGGTTTTGCGGTGCAAGCAGCCGGACGTTGGCTTTCATTGAATACAATAATCGCATAACCTGGTCAGGATTATCCGATTCAAACCTGAAGACACACCAGTCTCCATGCTCTTGTTCTTTGCATTCGACAAGATGGTCGCCCCAGTCGATTTCTTCAAAAAAGCGCTTCTCGTTTTTTCGAACCTCGATCCTGAATTCTTCAACCTGGCTTGGCACCAGAGTGTTCTGGCCGATATGATCGCTCAGCTTGAAGTTTGGATTGGGATCGAAGGATTGGAGGGTGGGATAGATCGAGACAATTCGCTGTTCGCTGATCCGGTAATTGCGGTATTCCTGGTGGAGATGGTCAAACCCGCAGAAATACCACCGCCCCTCCATGCAGATCAATGCGTAGGGATCGACTTTGCGTGTCAGCGGTTTCGTATTGGCCCTGGAAAGATAAGTCATCTCGAGCGTCTCGCTTTGGTTCACTGCTTCCCGGATTGTATTGAGCAAAATGGTTCCCTTTTGGGACAAACGCTGCCCGTTTTCCCCGATAAAATAAATCGGCGCTTCCCACTTTGGATTCTTGGTCTGGGCCAGGACGGTATCCATCGCATGCAAAGCATCCCGGATAAAAGGCAAGCTTGGCTGCGACTCCATAAAATCGCGCGCTTTTTTGAGTGCTTCCATCTGCTCGCTGGTCAAATCCAAAGTCGGAAACAGGGTTTTTTTATCCAGTTCATAACCGCCGTTGATTCCCCGTTGAACATGGATCACATACCCTGCTTCTTCTAATTCTTTTCGATATTCTCTGATGTTTCGCGGATTGCACTCTAAAGCTGCTGCCAGCTGGGTAACATTGAGGTGATTGTGGCTGCGCAAAAGCACCAGCATTCTTAAACAGTTCGCTGTTCGGCTCATCCCAACCTTCCTTCCTGATTTCGTTTTGATTGTATTTCCACCACATTTTGACTTTATTATAGGGGAGACTCTGCCGGGTTGGACAATCTGGATTCAATTGTACGCCAGCTTTTCAAAAGTCTTTCCAACATTGAAAGCGAATTGAGGATTCCAGGTGCTGCTGGACTTGAAATCGTTCGTTATTTTCAAAAATCAACCGTCTGCTTCTGGCTGCTTCTTCGGCCAGTCTGCTTTCCTTTCTTTTTGGCTTGGCCTAGACGGGCTCACAAACCGCAACCTGCCGTGTTTTGCCTTTGGATGACTAGAATCGGATTGCCAGTTCTTGCCAAGCCCTCCAAAAGAGGTTCCATTCCCAAGAAATCCCATGTTTTTCAAGGTTTTCTGGCATTTTCAAATCGATCGGAAAAAGTGTGCTGTATCATTTTGACGACTCATTAGGAACTCGTTAAAATCACGTCGTCAATTTGACAAAGGGGTAAATTCATGAAATACATTTTTGTAACCGGAGGTGTAGTCTCCGGACTTGGAAAAGGAATCACAGCTGCCTCGATCGGCCGGCTGCTCAAAGCAAGAGGCTATAAAGTGACAGCCCAGAAACTGGATCCTTATATTAACGTCGATCCAGGCACCATGTCCCCTTACCAGCATGGTGAAGTCTTTGTCACGGATGATGGTCTGGAAGCGGACCTCGACCTTGGCCACTATGAACGCTTTATCGATGAAAATCTTCATCAATACTCCAATCTGACCACCGGCAAGGTGTATTGGAATGTCTTAAACAAAGAGCGCGAGGGTAAATATCTTGGCCAGACCGTCCAGGTGATTCCCCACATTACCGATGAAATCAAAAATTTCGTCATGTCTGCCGGCACCGTGACCGATGCGGATGTGGTGATCACTGAAATTGGCGGCACCATTGGCGACATTGAATCGCAGCCCTTTCTGGAAAGCATCCGCCAGGTGGCCCAGGAAGCCGGCCGCGGCAACTGCCTGTTTGTCCATGTGACCTATATTCCCTATATCTCCGGTTCGAAAGAATTCAAATCCAAACCAACCCAGCATTCTGTTAAAGAACTGCAAAGTTTCGGAATTCACCCGGATTTAATCATTGCCCGCTGTGATGAAACGATCCCAAAATCGGTTTTGGATAAAATCTCCTTGTTTTGCAACGTTGAACCGTCCAGCGTTTTTGAAAACCGGACGCTCGATTCGCTCTATGAAGTTCCACTCATGCTGGAAGACCAGAATATCGCCAAAGTTGTCTGTGAGAAGCTCAACATGGAAGAGCGCACCCCTGATTTGGAAGACTGGCGCCGCTTGGTTGACCAGATCAAGTCCGCCAACAAGAAAGTCACCATCGGCCTGGTGGGCAAATATGTCCAGCTCCATGATGCCTATTTATCCGTTGCGGAAGCCCTGGCTCATGGATCCTTCCAAAACGGCGTGGACCTGACCATCAAATGGATTGACTCCGAACATCTGGAAAATCTCGATGAAGTCTTCGCTGATGTCGATGGCATCATTGTCCCTGGCGGTTTTGGCGGCCGCGGAATTGAAGGCATGATTGCAGCTGCCGGTTATGCGCGTGATCATAAGATTCCCTATCTGGGCATCTGCCTTGGCATGCAGATTGCAGCCATTTCCTTTGCCCGCGATGCCCTTGGCTATGCCGACGCCAACTCCTTTGAATTTGATGAAACCAGCGAACACACCATCATTGACTTCATGGTCAACCAGTCCAATGAAATCAAAAAAGGCGGTACGATGCGCCTTGGCGGTTATCCTTGCTACATCCATGACAACACCTTGCTTCATGAGCTGTATCAAGCTGATCATACGCGTGAAAGACACCGCCACCGCTATGAGTTCAATAACCTCTATCGCCGCGAGTTCATCGATCATGGCATGATGATTTCGGGAACCAGCCCGGATTTCTCTTTGGTTGAAGCCATCGAATATACCGACCATCCGTTCTATGTCGGTGTGCAATACCATCCTGAATTCCGTTCCCGTCCCAACCGTCCGCATCCGCTCTTCTCCGGCCTGGTCAAAGCCAGCCTTGAAAACGCACAACGCAAAGGCAAGCTGGAAACCGTACAAGACGTTGAGGCCGTTGAAACCCTTGAAACCATTCTTAACCAGGCCTGACCCGCTTTGTTTTTCAAAACAGCCTGGCTCTTCACTTCTTCCATCTGATCCATCCATTATCTGATCCATCCATCAGTCTGGATTCAGCCTGGTGCGGCAGGTGATTCGCCATCGAGTGAGTCATCTGCCGCATTTTTCATGTTCTGATGGGCTTTTTGGTCTTTTCTGTCCGTCCACGATCGTGTGCTCTATGGTTTTGGTGTCCAGATTCTTCTGGCAAGGAAACCTGGCCAAAACCAGCCAGCATCAAAGACAGCAAACGTCCAGAATCGTTTTTAAACGCCTGGCGATTGGGGCCGGATTGTCGGGATTGCACTTGGCAAGAAGAGGCTTGCTTCGAAAAAATGACAGTGAATTTTGCAGGGGGGTTGGAAAGATTCAGGCAGGGAATATCCTTTTCAAGTTGATTTTCAATTTTCAGAATTGTTTTCAACATTCAATCATTGCAATTGTTGTCCTTGACATATTCTTCGCCTATTTATCGTTGATTTGACAATTTTTAAACAATGTAAAGATGAAAATAAAATCTATATCGGATTTATTCAAAATTGTAAGCGAATGCATTCCGTTTGGGTCATGTCAATTGCTTCACAAGCAAGGGCATGTTGAGCAATATGGTTTCAATCCTTTTTTGAATCCGTTAAGATTTGATAGCAAATGAAGTACTTATCAGGAGGTTATCGAAATGAACAAACGTATTTTTGCTGCAATGGCTGTAGCTGGTTTATTATTTGCCGGATGCTCTTCCAACTCTTCCAGCAGCACTGCTTCTTCTGCAGCTGCTGGTGAAACAAGCAACACTGCTTATGTTGCCACAGATGATGGCTCAGAAATCTCGGCGACTGTAACCAAGAAAGATGGCAAAGTCACTGCAATCCAGATTGACCAGACCACTGAAGATGGTTCCAGCAAAAAAGAATTAGGGGCTGACTATAACATGAAATCTGCTTCCGGTATCGGCAAAGAATGGAACGAGCAGATCGAATACCTCGAAAACTACATGGTTGAAAATGGCATCGATTCCGTTAAACTGAACTCTGATGGTTATGCAGAAAACGAAGATGTGAAATCCGGATGCACCATCAACCTGAAACAGATCATGGAAGCTGTAGACGAAGCCAACGCGAAGTAGTCTGATTCCACAACGATTCCAATTCACAAGACAATCAATCAAGCTGGAAGACGTCATTCCAGCTTTTTTCTTGTCTTCTGTTTTTCAATTCCATGAATGAATTGCATATCCTCTTGTTCAGTTCTTGTCAAGCCTTAATTTCACTCCTGGATCGAAATTTCTTTGATCAATATCCCATCAATTTTCGCAATTTACATCTATACTATTTATCGATTCCCACCAATATCCCATTTTTTAAAAGATGGATGGTCTCCAGTTGTTCTCAGTTTTTAGCAATCAAGAAGATGGAAACCAAAAGGCGCAACAATCAAGCGTCGTGTTTTCCTCTGTCCCTGCCCTGCAATCTGGCTTGACTTGCTTGCTGTCTATTCACGAAACTATTCATCCAGCCTTGTCTGTAGACCAATCGCGCTGCTTGTTCTGCTTTCGATCGCTGAGGTTTGGCTTCCTCTTTGTCCCTTTTGCCAAATGATGATTTGAAACCGTTGCATTTCAATTCAAGCCTTTGAAATCGGAAGATTTTCAACAGGCAGCATGCAAATCTGTCCAAGATGTAATCGGTTTAGATCCATAAGAAAATGGTTTGGAAAATCGTTCGTAAATCTTAAGATCTTTTCGTTACCATTAACAAGCAAGTGTGAGCAAGTCAATCGACTACAGCTCCGCTTTTAAGGAAAACAGGTATGATAAAGAGTGCGGATACTGCAAGGCTTTCGCGCTGATTTTAAGAAATACTTTGAAATATTTACAATCTGAATCCCAATAAAAATTATGAAAAATAAAAATAAACTCAACCAGAATGGTTCACCTCAACCTGGTCAGCACCGGATGTCTAACCCTTCTGGAAACCAAAATGAATCTTCACAGTCTGCAAATGGTGAACACAAGAAAACGCTGAGCTTTAAAAAAAGCCTGCTGGTCATTGGACTGGCTGCACTGGCTCTGGCTTTCGTAACCGCCTGGCTGTCTCGTTCAGCTTCGATCAGTTCAAAAAAAGAGGGCCTGGCCTTTCTGGCCAGTCAGGAAACCAAGAACGTGGATGAAATCGCGCAAAAGATCAACGAGCGCGACGCTTCAGAAAAAGCCGCCGGCATTTCCCAGCAAATCAATTCTGGCGATAGTTCAGCGCTCTGGCCGCTTTTTGACAACGCAGTAATTTTAGGAGACTCAAGAGCTGAGGGCTTTAAATCCTACGAGTATCTGCCTGATGTGATTGTCATGGCCCAGATCGGGGCCCAGATTAAATCCATTCCCGATCATTTAGACGAAGTAGCTGCCCGCAAGCCGGAGGTGATCTACCTCTGCTTCGGGCTCAATGACGTCGCGTCCAATGTGGGGATGGAAAACGGCCCGGATGGCTATGGCCAGCTGTATGAAAGCTATATTAAGCAGATTCTCGAAAAGAGCCCGAATTCAAAAATCGTGGTCTCTTCGATTATCCCGGTTTCCCAGCAGACCCTGGCCCAGAATCCCGTCTATGAGAGAATCAGTGATTTTGACCGCCAGGTTCGCGAGATGTGTGAGCGCAACGGCTGGTCCTATGTCGACTGCAGTTCACTGGTCAGCGATCCATCTGCTTTTGCTTCGGATGGAGAGCATTTTGTCCCAAGCATCTATCCCGAATGGGCCAAGCTTCTTTTGCAAAGCCAGTATCCGCAGATGAGCTGACCAGCACGCCTGCAAGCCATTCCAGAGCGGGCTTGTTTTCAAATTAGCTCTTTTGCTCCATCCCAAAGCAGCCACTGGATTTGCATTCAACCCTTTGCCGGCCAGATCAAACCCGTCCCTTTTTGGATCCAGGACAAAATATAGCCAGGCATGTGATCCATTCCAGTTTTACTCCATGACAAACAACACCGATCAATCGAATGGATTGATCCAAGGACACCTTCATTTTTTATGCCAAGTAAGTTCAAAAATCCATATGCGTATGGTCAAGCCATTCTGCTTGTCATTCTGGTCCTCTTTTTGATTTCGAGCTTTTTTCAAGGAAGCATTCATTCTACCGCTTCCTTTGCGCAGGTCGAAAGCGCAGTGCTCGCGGCGGTTGACCAGAACCAATATCCAAAACAGGATAACCTAAAAATCCGCCGCTTATTTTCGCTCGATCCATACCTGGCCAAAAATATCGGCCTGTATCGAATCAGCAATGGTATGGAAGGCAGTGAAATGGTCTTAGTCGAATACGATCCAAGCCAGAAAGATCAAATCGAACAAGCCATGAAAGACCGCCAGTCCTTGCAAAAATCAATTTATGAGGGGTATGCGCCAGACCAGGCTGAACTGGTTGATGGGGCAGTAATTGATTTCCAGGACAATTATGGTTTGTATTATGTGGGCGCTGACCCGCAAAAAGTAGATCAGGCCTTTAGACAGGCAATTAAGGGGAATTAAATATGCAGTTGACAGACTTTTCGTTTTTATTTGCCTTTTTACCCCTTTCCTATTTGGTTTACCTCCTGCTTGTCCGCCAAAAAATCAAGACTTCAACCCTCAATGTATATCTGCTGGTGATTTCCCTGCTCTTTTATGCAGCTCAGGGCTTTTCTTCCTTATTCATTCTCGTTTTTATCCTGCTTTGGAACTGGTTTTGTGCCGGCGCGATTGAATATGATTTGACACAAAGAGCCAATCCTTCTTTGGCAGATGGATCCGCCCTGGACCCCGCTGAAAATATGGAGGCCCCAAATTTGGGCAGCCAGACCGGTGCGATCAACCCTGCAGGTTCCATCCGGGCAGCCAAAAGCGCGGCTGGTTTTCATGCTCTGCCTGCTGCCAGGCAGACGTTGTGGCTTTGTGTGGGGGTGAATCTGCTGATTCTGCTTCTGTATAAATATCTGCCGACCTGGCTTGCTCCCTTTGGTTTTGCTTCCAGGTGGATCAGCCAGTTTGTGATGCCGATCGGGCTTTCGTTTTATATGTTTTCATCTTTGTCGTATGTCTTTGATGTCTACAACCAGAAAGCGAAGACCTGTTCCCTGGTTAATTTCGGCTTGTTTACGGCCTTTTTTGGCCGCGTGATCATGGGGCCGATCGGCCATTATGCCCAGTTCAAAGATCAGCTTGATGATCACCCCGTTACTCGCCGGGCCAAGCGGTATGGAGCCGTTCTGTTTTTGCAGGGCATGTTTTATAAAGTGATGCTGGCAGATAATCTGGCTTTGATCTTTGCCGGCCTTGAAACCAATACCAGCTGGCTGGGGACCTGGCTTTTGGCTGTCAGTTATACTCTGCAGCTGTACTTCGATTTCATGGGCTATTCCAGAATGGCCAGGGGACTGGCCAGCTTGTTTGGTTTCCAGATTCCACAAAACTTCGATAAGCCCTATACGGCCTTATCCATTCAAGAGTTCTGGAGGCGCTGGCACATTTCGTTGACCGACTGGTTTCGGGAGTATATCTATATTCCGCTTGGTGGAAACAGGGTCAGCCAAAGCAGATGGGTACTCAATCTCTTTGTCGTCTGGCTGCTCACTGGAATCTGGCATGGGCCGACACTGCCCTTCTTTGTCTGGGGGATTTTGCAAGGCGGCTTGATTCTGGCTGAACACAAGCTCTATGGAAATGCACTGAATAAAGCACCCGCCTGGACCAGGCATCTTTATGTCATGGTGCTGGTCATGATTTCCTGGACGATTTTCTTCTCCCCGACAATCGGCATGGCATTTGCCCGTATTGGGCGGATGTTCTTTGTTGGAATCGAAGGGTTTAGCAACAGCCAGGCGATGTTCTATCTCGTCCATGGCCTGATCCTTTTGGCTGCAGCGATCTTCTGTGCGACCAACCTGCCCAAAAAAGCCACCCATTGGATTACCGTCCACGTGCCATTGAATAAAGGGCTTCTGGGTGCCTTCGGCTATGGCCTTGGCTTGGTCATCTGTCTGGCCATGCTGATCTCCCAGACTTCGCAGGCTTTCTTGTATACCGCATTTTAGAAAGGAGCGCACGATTTGAAGTCTATGAAATCCGATCGAACTCCGCATATCACCCGGTTTCAGAAGTATCTCTACACCCTTCTGATGACGGTTTTATGCCTCTTCATGGTTTTAAACCTGATTGTTCCTGACCAGCTGCGCTCCGAAGTCGAAAACAGACCATTAGCCAGCTTTCCTGCCATAACCTTGGAATCGTTAAGCTCAGGCAAATTTGCCAGGCAGTTTAACGACTATGTTTCAGACCAGTTTTTAGGGCGCAACAGCTTATTTCATATCGATTATCTCTTTCGCAAGCTTTGCGGCCAGCGAGAAATCGATGACGTTTTTTTAGGGAAAAATGCCCTGCTTCAAAACCCTGCCCAGCCAAAAGACGGCTTTCCAAACAGTCAGGTGGAAGCCATCAACGCTTTTGCCAGCCAGACCGGACTGCCCGCCACTGTCTTGGTTGCCCCCAGTGCCGCCTCGATTCAGCCAGGCAAGCTGCCAATGGATGCGCCGGTCAATGAGGAAAACAGTGCGCTGGATGCCGTTTATAACAGTTTGACGACCAATAAAGCTGATGTCCGCCAGAGCCTGGCTTCTCATCAAAACGAATACATCTACTATCGGACTGACCACCATTGGACCAGTCTTGGAGCCAAATATGGCGCCCAGGCTTTGCTTGAATCTTTTGGCGTTACGATGAATCCCGATGATTTTGACTCCTTAAAAGTCTCGGATACATTTGAGGGCACCCTGGCCAATAAAACCGGCGCGGTCGGTCTTCAAGATGACATCTCGATCTGCCCGGACAAATACCAGACTGAATATGTGGTGACCTGGAATGATGGCAGCAAAACGGCAAGCATCTACAACCAGGACGCTTTAAAGCATAAAGACCAGTACCAGGTCTTCTTAGGAGCCAACCAGGGGCTGATCCATATTGAAACGTTGAGCAATTCCAATGAAAACCTGCTTTTGTTCAAAGATTCTTATGCCAACAGCATGATCCAGTTTTTGCTTCCTTACTACCGCAATATCTATATTGTGGACCCCCGCTATTTTTATGAGGACATCGGCTATGTCATGGCTGCAGGCAATATTACCCAGCTCGCCTTTGTCTTCTCCTATAACAATTTCATGACGGATCCATCCTTACGGGATGTACTGGAAACCCAGATTGCCAAGGACCAGGCTAAAGCACAGTCTGGCGCCGAGATCTCTGCCGAACCACCTGCCCAAGAGCAGCCAAGTGAGCAACCTGCTTCGAGCCAGGAACAAACGGATGAAAAATCTGATGCAAGTGAACCATCCCAAAGCGAGGATCAACCGGCTCAGGATGAACAGCCTTCTGAAGGCAATTCCTCTTTAGAAGACACACCGGAAAGTCAGCCTGCCTCTGATCCAAGCAAAAATTCTGCCAAAAGCGAAGCGGCCAATTTGCAATCCCAGACAGGAAGCAAGCGTTCTTAAACCGAATGGTTTCTTGCTTATTTCATTAGCGTGCCAGATACGGGATTGATATGGGTTTTCTTGGTCGGGTTTTCATGCAGCCATGTCTTCTGTCAATCCAGCAAACGAAGCAAAGAACTTAAAAAATGGAGATACAATTCCGAATCTTTTCGGAGTGTTTCTCCATTTTTCTTTATCAGCAGGCAAAAAACCATCCAAATTGCAAGACTGTTTTGTGTGGAATGAATCACTGGTATGAGTTCGGAAAGAAGCACCTTTTCTTCTCATCCTGCTTGGAATGGACAAGGTATTCAAACGCGATATCACCGCGTTGTTATTCATAATCATCCAGCTTGACTTCATGAAAGCCATATTCTTTATAAATGTGCAAACCGGGTTTCAGCTTGCTATTAGAATCTCAATAGGCTGTCCAAAATCTTCAATCCTATGTGATCCAAAGCCATGCGGTCCGCGAAAGACCAGGAATTAATCGTTCAAGATCAGCAGTTTCAAGACGAGCTGCGCTCCATTGAAGAGATGTTATTCAATGTTTCCAGCCGGTCTACTTTAGCCAGCAGCTGTTTCTTGACCTGGTCAGGCAGGTTATGGTGCCGGATATAATGGAGCAGATTGGCTTTCTTATTGCGAAGATCTGACAATCCAGCAAACGATGGC
>JADGIS010000042.1 GCA_015233825.1 Erysipelotrichaceae bacterium RD49
TTGCACAGGGTAAAGACGAAGAAGAAATTACCCGCGAGCTCAATAGCATTATACAGAAACACTCTACAAAAACCAGCCCAGAATTAGCCGCCTAGAAACGCGGAAATTGTGGGGAGGGGGGCCTATACGCAATTTTGTGTTAGACCTGGGAGTAATTTACAGAATAAATAAAGGAGACTTTTTCTATCTATGAAAACTGCAGTCATTGATGTCGGCGGCGGAATGCGCGGCATGTATGCGGCAGGCGTGATGGATGCCTGCATGTTTGATCAAGTCAAATTTGATATTGCTATTGGTATTTCCGCCGGCTCGGCCAACATAGCAAGCTATATTGCTAATCAGCTCGGCCGCAACTATATGTTTTATCGCGAATATTCGGGACGTCCCGAGTATATGTCCCTGCACAACTACTTTGAAACGGGATCATTTATCAACATGGATTACATCTACAGCACCTTATCCAATAAAGATGGCGAAAACCCAATGGATTACGATGCATTCAACGCTTCTGATGTTGAGATGGTTGTGGTAGCCACCAATGCCATTACCGGAAAACCGGCTTACTTTGACCGCCGCTGGCTGCAAGAAAACCAATACGATATCTTTAAAGCCAGCTGCTCTATTCCAGTGGTCAACCATCCCTATATGATCGCCGGCGTTCCTTTCTTCGATGGTGCTCTATCCGACCCTATCCCTTTGGATAAAGCCTTTGATATGGGAGCAGAACGCGTTGTCCTGATTTTAACCAAGCCAAGCGACGTCGATCGCAAACCATATAAAGATCAAGCTGTAGCTGCCTTTATGCGGGCCTACCCGAAAGCTGCTGAAGGGATGCGTCTGCGCACCACTCGCTACAACGAAACCGTTGCCAGGGCTAAAGAACTGGCTAAGGAAGGTAAAGTTTTAATCGTCGCTCCGGATGATACATGCGGAGTCGATACGCTAGAACGCAATCCAGAAAATCTGCACCGTCTTTACTTGAAAGGTTTTATGGATGGCTTGAAGGTCAAAGACTTTATCAACAATTCTCTTTCCTGATTGGCCAAAGCAGGCTGCAACTTAACCAGACAGATGTAAGGCAACGATCAACTTGTTTTCAATTGAAACGCCGGTTCTTCGCATTTGAAGAGCCGGCGTTTATTGGTTTAGCTGAATAGATTCAGAATTTCATTTTAAAGAGTTATTCTTCCTCAAGAAAGAGGGTTGGCACCATCCGCTCGTTATATTGCGTGGAAACAATGCCTGCATCCGAAAGACGCGAGTAGACGCCGGCAAACCGGCCATTAAAGACATAAAGGCCTGTTAAATTGGCATAGGGTTTAAAGCCTTCATGGTTGAGCAGGTCAATATTGAGAGTATGGTAATGTGGAATGTATTCTTCCACGATATATCCTTGATCGGCCAGATCTTCTACCAGCTTATTCCAGTGCTTGTCAGCGATATCGACCCCTGCATAAACGCCTTTGGCTCCATATCCTTCTTTGGGTTTGATGATCCAATGCTGGCGGTCTTTTTGGACACGGGTTATCGTATCCGCTGTCAAATCGAAAGCGATCGGCAGGTGCTTTTCAATAAACTCAATCTCCGGTTTCGTGAAGTACTTTTGCAATGCCGGCTCAAAGAGCGCCTCGCTGATCATCTTCGAGTGTGGAATCTGCGTTTTAAATGCACCCACCAGCACGATATTTCCATCCTGCACAGCCTGTAAAAACGGCTTAATCTTGTCAAAATGGTCCAAAACATCCTGCGTCACAGCCCGGCGGTACAGCGCATCAAACCGGGTCTGCGTTTTGGGATTGATCAAAGACCTGCCATCATAGACCAGATTCCGGATATCGACCACTTCAGCTTTGATGCCCCGCTCTTGAAACAGTTTTTCAATCGCATACAACTCCGGCAGGTAGGCGTCTTCCAAAAAGTCAGAAATGGCAATAGCCGGCCTGTCTTTGCCCGAAGCCTGGCTGATATCCACAAGCAGCGCGTCGGCTAAAGGATCCATCAAGGGCAGGTATTCGACATTTGGCTGCAGGGCAGTCCAGACATTGTTATAGCGCAGAAAGTCATGCATCAAGTCATTTTCAAACATGGCAGAAGTTCCATCGGTGTTAAATTCGCAGACTTTAAACTCACCTGTCTCTTCGTTGTAGAAAATATCAATCCGAAGCACGGGAATCGCCGCCTCGTACCCTGGTTCCAAATCAATCAGTTCTTCTAATTCTGGATTGAAGCCAAAGAGTTTTCGAACTTGCTCATCTTCTTTGTAGGCTTGGATTGTCTTTTCAAAGATGGTATAGAAGGTCAGGCAGAGCGCTTCAAAGTTTTTCTTGTCTTGTTGGGTGAAGAACTTGGGGATATGAAGAGTACGGGTATAAATTGCGCCGCTGCTTTCATCCCCTGCCACCCGGTATTCGAGCGGTGAGTTTTGAATGGCCATGCTTGTCTGCAGGGCACTTTTCTGGCTTTGGGCTAGATGCTCTTCAATATAATCCCGCCACTTTTTTTCAACGCATTTCACAGTGTATAAATCGACGCTTTCACTTCATCCGTATGCTTTTTGCCCAATACGTTTTCCATGATGGCAAAGGCAAAGTCGATCGCTGCGGCTGCGGAGCGGCCGGTGATCAGTTTGCCGTCTACAACAACAGGCTGATCTTTATAAGTACCGCCAAATTCGTCATTCATGGACGTAAAGCAGGTATAGTCTTTATCCTTTAAAAGACCCATGCGGCCTAAAATCGTTGGGGCAGCGCAGATGGCAGCAACGTATTTTTCCGGGTCCTGATAGAATTGGGTGATCAGGTCTTTGACTGCCTCATTGGCCTCGATCTTGGTGTAGTGGGCGCCTCCTGGAATGATCAAAACGTCTACATCCGAGAAATCATAATCCTTGAATGGAGTTGCTGGCGAATAGGTGACACCAAAGCGGCCAGTGACAGCATCCGTATTGGCAGCGCTGACTAAGTCAACATCCATGCCAGCCCGGCGTAACAGGGCGATTGGACCCATAGCTTCGAGTTCTTCAAAGCCATTGTCCATAACAATTGCGGCTTTTTTCATTATAAATCCTCACTTTCGTACGGATCTCGTACTTCTTCTATTGTACAGGACGTTGAAATTCCTGAGACATTCAACCTGCCCGTATTTTCAAATCCAAAATTCCATATTGCTGCTTAAAGCCGAATCCAGTCTTCCAAAAACCCAGCAACAAAACGGTTGGTCTGGGCAGGGAATGTTATCTTTCTGCCTGAACAATTGAAATCCGTCTTGTTGGTTTGAGGAAGAAAAATTCATGTCTGATGTTCAGCGAACCTTTTTGAAATGGCCTTTATCCCTTAAGAGATCCTTAAGAAACAGCCGCTAGAATAAGGCTGTCGTTGATGAAAACCTTCGGGCTTGTCCTCAGGATCAAGTTTGATTTTCACCGATAATAGAGATATCAAAGGCAAGAAAGTTTTTTAAAGGAGGCTTCTTCTATGAATCGTTTAAATCCAACGCGCGGCGATCTGTTGTCGATGGCACTGATGTACCTGTTGTTTGGGGCTGTTCTCTGCTTCTTTTCCGGTTCGATTTTAACCACCATCGTCCGCGTTTTAGGCATTGTACTGGTCTTATATGGTGGGTATAACCTGTACCAATACTTTGTCGTTTTAAAATCAACCAATCTATCGCCAATGGCTATTGGCATTCCGGCTTTTATTTTGGGATTGATCCTTGCCGTCTGGCCAAATATGATCATTAACTTCTTCCCGATCGTTGCGGGCATTCTCCTTACCTTGAACTCCATCGCCCAGATCCAGAAATCGCTCGTTCTCAAACGGGCAGGTGTGCCTTCCTGGATGATGAGCATGGTTGCCGCACTGGTGATGTTATTTGTGGGAATCGTCCTGATGATCCGCCCATCGAGTGTCATCAATATGATCATGAAGCTGACTGGCATCGCCTTGATTGCAGAGGCGATTGTTCTGAGTGTCCAGGCTTTTGTAAACCCAGCCCGCTAGCTTCTGTCCTTCCCACGCTGGTTCTGCCTGAACAAGCTCTAAATTCTCTGAGCTAAATTCGATGCAAAAACTTCAAAATCCGGCTGAGGCCGGATTTTTTGTTGGCTCATGCTCCTGCTCAATCTTTCTGGCTGCTTTCAGCCGTTTAAATGGTTGGGTCATTTTCCCTTTTACCTATGATGAATTTAACTTTTCTTTTCAATTGTGTGAAGCTGTCAAAAAAGCTGGCATTTGTATCCGATATCAGATATATTCTTATTCGCTGATATCGGATCATCCGATTTCGGATAGATGTGAATACGTACAGATGAAAAGGAGGGAATATGAAACTTTCACTGAACGAACATTATTCATATTGCAAGCTCTTGCGCTTTACATTTCCGACGATTCTCGTCTTGGTTTTTACTTCTATCTATGGCGTGGTCGATGGATTTTTCCTGTCCAACTATGCCGGCAAAGTTCCATTTGCCAGTGTTAACTTCATCATGCCCTTTACGATGATTCTTTCCAGTCTTGGCTACATGATGGGTACCGGATCTTCCGCTTTAATTGGCAAGACGATGGGGCAAGGCAAGCCTGAACTGGCTCGCAAGCAGTTTACCGGGCTTTTTGCCACGACCGTCCTCATCGGTTTGCTTGCCTCTCTTCTTGGAATGGCTTTGCTCCATCCCGTACTCGATTTACTAGGCTGCACAGCCCAGATGAGGCCCGATGCGTATAACTATGCCCAGGTTCTGCTTTTCTTTCTGCCCCTGGCATTGATCCAGATGTATTTCCAGACAATTTTTGTTACGGCCGCCAGACCCGCTTTAAATTTTGTGGTGGCCTTGTCTGGCGGAATGCTGAATATCATCCTGGACTGGCTGTTGATCAGCGTTTTGGACTGGGGTGTAGCCGGCGCGGCGATTGCCACGGGTCTTGGCCAGAGCCTGGCAGCGATTTGCAGTGTGCTCTGCTTTATCAAGCCATTTGCCGGCAAAGGTGAGAATGCCTTATTCTTTACCCAATTTAAACTGAAAGGCCGTGAAGTCTTAGAAGCGATGTCCAACGGCATGTCTGAGTTTTTTACCAGCGCCGCTTCTTCGGTCATTTCGATTTTGTACAACTTTCAGCTGCTGAGCTTTGCTGGAGAAAACGGAGTGGCTGCCTATGGAACCTTGATGTATATCTCGATGATTTTTATGGCCGTCTCCATTGGCTACAGCACCGGTATTTCACCGCTTATCTCCTATCAATACGGAGCCGCCAACCACAAAGAACTCTCCAGCCTGACCAAAAAGTCATTAGTTATTATAATGATTGGGGCAGTTTCAATGTTTGGCTTGGCTGAAGTTCTGGCTGCTCCGCTGGCCCATTTATTTGCCGGCTATGATCCCGAACTGATGGAATTGACTGTAAATGCTTTTAGAATCTGCTCACCAGTCTTCTTGTTTTCTGGCTTTGCGATCTTTGGATCCAGCTTCTTTACAGCTCTTAACAACGGCCCAGTTTCGGCAGCCATTTCTTTGATCCGGACCATCGGCTTCCAAATTGGCTTTGTTTTGGTTTTCCCTGCCATATGGGGCTTGAATGGCGTCTGGATTTCGATGGTGGCAGCTGAAGCGATGGCAGTGCTTATTACCTTTGGCTTGTTTTATCGTTGCCGAAAACGCTATGGATATTTCAAATATGGATGGAAACTCCAGCTGGCATAAGTCGAATTGAGTCATCTCCTGATTTGAGTGATATGGTATGATCAATGAAGATGAGGAGGCGGTAGTGTGTCAACCCGCAAATCAATGACTCACACGATTGATCTGGTCAAAGCCCATCAGGAATTTCTGCAGCTGGAAATGTATACTTGGGATGCCTATAAAGTCTGCCTGCGTTCCATGAAGATCACTGAAAATGAACTTTGGATTCTGCTTGAGATTGAAGAAGGATCGCCGATGATCTGCCAGGCCGATATCGCCCGGAGCCTGAGACTTCCAATTCAGACCGTCAACTCCGCCTTGACCAAAATGGTCAATCGTGGCTGGATTGAATTGTATTCTCTGCCCAACAACCGGAAAAGCAAAGGAATTCGTTTAACGGAGCAAGGAAAAGCAGAATGTCTGCCGGCAATCCATCTGATTCACGAAGCCGAACAAGAAGCACTAGGTTCCTTAAGTGATAAGGAAATCAATATGATCTTGGCCATCATGCGCCGTTATAATGAAAAACTTGAATCCGGCTTACAAGAACGCTTTGATCCAGACCAAAAACAAAACAACGATTGATTTTAATACCAATCCATGTAATCTTTATTATATGGAATGGTTTCGTCAGCGATTCCATACTCGCTGGAATGCCTTTAAAGAATGCGTTCATTCTTTTTGAATCATCTCGTCTATGGTTGGAAATCCTTGAACACTCTTGAAGGGTCCGGCTGGTTCAACGTCCCCTTTAAAGGTGCACCTTTGAAGGGGACGTTTTTTGATGGCTGAATCCATTCTCCTCAATGCTCTTTGAAGGCAGAAATCCATACCCTACTCTGAATCCATTCCGTATATTCACCAATTCCAAGACAGAAAACAGCCTGATTGCTGGACAATACCAGTAAGCAGGCTGCTTGTGAATGTTTAAAGAATGTGTAAGAAATGCAACCCTGGCAACGATTGGATACGGCAGGATTTCTTTCCGCCTGAATGGCTTTTGTTTCGCAGTTTACTTTTCTTCGTTGAACATTGGGGTAGATAAGTAGCGGTCACCCGTATCTGGAAGCAGAGCCACAATCAGCTTCCCTTTATTTTCAGGTCTTGCAGCTAACTGTTCGGCAGCAGCTAAAGCAGCTCCGGATGAAATTCCGGCTAAAATTCCTTCAGTGCGAGCCAGCTCGCGGCCGGCCTCAAAGGCTTGCTGGTCAGTAATCCGGATAATTTCATCGTAGATCTCAGTATCCAGAGTCTGAGGGATAAAGCCGGCTCCGATTCCCTGAATGGCATGTTTACCCGGTTTTTCGCCAGAAAGAACAGCAGAAGTATCTGGCTCGACGGCAACAACTTTGATGTTCGAGTTTTTGGATTTGAGATATTCGCCAACACCGGATACAGTGCCGCCTGTACCGACACCAGAAACAAAGATATCCACTTTTCCATCAGTATCTTCCCAGATTTCCGGACCAGTGGTTGCTTTATGGGCAGCTGGATTGGCTTGGTTGACAAACTGGCCGGCAATAAAGGCATCGCCTAGTTCCTTAGCGATCTCTTCTGCTTTGGCCATCGCACCTTTCATCCCTTCAGCACCAGGCGTTAAAACCAATTTTGCGCCATAGGCTTTAAGCAGGTTGCGGCGTTCAACGGACATGGTATCCGGCATAACAATGATAACCGGATAGCCTTTTTGAGCGCCTAAAGCAGCCAGCCCGATTCCGGTATTGCCGGAAGTGGCTTCAATGATGGTTGTACCGGGTTTTAAGCGTCCGTCTTCTTCGGCCGTTTTAATCATGTTGGCTGCAACACGGTCTTTCACCGATCCTGCTGGGTTGAAGCCTTCCACCTTTACGGCGATACGGCCTTGCAGGTCGTATTTTTTTTCGATGTTTTTGACTTCGACCAACGGGGTTTTTCCCACCAGGTCGAGAACGCTGGAATAGATTGGCATAAATTCTCTCCTTTTGATCTGTTCAACTTGTTGATCTGTTCAACTTGAGTCTTTGAGTCTACCTACAGGATATACCTGTCAAATGACGATCATCCGCTTTTCATTGTCGCCTTAAAAATATGTAACCAATGCACATCTGATTCAACCGATTGATTACAAAGTCCGAACCACAAAACAACCGAGTGGACAACAGATCATTTGAGCTGCATGGCTTTCCTCGTTTCTGTTGTAAGGATATTCCTATTAAACCTACAAAACTAGTAGGATACTCTCAGACCCAAGTAATCTGTTTCATTTTAAGCGTTTACGTATCTATCTTACGAATTGATGATCAAAGCTTTCCATTTTTGTCCAATGAAAAAGGTGCCTGCCACCCATAATAGCAAGCACCTGAATTTGGTTAATCGATTTGTGATTTCAGCCAGGCAAAGATAAATCCATCCAGATTTCCATCCAGGACGGCTTGGGCCTGGCTGGTCTCGTAGCCGGTTCTGGCATCCTTGACCATCGTATAAGGATGTAAGACATAGCTTCGAATCTGGCTGCCCCACTCATTGGCCTTGGTTTCACCTTTGAGCGCAGCGATTTTCTTTTGCTGCTCCTCAATCTCCCGCTGCAGCAAGCGCGATTTTAAAATATTGAGCGCTTCTTCACGGTTCTGGATCTGGCTGCGGCCGGATTGGCAGGTAGCCACAATGCCGGTTGGCTTGTGGACCATGCGGATCGCCGAGTCGGTTTTATTGATATGCTGACCGCCCGCACCCGAGGCACGCTTGGTTTCAACGATCAGATCTTCCGGCTTGATTTCAATTTCAATGTCGTCATTGAACTGCGGCATCACCTCCACTGAGGCAAAGGAGGTATGCCTTCTTGCTCCAGCATCAAAAGGCGAGATGCGCACCAGCCGGTGAACACCTTTTTCACCTTTCAAATAGCCGTAGGCTTTTTCGCCTTCAACTAAAATCGTAGCTGACTTAATGCCCGCTTCCTCTCCTTCCTGGAAGTCCAGCACGGAGACTTTAAAGCCTTTATTCTGGGCATAGCGGGTATACATCCGATAGAGCATGCTCGTCCAGTCGCAGGACTCGGTTCCTCCTGCACCAGGATGGAATTCGAGAATGGCGTTGGAGTTGTCATACTCACCGGACAAAAGCACTTTGACTTCGAATTCATCCATTTTGGTGGTGGCGTCTTCAGCTTCCATAGCCGCCATCTCCAAAAGTTCTTCATCGAAATCCGTTTTCAACGCTTCTGCCGTTTCGGCTAAGCCATCAAAAATTGTCCGCAGTTCTTGATAGCTTTGGACAATATCTTTGAGCGCGTTTTGTTTGCGGATGGTATTCTGGGCCTTTTTCTGGTCGCTCCAAAATCCATCTTCCAGCATCTGCTGGTCGTAGTCCTGAATTTGTTTTTCTTTGGCCGGCAGGTCAAAGTGACTCACCCAGAGCGTCCAACTTCTCCAGGTGAGCAGACAGAATCTGTTTAAGCTCGAACAGTTCCATTTTTATTCTTTCTAGCATCGTGTGCGGTTCTTGCCTCTTCCACTTTGTTCTGTGGTTTTTCCTGACGGATGCGAACCTTTAACAAGTAAGAAGCAATTTCGCGGTCAATGCGGCGGTTCATGTCTTCAAACATATCAAACCCTTCTTGCACATACTGCTGTAAAGGGTTGTTCTGGGCATAGGAGCGCAGGTAGATCCCGTTTCTGAGTTTATCCATGCGGTCGATGTGCTCCACCCAGTTGCGGTCGATATTGCGTAATACAACCGTCTTTTCGAAGGGCAAGAACTGGGCTTTTGCCAGCTCGATTTCATGCTCGTAAGCCCCCCATACCTTATCAAAGATATAGGATTTCAGCTGATCGTAGGATTTTCCTTCGAGCTCTTCCACATGGATTGCCCGATCGCCGGTAACGCCTAAAACTTCCAGGGATTTGACCAGGCCCGGCAGATCCACTTCAGCCTTGCGGCCTTCAGAAAGGTTGGCCTGGATGGCCTGTTCGATGACTTTTTCAAAAATCAGGCGGACCATATCATGCACATCTTCGCTTTCGAGCACTTTGTTGCGCTGATCGTAGATAATTTCACGCTGGCGGCGCAGAACGTCATCATAATCCAGCAGGTTTTTACGCGTATCAAAGTTGAACCCTTCGACTTTCTTTTGCGCCATGGTGATCGAGCGGGTAACCTGTTTGGATTCAATCTGCTCATCGCCAAGAGAGGCAAACAAGGATTTCAGCTTATCGGTACCAAAACGCACCATTAAGGAGTCTTCCAGCGATACATAGAATTTCGAGAACCCAGGATCGCCCTGACGACCTGAACGGCCGCGCAGCTGGTTGTCAATGCGGCGGGATTCATGGCGTTCCGAACCAAGAACCGCCAGACCGCCAAGAGCGCGGCTTTCCTTGGTTAATTTAATGTCGGTACCACGGCCAGCCATGTTGGTGGCAATGGTAACGGCCTTGGGACGGCCCGCTTTGGCAACGATTTCAGCTTCACGTGCATGGTTTTTCGCGTTGAGTACTTCGTGAGGAATGCCTTCTTTTTGCAGCATCTGGTGGAGCAGTTCGGAAACCTCAACCGCGATGGTGCCGACCAGCACGGGCTGGCCTTTTTCGTACAGTTCTTTGACTTTCCGAACCAAAGCGCGGTATTTATCGTCTTTTTTACCGTAGATTTCATCCGGTAAATCCTGGCGGGCAATCGGGCGGTTGGTTGGAATGACAACAACACGCATGTTGTACGTGTTGAGGAATTCTTCTTCTTCGGTTTTAGCTGTACCTGTCATGCCAGCCAGCTTTTCATACAGGCGGAAGAAGTTCTGGTAGGTAATCGTAGCCAACGTAGAAGTTTCTTCTTTGATGGGGACGCACTCTTTGGCTTCGATGGCCTGGTGCAGACCATCAGAGTACGCACGACCCGGCATGGTACGACCGGTAAACTGGTCGACAATGACGATTTCCTGCTTGTCGGAAACTACGTATTCAACGTCCTTCATCATGATGAAGTTGGCTTTTAAAGCCTGGTTGAGGTGGTGGACAAGCTGGGTATTTTCCAGATCATACAGGTTTTTCAAATTAAAGAAGCGTTCCGCCTTTTCAACACCGGTATCGGTTAACATAACCTGTCTGGTCTTTTCATCGATATCGTAGTCACCAGAAACAATTTTCTGTTCCTTGGACAGCTTATCGTATTCGTACTCTGGCTTGACCAAAGTCTTTACGAAACGGTCAGCTGCAATATACAGGTTAGCCGTATCTTTTTTTCCTCCGGAAATAATCAGCGGGGTGCGGGATTCGTCGATTAAAACAGAGTCAACCTCATCGACAATCGCCATATACAACCCACGCAAAACGCGGTCATTGACATCGGTAACCATGTTGTCGCGCAGATAGTCAAATCCGAGTTCGGAGTTGGTGGTATACGTTACATCGCAGGCATAGGCTGCGCGTTTTTCTTCAGCCGAAAGCTCGCGTTTATTTACACCAACGGTCAGGCCTAAAAAGCGGTATACTTCACCCATCCAAGCCGCGTCACGGCCGGCAAGGTATTCGTTGACGGTGATGACGTGAACGCCCTTTCCCACCAAAGCATTCAAATAGACAGCCATGGTCGCGGTCAGGGTTTTACCTTCACCGGTTTTCATCTCCGCGATATCGCCGCGATGCATCGCAGCAGAGCCTTCGATCTGAACCTTATATGGTTTTTCACCAATTACCCGGCTGGCGGCTTCTCTTGCTGTGGCAAAGGCTTCCGGCAAGAGATCATCCAGGGTTTCGCCTTTTTTAAGGCGTTCCCGGTATTCTTCAGTTTTATTTCTCAATTGTTCGTCAGTTAAAGCTTTCATCTCATCTTCATGAGCAAGAACCTGGTCTGCAGTCTTTTCAAGACGCTTGAGTTCTCTTGCTTCTTCCGAGAACAGTCCTCCAAAAAGAGCCATTTCAATCTCCTCTCAAGTCAAACTTTAGCAAATTACATTTTAGCATAGGGGCATCCAAGCCTCTAAAGCAAGCGGTGTCTTCCTTCCCATACTCTACTCTTATGCCCGGATTTCGCATACTTTAACCATTTCTGCGCATGAATTTAATTGTACCGCTTGTCTTTCCAATCCGATTCATACACCACGCGGGCAAAAAAATAATATGAACAAGATGTTTTACTCTCGTAAACTTGTCCATATTATAATATTTTTCACGTATAGTAAACAAAATCGGACACAAATCCCACGACTTTCTGGATTTTCGTTCAATCTGCTTTTCAGCCCGCATGATTTGTGCTTATTAGGCGCTTGGGTTGCGATATTTTATGCCACAGCCAAGCCAGGGCTTTTTATCGCCACGTTCTTAAGCTTGCCGTTTCTTCAGACCGGAATATGATGGAAAGCATCGGCGCTGATCCCCTGCTCAAGAATCTTGGCGGCCCACCTCTTGGCCCCTTCTAAGGAATGGTCTTTGTAGTTTCCGCATTCCTTGCGTTTGGTGCCAGGAACTTCATCCCAGCTCGTTTTCAGGGTCTGTTCTAGCGCCTGTTTGAGAGCTTTGGCTGCATCCTGGCTGGAGAGTTCATTCCAGACTAACAGATGGAATCCCGTCCGGCATCCATAGGGCGAGCAATCGATATAGCCTTCAATCTGTGGTCTTAAATATTTTGCCAGCAGATGCTCTAAGGTATGCAGGCTGGCCGTGTCGATGAATTCTTCATTGGGCTGGGTTAAGCGGACATCAAAGTTGGAAATGATATCTCCTTTTGGTCCTTTTGTCGTATCGATCAAGCGGACATAAGGGGCTTTGACGGCATCGTGATCCAGAGTAAAACTTTCAATTTCAGCTTGTGGCTGGTTGGTATTTTGTTCCATGAACTTTCTCCTTTAAAAGATCCTGTTTTCTTGGATAAGATCTTCGCTTTTCCATTTTTAACTTGCAATCCCGGCTCAACGCTGTTTTTCCCATTTCCTGGCTTAAGAAACAGAATTTGAAGCCTCCGTGGTTTCGGATAAATATTTATCCTTATATTTCATGATGGGTTTTGGGTGAGTATCAGCCAGGACGTATTTTTCACACCACGCGGCTACGCCATCGTTCCAGTTGGAGTCGGTAATATAGCTGGCTTTTGCCTTGACGGCTAGCAGGGCATTTTTCATTGCTACCCCGACGGTTCCCTCGATCATTTCCAAATCATTGTTGTCATTGCCAAAGGCCGCGATTTCATCGAGCTTGATCCCAAATTTTTTAGCGACCATGCGCACACCTTCCAGCTTGCTTAAATGCGGATTGACAAATTCCAGCAAGAACGGACCGGAGCGAAAGACACGGGCCGTTTTGAGCTGGTCCTTGCGGCCGCTTTTGAGCCACTTGGAAAGTGTCCACGGCATCCCAACCGCCATAAATTTATAGGTCTGCTTTTCCAGCTCTTCAACGGGAACCGTTTCAAATTCCAGTTCATTGCGGCCGGCCATGGCCGAAGTTAAAAGATTCTTTCTGGTCGACAGCATCTTCATCCCTTCATATTGCGAAAAGGAAAACGGATAGCCTTTGCAGGCCTCTAAAATCGGAGGAATATCTTTGGCTTTTAAAGGGTAAGTTGCCTGCATTTGGTCGGTATGAGGATCCCAGAACATGGCGCCATTAAAGCCCAGCACAAAATCAACATCTTTGTCGATTCCCCAGGTCTGCAGCTTCTTTTTTAGGGCGATGGCCGAGCGGCCCGAGCACACCCCAAACAAAACTCCCTGCTTGCGCATCTGCCGAATTGCCTTTTTGTTTCGCTTCGAGATTTTCTTGGGATGTTTGAGCAAGGTCCCATCCAAATCGCAGACGACCATTTTTATCGCATTTGCCATGGTTTCTGGTTCTAAAAATCTAAACAAATCTATTTAAATCTGCTCAAATCTTTAGATTTCTCCTTTCTATCTGTTTCACAACAGTTCAGGATACATCTTTCTTTTTTCCGGAAAGAAAACCCCGGCGGGCCCAGTAGAACAAACCTTCACTACCAGCCCTTCGCATTGCTGCGAAAAAGCAGGTAGATCCAGAGAGTCTTCCAACCGCCGTTTTAGAATGGATTTTCGCTTTTTGATGCAGCGATCTCCTTTTCCTCTAAGAAAACCGGTCCTCCTTTCATGAATCGGCGAAACCACCTCCCGAAGGTCATGCAGGCTTTGACTTACATATGATGAGCCGATTAATTGTTGATTCTCAGTTTTTTTTTAGCTTTTTTGGCTTTCTTTGGTTTTTTAGATGTATCTTGTTTTTGTTGTTCTTCTTCGATTCTTCGAAGGATGATTTTCTTTACATCCTTTGCTTTTATGTAGATCGTAATTTCTGTATCTTTCTTTCGGTCTAAGATGTTCTTTGCAGCATTCAAATCCGCATCGGCTTGGTGGCCGCAGTTGGGACAGCTAAAGGATTCACCCTGCCGCCTACCTAAATGATGACACTTTGGACAAAGCTGGCTTGTATAGGCCGGATTCACATAGGTGACCTTGCAGTTATGCTGCTCAGCTTTATAGATGAGTCTTTCATCCAGGTATCCCTTCATCCAGGACGACAACCTTCGATTGACGCCAGGACTCTTGCCGCTGTCCCATTTTGACCAGGTAAGATCTTCAACGATGATCTCTCTTGGATTTTCAGTTTCAAAAAATTCATCAAGAGCATGATTCATGTTGCTTTTAATGGGTTCCAGCTTTCGATTGGCTTGCTTAGTGTAGTGCTTATCTCCGATGTTATTGGCCAGTATAATATCAGCCAATTGATCATTACCACTCTCGAGAAGCTTCAGCCAAACTGACCGTTGTCTGTTTCGGTTGGCATTTCTTTCCACTTCCCAATCTGACTTTTCCTTGGCAAAGCTATTTACATCCATCCCATAAACATTTCCAGTACTGGTTGCGACTGTCTTTTTCATCCCTTTATCAAGACCGATCGCTTTTCTTCTTCCTGGTTTTCTTTTTTTCTTTTTGGCCATGATCAGGCTGTTGATGACTACCGATGAATTATCGAAATCTACAACGACTCGCAGGCTGCCTTTCAGATGATTCTTATCTTTTACCGGAATAGAAATTCTTTTTCTGAAATCCATTGTGCTGATCTCAATGAACGTTCCTTCCTCTGTATCCCGATAAGAATACTGCTGGGCATCAATCAGAAACGACCGCTTTCTTCTGTTTACAGGAATTGCCCCTTTGCATTTGCGGATCGTTCTGCGAAGAAGGTTATCCAGCTGGTGGCGGTCAAATTCACACTTTTTCAGACTCTTTGGCAGTTCTGGCTCTTCATAAGCCAGGACCGGCGAAATCTGCCGCTGGCCGGACAGGCACCAAAAACAGTACTGTCTTTGGTCGTCGTTGAGGTTTTCATTCTCTGCAATCTTCTTTCTAGCCTTGTTTAAAAGATTTGACCACATAGAACGAATTGTTGATCCCGCATCATCTAAAGCAGATTTCCAGAATCTAGCTGGAACTTTTGCCATCTGTTTTTGAAAGGTCTTATCTTTAACAAGGACATCGCGGCAATTCTTTCTGGTACTGGTTTGAGAGACTGTAATTGCACTGCTGTTAATCCCTGAATAGCGGGAAGTGAAATAGTTATAGGCATTTCCGTACTGAATGCAGGTGTTATCCAACGCCATCATAGTTGGCTGATCCAGCTTCTTGGAATATTGCTTAATGTTCTTTTTGATCCGGTTCATCTGCACTTTTCCTCTTAGCAAAAGTGTCTGATCAATCTCAACGTCCGCCTCATATTTTCTCAACTCGTATAAACAGCTGAAAATATAAGAAGCACCAAAGCCATACCCTATACAAACTCTTCAAGACAGCTCTTCATTCTTCATGACTCTGTTTCATTTTTTTGTCGTTGAAATCCCCAATGGCTAAAAACAAAAGCGTAGTCACTTCTCCGATGCAAACTCAAATCTGGAAAGGATAAAGGTAAATCAAACTCTTTATGTAGATTCATTATCTGCTAAGTGCCAAAGAGTGTCAATATAATAACGCAATATTTACGTTACAGATTCTTTTTAAAACCCTATTTATTTGCTTATAAAGTGGAGACGAAAGCTAAAATAACCATAATCGGAATTTTATCTTCACTTTCAGTCCGATTTCTATCTCGAAAGTCAAGAATAAAGTCATATTTTCAATAAACAGCCCAAGAATCAGAAGCATAATTTATGCAATGATAATTCGTTAGAAGATATTATTAGAAAGCATCAGATTTTACTAGATAATTAGAAACTTAACATTCCTCCTTTGGCTCGCCTGCGGCTGGCTAAAGACCACATTTTGAGCTTCTACTTCCATCTCTTTTTCAACTTCCTGAATTGGTTCTTTTTTCTTCCATATTATATGGCGGATCTCAGGATCAAATCCTTTGTTCTTTCTTTGGTTCTTCTTTGTTCTTCGAGATCTGCAAGCTGTATTTTCCCGAAAACCGACCCATTTGAATCTTTCGTATCGTTTTGAATCCTCTAATCGTATGGGACCAAATTGGGCTCAATTCATTTCAGCTTTCTCTGTTTCGCTGCTTTCCAATATCGTCTGGCCATCCAAATCGGCCAGCAGATCCAGCGCCTGTTGATAAAAAGGCATAAAAGCCGAAGGAATCGCCATTTCTTTTTCGCATTGGATCAGCGGAATAAACGATGAATCATAGTCGGTAACGACAAGCTCGCCATCCATTTTCCAGATTTTGTGGGTGAAGACATGTTCATACGACCCCAGTGAATACTTTTGGTAGACCCTCTGCGGCAGGATTTCGTCAAATTCATATAAGCCTGCCAGCAACCCTCTAGCCGCTCTTTTATGCAGCCGGATCTGCCATTGGTTCTCGTGCCAGGCCGCTTGAATAATGACCGGCTTGGTTTCAATGGTCTTGGTGATCGCTTTACGGGCGATGGGCAGTTTTTCAGGATGCTGCCTTTGCGCTCCTTTGCAGCTTTTGTTCAGCGGGCAGATCTCGCATTTGGCTGTTTTGGGCTGGCAGACTCTTGCTCCCAGTTCCATTAAAGCCTGGGTAAAGTCCGGCATCTCTTGTGGGCCGGGCAGTTTTTCTTGCAGCAAAGCGTCCAGCTTTTTCTTTTCTTTGGGCTGGTTAAAATCATTTTCCAGCCAATAATAACGAGAGCAGACGCGGATGACATTGCCATCAACAGCAGTCACCTGCTGCCCGTAAGCAATCGAAGCAATCGCACCGGCCGTATAATCGCCGATGCCCGGCAGTTTTTTAAGCTCGGCTTTCGTGTTGGGCAGCCTGCCGCCATAGTCGACCATGCACACCTGGGCGGCCTTTTTCAGATTGCGGGCCCTGGAATAATAGCCAAGTCCCTGCCAGATTTTGAGTAATTCGTCTTCATCCGCCATGGCTAAGTCAGCGATGGTGGGATAACGCTCGATAAAGCGGGCATAATGGCCGAGCATCGCTTCAATGCGGGTTTGCTGGGACATGATTTCGCTGACCCAGATTTTATACGGGTCGCGATCTTTTCGAAACGGCAGATCGCGTTTTTCCTTCCTGTACCAGGTTAAAAGTGAATTGATATCCATAACCGATAGTATACAAGACAAGGCAAGTCTTCCAACTTCGTGAAGGAATTTGCATAATGCACATCGCCAATTGCGTGTGTACGTTGTACAGTGAAGTCAGAATCGAAAGGTGAATTTTTATGAATCTGACCCAGTTTCGTTATTTTGCCACCGTTGCCCAGAATATGAGTTTTTCCAAAGCAGCCGACTTGCTGTTTATCTCCCAATCCGCCTTATCCAAAGCAATCCGCTCTCTGGAAACCGAACTCAATACCGACTTGTTTATCCGTTCAGGCAAAAAGCTTTCTTTGACTCGCTCGGGCGAAGTTCTGTTGCCCTATGCGGTGGAAATGGTGCAGCACTTTGACCGATCCTGTCAGCTGGCTTTGCACCAGATGGGATTGTCCAATGAAAAACTGGTCATCGGGATTCCCCCGACCGCCGGCTTTATCTTTTTTCATACGGTCATCCAGCGTTTTCGTGAAGCATATCCGGATACGGAACTAGTCATTGAAGAAGAGGCGTCCAAGTCGGTTGTCAAACAGCTGATGGCCATGCAGCAGGATCTTGGCGCGGTCATCGAACCTTGCTTAAATGAGTATCTGATCAAATATCCAGTGGTCCAGTCCGAAGCCGTAGCACTCGTTCCTAAAGGGCATTTTCTGGCCAATCGGGGCACCATTGATTTGATTGAGCTCAAGGATGAACAGTTTTTTACAATTTCCGAGAACTTTATGTTCCATGATATCGTCCGGGACAAATGCAGAGAAGCGGGATTTGAACCAAAAATCAACTTTACCAACTCGCATTGGGAATGGGTATTCGCCATGGTGATGGAAGGTCTTGGCGTGACCATTCTTCCCTATCCTTTAGTCAAGCCATTTCTTAATGACAAGGTACAGATTCTGCGGCTCCAAAATCCGCCTTTTCCCTGGACCCTTTCGATGTGCTACCACCAAGACAGCATTCTGTCGGATGCAGCCAAGAAATTTATGTCGATTGCCAAAGCTGAATCCCAGCGCCTGCAAGCTTCAGATCTTGGAAAACTGTAGACCGAACCAGAAACCATTTCAGATTAAATTCAATCTCATTTAAGCACAATTCTTTTTCTGTTTTTGTCTCAAGGCCGTCGGTTGTGGCGGTCTTTTTTAATGGGTGAATTGTGGGTTTAGGAACGTCAGGAAAAAGACCCCCAGCTATCTTCAGTCACACAATTCCCATGATTACATCTATGAGAATTGATACTGATTCTACTATGAGCCTTCAGTGAATGTCCTCTATTCTTTGGAACTATA
>JADGIS010000043.1 GCA_015233825.1 Erysipelotrichaceae bacterium RD49
TGGAGCTGTTTGGCCTTCATCCAAATAAACTCAGTGCCACCGCTCTGGTAAGACTTACACAAAGAATCAAATACCATAATTTGAATGTAGAAATCACTTCTGATTTACCAGATCTGCCTGGTGATGATGAATTTAAGCTGCAGTTTTTAAATCAGTATTATCTAATCCTGAAATCAAGACTCGATAAAGGGTTTGAATTAACACGCAGTCTATGGCCTGTAATGAAATGTGATGATAAACGTCAGGTTTGCCAGATGATTCAAGTTGGAACCAGACAAGAGGATGGCTTCAGTCTTTCTTCCCTGCTTGAAGTCAGTGGAATACCGCGCTCAAGCTGGTACAGGCACATCGATTCTGTATCAAAGCCTGCTAAGACCACAAAACGGGAGCAGAAGGATAAAGAAGATCTGGAGGAGATCAGAAAAATTGTGGACTATAAAGGGTTCAAAAAGGGATCAAGACAAATCAGGCTTCAGTTTCAAAAAGCAACTGGACGGACAATATCTCTGACCAGATTAAGACGGCTTATGAAAGAAAATGGTCTTGAATGTAATATTCGATCTAAACCGTCCAATGCTTCTGCTACTAAGAAAATGGTTAAAGAAAATACAAAGCCCAATCTTCTCAGACGCAGATTCAGGCTGAATAAGCCAGGAGAAGTTTTCCTTACAGATGTCAGCTATCTGGATTATGGATCAGATTTAGAGAACAGAGCCTACCTTTCGGCTGTTAAAGACCCATCTTCAGGAAGAATCCAGGCTGTATTGGTCAGTGATTCTCAGGACAGCACTCTAGCAGAGGCTACAGTAGAACAACTCCCCAAATCTGAATCTGACTCTGAATCAGCACCCTTACTTCACTCAGACCAGGGTATCCTCTACTTGAATCCAGCCTTTCAGGCGCTGCTTGCTTCAAAAGGGTACGAGCAGTCCATGTCAAGACGCGGCAACTGCTGGGATAACAGTTCGATGGAATCTTTCTTCGGCCATTTTAAGGACGAATGCTCCTATGTGAAATGCCAGAATATAGAAGAACTGCGCCAGTTGGTGAATGAATATGTCGTTTACTACAATACTGAACGGCCTCAGCCATGCCGGAATAATATGACACCTGATGAATTTGAAAAATATCTCTGCGACATGACAGAAGAACAGTGGAAAGATTACCTGCAGACAGAAAACGCTAAGTATAATAAAATGCTCGAAAAGGCTGCCAAAAGTGCCATTGAACGGGCAAAAATCGATAAAGCAGTCGCAGGAGATAGTGAATATGGCCAAAAGAAGCGTAAAGAAATCGAAATATCCAAAACGAACAGACACTTACAAGATGATGCCTGAAGCGCAGAAAAGACAATATGTCATTGAGGCACTCAACAATCCATATACAGACGATATCAGTAAGGACGAAACCCGCATTCTCTATACCGGAGAATTCTATGCCAGGATGAAAGAACTGCTGGATCAGGGCAAGACAGCAGTAGAAGCGTATGAAGCCTGCGGCTATGATACGAAAAAGCTTGGCAAGCAGAGAGCCGCAGCCGCAGCCAATAAGGCACGCGAGTTCACTGCGAGCTCTGATCTTCACGACTGGAGAAACTACAGCGGAATGACAGATTTGGAAGATATCCTGAAGGTAAAGGATCCAGAAGCCGTAAAAGCGATGTTGGTGGCAAAAATCAAAGTAATGGAAGCAGTCGATGAGGCACAAAAAAAATTATGCCTGGCTTACTGGAGAAATATATGCGTTCGAATCAGAACCCGAAACGGTAGAATCCGCTCGTGTGATCGACAATTTTCTTTGTACCTGCCGAAATCAGGAAATCAAAATGACAATCAAGGCAGCCTGCCGTCTGTTTTCTATGCCCAGAGCGACTTACTACGCTTGGAAAAACCGTCTTGTCAATGGAGCTCTAACCCAGAGGGAAAAGGAAGACCGGGCTCTTCGAGAACTGATTTTGAAAATTGTCCAGAGCCTTACTTATATTCCAGGCAAGCGGCCGATGACTGATCTTCTTTTAAAGCGCTTTGGATTTGTGGTCAGCAGGGAAAGAGTAGCGCGTGTAATGAAGGAGCTTGGTTTAGAAGCATCATCTACCCGTAGAAAAGATGCCTATAAAGGACAGCTGATGAACCTTCATTTCTGCTGTGCAGTCACCAACTATGTCAAGCAGGATTTCTATATTGGCTGCAGATCAATCGTTCTGACTGATATTACCTATATTCCTTATGGCCTTCAGAAAGAAAATTTCGCCTACTTGTGCACTTACATTGATGCCTTTACAAAAGAGGTGCTTGGATGGGCTGTTCAAAGCCATATGACAGAGGAACTGGCCCGAGAAGCATGGGACAAAATGATGAATAAGCATGAGCAGGAGTTCCCAAAGAATGCTCAGGTGTATTTCCATTCTGACCAGGGATGCCAGTACCTTTCGGAAGGCTATAAAAGCCTGTTTTCAGGCAACTATATTCAATCCATGTCGCGGCGGGGCAACAGCTGGGATAATTCACCACAGGAATCCTTCTTTGGAAGAATGAAAAACAGAATTGGATCGCATTTTCAAATGTTCAAAACAGTAGAGCAGGTGCGAAAAGCTATTGAGATCTATATCCAGGAAGCCAATACGAAGGTTCCACAGGATGTGCTGGGCGGATTAACTCCACAGCTTTTCTACCAATATCGGATGACAGGTGTTTATCCCAAAGAGCAGTATTTTGAAATTCCAGCAGCAGAGCTGTACAGCCTTGAAGAAGTTATTGAAGAAAACCGCAGAAGAGCCCAGAAGGCAGCCGCAATCCGTTCTGCTAAGCGCAAAGACTACAGCCAGGCAGGAAATAATGAAAAACGAGATGCACTATCTGTTGTTCGCAAGGACATCATAAAGCTGTATAGAAGAATCAGGCAGCTAAAACGGCAAGCATCAGATCTCAAGATCCTTATTGAAAAAGCTGAAGCGCTGATGGAACAAGCGCTGCAGGCTGAGAAGTATCTGCTTGAATGCAAAGAGAAATTGCTTGAAGAGTTCAACGAGTGTATTGGATGGGATCAGATACCGCAGCTGAGCTATGTAGCCCGTTTCCATGAAGTGTTCAGATAGCCTCTACAATTTCGTAATTTAATAACAAAAACCGTTTTTAACTATAACCGCTAATATAAACAGGCTTTTTAAATGTTAATTTAAGAAGCCTTTTCGTCGTGGTTGAATAGACTGAAATTTCATGGAAAAGAATTGTACCTGAACACTGAACAAGTCAGCAGAAAAGCGAAAAGTCCTGTAGAAAAAGGAGCTAGCTCCTTTTCTACAGGACTTTCTTGATTGTGTCTTGACAAACCTGACCAGTTTAACTGTCAGATTCCTACAGCCTCTTTTTGTTGTCAATTTTTATGGTTTATTCAAAGTTGAAGAGGCTAGATCTGGTTTATTTGGCTTCACCCGCTGGCTTTTATGGGTCTATAGATGTTTTTTTTTTCGGAAATCACCAGGCCGCCCAAAGAGAGAATCCCTGCACAAATATTGAGAACTCTAGGGATCGGCTGCTTGGATGTAAAAACCAGAATAATACTGACAAGAGTTGAGAGAATGGAAGGTCTTTCATCTTTGTTTCTGTAAGAGAAGTGTATGGTTTTCAGTATTCTTTGAGGAATATTTTAGAATCCAGAAGACTTTACGTGAATGCGGAAAAGTATGTGATATCCTTTTGGCATTGAAAGGACAAGCTCGCTTTTAAAGGGAAATTGATTATGAATGGAATTTTAATGATGATCATTGCGATCGTTGTGCTGGGCTGCGGCTATTTAATCTATGGCCGCTGGCTGGCGAAAACTTGGGGCATTGATCCCAAAGCACCCACGCCTGCGTATACGCAAGAGGATGGCGTAGATTACGTTCCTGCCGATACGAATGTGGTTTTCGGCCACCAGTTTGCATCGATTGCGGGTGCAGGACCGATTAACGGACCGATCCAGGCTGCGATGTTTGGCTGGGTGCCCGTCCTGTTATGGATTTTGATTGGCGGTGTCTTCTTTGGCGCCGTCCAGGACTTTGCATCGATGTATGCTTCGGTGAAATCCAAAGGCAAAGGCATCGGTACAATTATCGAAACCTATATCGGCAAGACCGGTAAAAAGCTGTTTTTATTGTTCTGCTGGTTATTCTGCATTTTGGTTGTTGCAGCCTTTGCAGATGTGGTAGCTGGTACATTTAACGGCTACGCTGCCGATGGGGCAACGGTTGAAGCCAATGGTGCAGTGGCAACCACCTCGATGATTTTTATTGGTGAAGCGGTCGCATTAGGGATGATCCTTCGCTACTGCAAGCTCAACAAATGGGTCAATACGGCCATTGCCATTTTGATGTTGGTAGCAGCTGTTGCTTTAGGGATGCAGTTTCCAATGTATCTGACCCAGCAGACATGGCATATTATCGTCTTTGTGTATGTGTTTATCGCCTGCGTTGTTCCGGTCTGGGCTTTGCTGCAGCCTCGTGACTATCTGAACTCTTATCTTTTGATCTTCATGATCGTCGCAGCAATTGTCGGTGTCTTTGTTTCCAATCCAGCAGTCAACTTATCGGCTTTCTCCGGCTTTACGGTGAATGGCCAGATGCTCTTCCCGATTTTGTTTGTCACGATCGCTTGTGGTGCTGTTTCCGGTTTCCACAGTTTGGTTTCATCCGGAACGGCCTCCAAGCAGATCAAAAATGAAAAGGATATGCTTCCCGTTTCGTATGGTGCCATGATCATGGAATCCATGCTGGCGGTTATCGCTTTGATTTGTGTGGCCTCGTTTGCGGATGGAGAAGCAGCGAGTGCAGGTCTTGTGACCCAGCCCCAGATTTTTGCGGGGGCCATTGCCAACTTCTTAACGGCTGTCGGACTGCCTTGGAATCTGACGTTTACCCTGATCAACTTAGCTGTATCCGCTTTTGCCCTGACTTCTCTGGATTCGGTTGCCCGCATTGGCCGGTTGTCGTTCCAGGAATTGTTTGAAACAGAGGATGAAAAAGAGAAATCGCCAGTGGTGATGCTTTTGACCAATACATACTTCTCCACCGGGCTGACTTTATTTTTAGCCTTCTTATTGGCGAGAATTGGCTATGCCGAAATCTGGCCATTATTTGGAAGTGCCAACCAGTTATTGTCCGTATTGGCTCTGGTCGCTTGCGCGGTGTTCTTAAAGAAAACCAAACGCAAATCCAAAATGCTTTATCTTCCAATGGTCTTCATGATGGCCGTCACCTTTACGGCTTTATCCATGACGATCTACTCTTTGGGTACGCAGCTCTTTACAACTGGCTTAAGCACTGGCATGTCACTCCAGCTGCTGTTTGCGGTTTTATTGTTAGCGCTTGGCCTGGTGGTTGCCGTCCAGGGCATCCAGGCTTTACGCGGCAAAGAACCGGATTCCAATGAGCCGCTGTTAGCTGAGGATCCAAAACTCAACCCTGAAGAAGCTTAGTTTATCGTAAAGCCGCTTCAATGATCCTTTCGGTCGTCCAGTCTTGAAGGATCAAACAGCTTTCACAAGATGAACCACGCTCATCTTCCATCAACTCAACTTTGTTCAATGGCATCGAATGCGCCAATCTCATTGAACAGAAAAAACTCCCTTCGCTTGATTTTAAGCCGATTCAACCTGATGAATCTGGTCTGCAACGCAAGCAGGGGAGTTTTTCTTTAGTGCCCCATAATCGGATTTTACTGGGGCAAGTTGATTGTGAAGCGGCCAGCATTCTTTAAATGATCGCACGTATGAACCAAGAAGATTACAAAAAAAGCCGCCCATCAAGGCGGCTTGCCAAATTGACTTTGGCTGCAGGTCGATCAAACAAGATCAATCGGCCTGCGGGTATGAATGTCTAGACTGTCGTACAAAAATTGAGGAGTGAAGAATCAGCTGTTGGGGCTGGTTCTTTTTTTTCGAATCTTTCTTCTTGCAAGGTCTCTACCAATGGATAAAGCGTGTTTTCTCGTTTGTCTTATATCTTAGAGAATGACAGCTGCACCATCAGCGGCAAGGGTTGGCAGTTCATAAGTGGACAGATGAACACCAAGCGTTTCTTTTAAGACCTCTTCAACTGTGCGTACAGGAACGATGTTTAAAGCTTCTTTGACTTCTTCGCTGACTTCAGCCAAGTCGCGCTGGTTATCCCATGGGATCAGCACTTTCGTAATGCCGGCACGCATTGCGCCAAAGAGTTTTTCTTTCAGGCCACCGATTGGCAGAACATCTCCGCAAAGGGAAAGCTCACCAGTCATGGCGATACGAGAGTCAACTGGTTTGCGCAGAGCCAGGGAAGCCAGGGCAGTCAGGATGGTGATACCCGCACTTGGGCCATCTTTTGGGGTGGCCCCAGCCGGGAAGTGGATATGGATATCCTGTTTGCCAAATTCCATCGTGTCTAAAGGCAGGCGGGATTTGAGCACGGAGTAGGAAATCCGAGCCGATTCTTTCATAACATCACCCAGCTGGCCGGTCAAAATCATCTGGCCCGAACCTGGCATGGAGGCAGCTTCAATGAAGAGCACTTCGCCGCCAACGGCTGTCCAGGCAAGGCCGGTCACAACGCCGCATGGGTTGGCTTCTTTGACTTTTTCATGGTGAACGGTGATCGGGCCGAGAATATCAGCCAGGTCATCGGCTCTCACAACCACTGGATCTTCGGTTTCAATCAGGTCAACGGCTTTGGTGCGGGCAATTTTAGCCAGCTGTTTTTTTAAGCCGCGGCAGCCTGCTTCCATGGTGTAGGAATCGATCACGGTGCGGATCGCCTCGTCTTCGATTGTCAGGTCTTTGGCTTCAATGCCATGATCCTTCAGCACTTCCGGCACGAGATGGTCTTTGGCAATGACGAATTTTTCGCTGGGGGTATAGCTGGAAAGCTGGATAACTTCCATACGGTCCAGCAATGGTCCTGGGATTGTATCCAGGGAGTTGGCAGTCGCGATGAACATAACATCGGACAGGTCGTAAGGCAGATCCAGGTAGTGATCGGTGAACGTATCGTTTTGTTCGGGGTCGAGCACTTCCAGCATAGCAGCCGCTGGATCACCAGAATAGCCGCCGGCCATCATCTTATCGATTTCGTCCAAAATCATGACCGGGTTGGTTGCACCAGCCGATTTCATCGCTTTCAAAATCCGGCCGGACATCGCCCCGACATAGGTGCGGCGGTGGCCGCGGATTTCGGACTCATCGCGGATACCGCCTAAAGAAAGGCGGGTATAAGGACGGTGCAGAGCAGCCGCGATGGATTTTCCTAATGAAGTTTTACCGGTTCCAGGAGGACCAACCAGCAGGATGGCGCTGCCTTTCATGGATTTGCGCAGTTTCATCACGGCTAAGTGCTGAAGAATTCGCTCTTTGACTTTTTCCATTCCGGCATGGCGCTCATCAAGCAGGGCACGGGCTTCTTTTAAATCCGGGGTAAAGGAGTCTTCCTTTTTCCAAGGCAGGCTCAATACGAATTCCAGGTAGGAGCGAAGGACTTCGGCATCCTGGGATTGCGGATTCAAGCTTTCCAGACGTTTTACGTCTTCCATCAAAGCTTTGGTGTTTTCTTCATTGATGCCTGCTGCCTGGATTCTGGCGGCGTAGTCGGATTTTTCTTCTACGGTGCTTTCTTCCTTAAGTTCGCTTTGCAAAGCTTCAAGCTGGCGCTGCAAAGCCTGGCGGCGGTAGAACTCGCTTGCTTCTTTGGAAAGTTTTTCGTTCATTTCCAAGTTGAGCGAAATGGATTCTTTCTGGCGCAAAAGATAGTCAATAAAACGTGTCACCCGCTGACGCTGGCTGGACATGACCAGCAGTTCATACTGCTCCTGGTTGGAGATGGACATGTATTGGCATAAAAAGGAGATCATTTGGTTGATCGAGGTATATTCTTTGGCTCGACGTGCAATATGGCGGCCGCCCTGGATGGACTTGGCCATCTCGTCTACCAGACGCTTGATGTAGTCGAGCATATCTTTTTCAGACTGTTCAGATAAATCCTGCTCTTCCGGTGCTAGCTCCCAAGTGCAGGTTTTTCCATCTTCTGCGATGGAAACAATGCGGATCCTCTCTAAAGATCGCGCGGTCACAACGGCTCCATTGCCGCTGTCGTTGTGCATGTTGGATGCCACGCACATTAATCCGTATGCGTTGAGATCTGATGCACCTGCTTGCGCATGTGAATCCTCACCGCTGAAGGCTGCAAAGTTCTCTTCAAAGAGACTTTCGGCCTGGTCCTGTCGAAGGTTTTTCAGCCGGAGGATTGTCTGTGGCAGCAATAAGGTGCCCGTCACCCGGATAAACGGGGAGGTTTTTAATACTTGTTCCATGTGAATCCTCTCTTTCTAGTGTTATAGGTGACATTATAGATGTAAGTTAGAAAAAAGTAAATACTTATAGAAAACTTACTAAAGATATTTTTCTTATCAATGTGGTAAAATGCTACTCGTAAGGATGAAACGATAGGAGACCACACGAATTTATGAAGAAACTCATTGTTTACCAGGACGAATCCTGTCCAATGAAACATGCATGCAAAGCCCTGGAAGGAAAGTGGAAGATTCCCGTTATTTATGTGCTGTGTGTCAATGGCACATTGCGCTACAACGAACTCAAGCAGGCGCTGGGCATTACCAATGTCATGTTGTCAAATACCTTAAAAGACCTGGAGCAAGAAGGCCTGGTTGTCCGGATCTCGTACAATGAAATCCCGCCGCGTGTTGATTACTCACTGACCAAAAGCGCGCAGGGGCTGATTCCGATCATGAACGCCTTTGCCCGCTGGGGCCAAACCCGCATGAGTACCCTCGATCCAGATTTTGATCCATTTTCAGATGACCCATCTGACTCTCAGGACCAATAATGTCCAATGCAATCCAAACGATTGACCCGCCAGGTTTTAAAGCCTGTTTCCAGAATCTGCCATCGCAGGCTTTCCATTCCATTCGATCACCATTTGTGATGTCCAAAAGCCGAAGCCCTCGTGATCTCCATTCGCAGGCTGCCGGCTTTTTTTTGCCTTCCTTGTAAACCAGGCCCAAATCCTTTCCTTATATAATAGGAAATATAATAGGAACCGGATAAAAAGGAAATAGAACGGACGGAATTTCAATCCCGCCAATCTGTCCGGCCAGCACGCTTTCCCTTTGTGCCCCGCTGGAAAAAAGAGGCAAGCTGGAAGAGGGGCAGCCTGGCCATGGTCCAGGCTGCCATTCATGATTGGTCAAGCGTTTGAAAAGCCCGATGGCCAGCTTCCTTGAATCGGTGTCTATTGGGTAAAGGAGAGCAGGACATCAAAAAAGAAAACGAAGCAAAATTCAATGAAAACCATCAAGCGAAGAAAAGCGAAGCGCGATATAAAACGATCGTACGAGAAAAGCAGCCAAGCGAAAAGACCAGGGCGGTCTTGGATTGAAATGAGGGAAGGAGAGAACCAGGTTCTTTTGGCCAATCCATTTAGTGAGAATAAACAGGTATTGTTTGTCAAATTCATTATATATGATTCGTAAAACAATCTGGCAGATGAGAAAATCGGTAAAAAAGAGACAAAATAGACAGATTTATTGTTCAGCCAATCAACTGACTTGCTGATTGACAAAAGACGGGTACAGCCTGGGCGAAGTTAAGAATAAAGCGAATACGATCATTGCCACGCCTTGGCAAGTCGAAAGGAAAGGATTGGCTTCGCCCACCTCCATGCCCGGATGGGCAAAAAAGAGGGGGTCGATGCTTAAAGGTGAGAGGATTTGGTCCGCCTGCCCTGGGCAATTTTGTCCGGATTTCAATGAAATCCGGGGAATTTGTCCGCCTGTGCTCAAAACGAACCGGGCATTTTCACCTTAATTTCGCGTAAAAGGCTGAGACAAAACCCACCGAAGGGGTGGAAGAAACCGCTGCGGCCCGCAGAATATGTGATTTAAGCATTGTCGTTCAACCGCCTGCCGGTGCGGGAAGCATCAAGCATTTTGCGAAAGCGGATTCATTAAATTTGACAGGAATGAGGCCTGGCCATACCGGCGTTTTATTTTCCTGATTTGGCTTGCCAGATTCGATTTGGGCATTCATGATCTGAAATCTGTGAAAGAATCGTCTGGAAACAGTGAAAATTGAACGATGGATTTAGACAGAAGGAAAGATGTGTCCAGGCCATACCATCCTAAATTCAGATAGGAAAAAGACCAGAAAATTTAGACTTGACAATTTCAATTTTTTGGAAATATACGGGCATCCAACGTGGGAGTTAACAAAGTTCAACTATAATTTAGACATAAAGAACCCGTAAATGGGGAAAGGAGAATTGTTATGAGTAAGTCTGAGTGGGGCTGGTTTAGAGTCCTGTTTATCATCCTGAGTATTGCATATATCTTCGCTGGCATCATGCTGATGATGTATCCGCAGATGTTTGCGGGAACCATGATCTACATGATCGGTTTTATGGCGATCTTCTATGGCATCATGCTGATTGGTTCGTATTTGATGGCCACGAACTTCAAGAGTTCCTTCACGCTGATCACCGGTATCATCCTGGTTATCGTTGGTATTTTAATTTCCACCAATATCTTTGAAGCTTCGATCGCATTAGGTGTTGTAGCGGCCATCGGTTTTATGGTTGTCGGTGCGTTTAAAATCTACCAGGCCTTCTTCTTGAAGGATCTGGGGGTATCGAGCTGGTGGACCGTTCTGATCCTGGCTGCCTGCAACCTGATCATCGGCTTGATCATGATCTTCAACCTGAATGATTCCGGCACGCTGATCACGCTGCTGATTGGCTCGAACCTGTTAGTCAATGGCGTATCTGACTTGATGCTTTCCTTCACCAGCTTCTAAGCCTGATAAGCGCTCAAAAATACAGGTTTATCATGAAAAAATAATGAAAAAAGGGATCTGTTGGTTGCAGATACCTTTTTTTATATCCATATTGAGCGAAAATTCATCAATCTTTTGTGCCCAGAAAGAAACAGCGTTGAACCGGCTTGATCCCTTTGGTACATTGATGAAAAAGGAATCTGTTATGAAGCAAACCAATAAGCTGATTCAAGCAACCTTTATTGAGCTGGTCAAGAAAAAACCGGTGGATAAAATTACTGTAAAAGAAATCGTTGACCGATGCGGGATCAACCGGAATTCGTTTTACTATCACTATGAAGATCTTCCCAATTTAATCGAGTCCATTTTTGAAGATCTGGTCGACGAGAAAATCTCCATTTACTATAAGGATGGCATTCAGGCTGTCCTGCTGGCGACGGCCCAGTCCTTAGAGGAAATGCATGATTTTTGCCACAATATTTATTACTCCAAAAACCGGGATATTTTAATCCGGCGGATTTCCCAGGCATTAACCCGGCTGGTTGAAGAATGCCTGGACCAGGCCTATCTTTGCCGCTATTCCATTTCGGATGAAGACTGGGCCATCATCATTCAGCTGTACCGCATGGAAGTCTGCGGCTTTATTATGGACTGGCTGCAGTCGGGCATGAATTATGATCTGACGCATCATCTGGGTCGAATGCTTCAGCTGCGAGCCGGTACTTTGGAAAACATGCTTGAAATTGCCCAGCAGACAAGACTGAGCACGAACCCGGCTGACTATCACCTGAAATAAGCGCAAATGAGAAAAAAGGAAAGAATACCGCTTCCTGAGCTGCCCGTATAGAAAGGCATAGAAAAAATCCCTCCACCCACTCCTCATCCATCATGAATGAGGCCTGGTGGAGGGATTTTTGTCTGGTCAGCTTTGCGAATCTTGACTGGACTTGCATGGATCGGCACTCAGAAGACAATTCCAGCAGGAATCCGGTTTGCCAAGCAGCGAGTCGCTGGTTAAAAACAAGTGTGGCTTCTGGTCTTCGATCCAGATACAGGAAAAATGTTCCCCGGTTTTACTGCCATCGCGCCGGTATGAAAAGCCATAGGGACTGGTCTTGGTGTCGAGATTGGAAAGATGAATGTTTTCCGGCCGAATGCCCTGGCTTTCCAGCATCCTGACATTGACCAGCTGGTTGTCCAGATAGCTGCGATTGCCTTGTCCTGGCAGAATGCATCCTTCCAAAGACAGGTGGTTTTGGTCAGCCATCTGGCAGACCTGGTCCACAACTTCCGGGCCCACTTCTAAAGAGTGCACCATCAAAGAAGGCGAGAAGTAGACTTTCAGGGTCTGAGGATGATACAGCCCATCCGCTTTGAGGGCTTCGATGAGCTTGAGCGTAATGGCCTGGGCAGTGCCCTTCCAGCCTGAATGCACGGCCCCAATCAGCGGAATGGTAGGATCCGAAAACAAAATCCCCAGGCAGTCGGCCGTAAAGACGCCGATTAAAAGTCCCGGATCGGTGGTGTACAACCCATCCGTTTCCAGAATGGAGCTTTCAGCCTCGTAGGCCCCGCGGCCAGCTTCCTTTTTGGATACCCGCACCACACGGTTCGTGTGTTTTTGCCAGGGCAGGCACCAGACATCCAGGCTCAGCGTATCCTTTTGAAGGAGCTTGCGGTTTTCCATGACATCCATGGGATCCAGACAGACATGCAAAGCGAGGTTTCCACTTTCCAAAGCACCCGGCGTGCGTAAAGTGAAACAGCCGTGGATGATTTGATCAGAGAAAACCAGTCGATTCAGATGATTAACAGTCATGAATTTAGTATACCAATGCCTCTATCCAAGTAAGCAAATAAATATGAAATCCATAGGCTGCCTGTCAAAATGTATTCAGGTAGCACTTAAGACTTGCATCTGCCAGAAGCGGTGCTATCATAATTAGCAGTTGAATAGATAGAGTGCCAAAACGAGGTGGGAACATGGACCTGACATTCCGGCAGGAGGCAATTCTAAAGGCCGTGGTCGAAGAATTTACCCGAACTGCCCAGCCAATTGGCTCCAAATCCCTGATTCCTTTTCTGGGAATCTCCATCTCATCAGCTACAATCCGAAACGAGCTGGCTGTACTGGAAAAAGTGGGGCTGCTGGAAAAAACGCATACATCCAGCGGCAGGGTTCCTTCTTTAAAAGGATACCGCTATTATGTCGAACATTTGATGGAGTTATCCCTGGATGACTCGATTGAATCTTCGCTGCGGCAGATTTTTTCCAGGCGTCACTGTTCCCTGGAAGATGTCATGGCCGCCAGCTGCTCCATTCTGGCTGAAATGACACATCTGACCAGTATGGTGATTGAACCTGATAAGAGCCGGCAGACTCTGATCAGACTCTCATTGATTCCTGTCAATAACACGCAAGCGGTTGCGGTCGTGGTGACCAGCACCGGACAGACGGAACATCGATTGTTTCATTTTTCGCAGGATCTTTCGATCGAGGATCTCAAAGAGTGCACCGACCTGCTCAATCAAGAGCTGGAAGGGACACCCATTGACCAATTGGTCGATAAATTCGAAAAAATCCGTCCGACCCTGGCGGCCAATGTCTCGCGCCATGAAGTGTTATTTGAAGCGTTCATTTCCGCGTTTTTAGGCTTTGCCACCCACGAATCCAAAGTGTACGGCCGGGCCAATATGCTCGCCCAGCCTGAATTTGCGGATGCGGCCAAACTCAAGACGCTGATGCAGGTGCTCGAAAATGAGTCCCTGTTTCATGAGTGGACAGGCATGCCCGGCAATGTGTGCGTGCAGATCAACCAGCGCAACGAACTGATTCAAATCGGGGACTGCTCGGTGGTCAGCGCCAAATTCGAGACCGGTACCAATGAGCAGGGCCAGCTGATGGTGGTTGGGCCAAGCCGTATGCCCTATGCCCAAGTGATTGCCCTGATGGATTATATGTCTGAACAGATCGAAAAAATGTTCGGACCACGGCTAGAAGGAGTACAGGATGAGCAAAAATCAGAACAAGAAGAAACCTGATCCAAAACCAGACGAAAAGGTCGCTGTTGAGGCAGTTGAACCTGAAGTTGTGGAAGAAGAAGTCAGCGTTGATCCGATTGATGCCCTGAACCAGGAAATTGACTCACTGCAAGCGCAGCTCAATCAAAGCAAAACCGACCTGCTGCGCGCGTATGCGGATACCGATAATACCCGCAAACGGCTGCAGCGAGAAGCTGAACAGGCAAAGAAATACCGTTTCCAGAGCGCAGCGCTAGAACTGCTGCCAATTCTGGACAACTTGAACCGGGCGCTTGCCGCCAAACCGGACAATCCTGAAATTGAAAACTATGTCCGGGGATTTGAAATGATCCAGACACAACTCGCCACTGCCCTGGCAAACGAGGGTGTTCAGGAAATAGATGCACGAAACCAGCCGTTTGATGCCAACTTCATGCAGGCTCTGGCCACAGAGAAAAAAGAAGGTGTCGAACCTGGCATTGTGACTGAAGTTTTACAAAAAGGCTATAAGCTCAAAGACCGTATTTTACGGCCCGCTCTTGTAAAAGTGAGCGAATAAAGGAGGAGAGCTATTATGAGCAAGATTATTGGTATTGACCTTGGTACAACCAACAGCTGTGTTGCCGTCATGGAAGGCGGAGAACCAAAAGTTATCCCGAACCCTGAAGGAAACCGCACAACTCCATCTGTAGTTGCCTTCAAAAACGACGAAAGAATTATCGGTGATGCCGCTAAACGCCAGGCAATCACCAACCCCAACGTGATTGCATCCATTAAACGGAAAATGGGTACCAACGAAAAAGTAACCGTTGATGGAAAAGCTTATACTCCACAGGAAATCTCTGCGATGATCCTGCAATACATCAAAACCTATGCCGAAGAATATCTGGGAGAACCTGTTAAAGAAGCAGTCATCACTGTTCCAGCTTACTTTAACGATGCCCAGCGCCAGGCCACAAAAGATGCCGGTACAATCGCAGGCTTAAACGTAGCTCGTATCATCAACGAACCAACGGCCGCAGCTCTGGCTTATGGTATTGATAAAACCGATAAAGAAATCAAAGTTCTTGTTTACGACCTTGGCGGCGGTACCTTCGATGTATCCATCCTGGATTTAAGTGACGGCACATTTGAAGTATTGTCCACAAATGGTGATACCCACCTTGGTGGTGATGACTTTGATAACGTCGTGGCTGACTGGATCGTTGACCAGTTCAAGAAAGACAACGGTATTGATCTGAAAAACGACAAGATGGCCATGCAGCGTATTAAAGAAGCAGCTGAAAAAGCAAAGAAAGATCTGTCTGCAACCATGCAGGCGCAGATTTCCCTGCCATTCATCTCTGCCGGCCCAGCTGGACCTCTTCACATTGAGACCACTCTGACTCGTGCAAAATTCAACGAAATGACCAAATACCTCGTTGAAAAGACAATTGTACCAATCGAAAATGCCTTAAAAGATGCTGATCTGACAGTCAACGATATCGACGAAGTTCTGCTTGTTGGTGGATCCACCCGTATCCCAGCGGTTCAGGAAGCCGTTAAAAAAGCAACAGGCAAAGAACCAAACAAATCTGTAAACCCAGATGAAGCCGTAGCCATCGGTGCTGCCATCCAAGGTGGTGTTCTTGCTGGTGATGTAAAAGACGTTCTGCTGCTGGATGTTACCCCATTAACACTGGGTATCGAAACAATGGGCGGCGTCATGACACCACTGATTCCACGCAACACAACCATTCCTACAAAGAAATCCCAAGTATTCTCGACTGCTGCCGATAACCAGCCAGCGGTAGACATCAAAGTTTTACAGGGTGAACGTCCAATGGCTGCCGATAACAAAGTTCTGGGCAACTTCCAGTTAACCGGTATTGCTCCAGCACGCCGCGGTGTGCCTCAGATCGAAGTGACATTCGATATCGATGCCAACGGTATTGTTAACGTTACCGCCAAAGATAAAGCTTCGGGCAAAGAACAGAACATCGTCATCCAGAACTCCAATGGTCTTGCTGAAGATGAAATCGACCGCATGATCAAAGAAGCTGAATCCAACAAAGCTGCTGATGACAAGAAGAAAGCGGAAGTGGAAACACGCAACAAAGCCGATGCCTTCGTCGCTCAGATCGATGCCATGTTAGAAGACGACAAAGACAAACTGCCAGAAAAAGAAGCTGGCGAACTGAAAGAAAAACGCGATGAACTCCAGAAAGCTCTTGATGAAAACGACATGGATAAAGTTGAAACCATCATGACCGCTCTGGAAAAAGCAGCCCAGGCCGCCAGCCAGGCGATGTACCAGCAGGCCAGCCAGCCGCAAAATGAACAGCCAAAAAATGACGGCGGCGACGACGTAGTGGATGCTGAATTCACAGAAAAGAAATAAATAAACACGGACCGGTTCAAGTCTGCTTCATTCCTGATCCTTGGCTGTCGCGTTGCAGCCAATTGAAAAATACAGGCAGCCACTTTCAATGGAATCTTTCTTTTGCGAGTGGTTGTCTGAAAATCGGGCATTTAAAGCGAATACTTTCGAAATTTATGCCTAAACGTTCATGGAGTTTTCATGAACATGTACTAAAATGACAGTACGAACCAAATCAAAGCTACAGGGGCAGGTGCTTCTGTAGCTTTCTGCGTAAGAAGGGGGAATACGATGCCGCAGCAGCAAAAAGACTTATACAAAATTCTTGGTGTTGACAAAACGGCTTCTGCAGAGGAGATCAAAAAGGCTTACCACAAATTAGCCCGTACCTACCATCCTGACATCAACAAAGAGCCGGGAGCAGAAGAGAAGTTTAAAGATATTAACGCAGCCTATGAAATTTTAGGCAATGAAGAAAAACGAGCCCAGTACGATCGTTTTGGAACCATTGATGGCCAGGGAGGATTCGATTTCAGCTCCTTCTACCAGCAGCAGTCCGGCTACGATCCATTCTCGGAACTTTTCAATATGTTTACCGGCGGCGGCTTTGGCGGCCAGTCGGCCAATGCCTACCGCAATCAGCCGATTCAAGGCCAGGATATCTACCAGCGCATGAACATCGACTTTATGGAAGCTGTCAACGGCACGACCCGCACGGTGACTGTCGATGTTGATGAACCATGCGACCATTGCCACGGCACCGGAGCCGAGCATCCCGATGATATCCAAACCTGCCGGCGCTGCCATGGAAACGGCCGAGTAACGGAAGTCATCCAGACTCCGTTTGGCCGCATTCAGCAGCAAAGCGTCTGCCCGGAATGCCATGGAACCGGCCAGACCATTAAAGAAAGATGCCACGAATGCCATGGCGAAGGGTATGAACGCGTCACCAAAAAACTCGACGTCAAAATTCCGCAAGGCATCCAGTCCGGCCAGCAGATCCGGCTGGTCGGCAAAGGTGAACGCGGCTTGAACGGCGGTCCAAACGGTGATCTTTACATTGAAATCAATGTCGGCGAACACCCAGTCTTCAAGCGCGTGGGCCAGGATATCCGTGTACAGGTACCCATCTCGGCTATTGATGCCACTTTGGGTACAACTTTAAACGTTCCAACTGTCCATGGCGATGTCGAACTCGATATCCCATCCGGCACCCAGCCCGGCCAGCAGTTCCGTTTAAAAGGCAAAGGCATTCCGTATGGCAAAACCGCCGGCGATGAATTTGTCGATATCAAAGTGGAAATTCCAAAGCGGATCAGCGAAAAAGACCGCGAACTTTACGAACAGCTACGCTCATCGGCTGAAGCCAAAGCGGACAGCCCATTTGAACGCTTTAAAAAGTTCTTCTCGGGTAAGTAGACTCAATTGAGCCGATCTCTACTTGAAGCTCAGTCAAGCCTGCCATCCAGATCGGTTGTTACCCATTTGAATATCACCAGCTTGTCCTGGTTCTTGCCGAGCTAGGACAGAATCAGATGTGCGTTGCCTTAAACCCCCTCAGACTTTCTTTGTTCGATAGAACAAGTGCAGAGTCTGAGGATTTTTTCAGTTTGCCAGCTTGTCTAGCCGGTTTTTGAGGCGCTTTAAATTTTCATGAGGTTTTGATACCTACACGCTTTTCATAAGTGTGAGGTTTCAAAACCTCATTTTATTTTAGAGGACCTTATGGACTGTCAATTAATGGTCCTTTTTTTCATCTGATCTTGGCTCCAATAAGTATGGAGTCTTATTCAATACATACAGGACTCGATTTCTAAAACGAGGCCAGTTTGTGTAACCATTCGCGTTATTCTTGATCTGCTTTACCAATTTGTTTCGGTTTTCGATCATAGATGAAGTCAACCGGTGATCTTTTATTCTGTAAATTACTCCCAGGTCTACCACAAAATTGCGTATAGCCCCCCCTCCCCACAATTTCCGCGTTTCTAGGCGGCTAATTCTGGGCTGGTTTTTGTAGAGTGTTTCTGTATAATGCTATTGAGCTCGCGGGTAATTTCTTCTTCGTCTTTACCCTGTGCAATCAGTT
>JADGIS010000044.1 GCA_015233825.1 Erysipelotrichaceae bacterium RD49
TGCAGGAAATTAAGCGCAATCCTTATTGGCAGTACTTTCTTGGTTACACGACCTTCTCTCCTGAACATACATTTGACTCTTCAACCTTAGTAAGCTTCCGAAAACGATTTCCTCCCGAATTTCTGGAGGAAATTAACCTCGCCAACCTTTCTGAAGTAATCGAAAAATGGGACAATTCAAAAGATGATGAATCCAACAATAATGACGATCAAAACCATAGCGGTACGACTTCTACAGATTCGAATTCGGATACATCCCAAGCAGCTGTAGATTCTAATTCATCTGTCCTGAATAAGGGAACAGTGATTATCGACGCTACCTGCTGCCCAGCGGATATAAAATACCCAACAGATCTCGATCTGTTGAATTCAAGCCGTTTATGGACCGAGCAGATCATTGATTCTCTTTTTGAAGAGTATGGACCTCTAAGCAGTCAAAGCCGTAAGCCAAGAACTTATCGTAGAAAAGCTAGAAGACAATACCATCAGTTTGTAAAACATCCTCGTGTTCGAAAAACCAAAAAAATGAGAAAAATTATTGGCGAACAATTGAGCTATGTTAAGCGCAACTTAGGTTATATCGATCAATACATCTTTGAACATCCTGATTGTCTGGACTCCCTTCGGTCTGTAGAAAGAAAAAGATTGGATACCATTCGAGTTCTGTATGCACAACAACGTGAAATGTATGAGAAAAAGTCTCATAATGTACCAGATCGAATCATTTCTCTCAGTCAGCCTCATGTACGCCCCATTGTACGTGGTAAACAGAAGTCAAAAGTTGAGTTCGGTGCCAAAATGTCAATGAGCGTTATCAATGGATTCTGCTTTATCGATGAACTGAGCTTTGACTCCTATAACGAAGGAGCCCATGACCATTTCGTTCAAGTAATAGAGAAGTATCGTGAACGCTTTGGACTTTATCCAGAGCGGGTTATGGCTGACAAGATTTATGGCAACCGGCAAAACCGCAAGTGGTGTAAAGAACATGGAATTTACCTGTCCGCTGAACCACTCGGCCGCAAACCCAAAGACCAGCGCAAGCTGCTAAAGCAGATGTGCGAAGATATGGGTGTACGCAACGAAGTAGAATGCAAATTTGGAAATATGAAGCGTCGAGATGGCTTGAATCTGATTATGTCCAAGCTGGCAGAAAGTGCAAAAACCGAAATCCACCTGTCCGTCATCTGCAGGAACCTTGTAAATTTAGTGCGATTTTCCCAGGCCTAACGGCCTGGGTTTTTGAGTTGAGTCAGTCATTTTTGATTCAATTAAGCAATCGTATAAGGCAAATATATAATTAACAGCTTACAGCGCCGCTGTCCTTCTTTTGCAAAAAATTGGATTTGATCAGCATATACTATTTATATCTCAGCGGTTGTCGGTCTTTCGCAAGGAGCCCAGCCGATCATTGGATTTAACTATGGAGCCAGAAAATTTGACCGGGTCAAGAAATGTCTGCTCACAGCGATGGCTTCCATTTTGATTTTAGGATCCAGCGTGGAACTGCTCTTCCAGTTTTTCCCCGGCCAGTTAATTGAATTGTTTGGCCATGGGGATGAGCTGTACCTGCAGTTTGGCTGCCTGGTGCTGCGGATTTATATGGCCATGATCTGCATCCAGGGCATTCAAGCACTGGCTTCTAATTTCTTTGCGGCGATCGGCCAGCCCGTAAAAGGAATTTTCTTATCGCTGAGCCGGACGATTATTTTCTATCTGCCTTTGGTTTTCATTTTCCCAATGATCTGGGGAATTGAAAGTTTATTATTTGCTCAGCCGATTGCGGACTTTATTTCGGTTGTGCTGTCGATCATGATGGTGATGGCTGCCTTTAAACAGATGAACCGCATGGCCAAAGATCCAGTCTTAGCCTCTGAAGTCGAAGAAGAAGCCGCTGCGGCTTAGCTGGATGAACAGTTAGAATTGAATTCCATTCAGGAGTTGAAAGGAGAAGGAAGATTATGACGCGCCGAAAAGGAAAAACGAAGCCAATCGCCGCTAATCAGCCTGATTCTTTAAAACCAGACACCAAAATTCAGGTGGTCCAGCCGCCGCTGACCTATGGAAATCCAGGATTATTCCGCTATGAACGACCCGATGCTGCTCCGGATTGCGGCAATATCTTTTTAAAGCTGAAAGAAGAAATTCAGGATCCAATCGACTTTTTAATCGCCGCTGTCCAGCAAGCGGATCTGGTCATGATTGGCGCCGGATTGAATCTTTCCAAAGCGGCTTTTGCCAGGGATAAGTTTTCAGATGACCAATCCTTCTGGGCCGAAATGTATCAAGACTTTATCGGCATGTATGAGCTGCCGGATTTAAAAACCGGCAGTCATTCCATCTACTACAGTTTGGAAGAATTCTGGGGGTTTTGGTCCAAACTGATCCGGCTGGGGCGTTTCACTGACTTTTACTCTTCGATCTATCATGAACTGCTCGATCTGATTCGAGATAAAGAGTATTTTGTCGTTACATCGAATTTCGATCATCTTTTTGAGCGCAATGGATTTGATGAAAAGCGCGTGTTCAATAAAGAAGGAGATTTAGGCAAGCTGCAGTGCCAGCATCCTTGCTGCACCAAAACTTACGACAGTCAGCCTTTTATTCTCCAAATGTGCCAAAACCAAAAGGACCGCAAGGTTCCTTATGAAATGATTCCGCGCTGCCTGTATTGCGGACGTGAGCTAGTGCCCAGCATCCATCTGTCAGAGCGCTTTACCCATGATGCCGATTGGGAAGACGGCCATTTCCGGATGAACCAAACCGCTGAATATGCCAGGCATCACAATACGCTCTATCTGGAGCTTGGGGTCAACGATTCAAAACCTGGCCAGATCAAGTTTCCGATCTGGAAAGAAACCGAGATTAATCCACGATCCTTTTTGATTACGATCAATGATAAGCAAAGCGCCATTCCAGATACCATCAATGAGCGCGCCCTTTGCATTGAAGCTGATCTCATTGACGTGTTTGCTGCTTTGAAAGAAAAACGCATGAATTCAGTTAAGCCATCCTGTGGTAATGAATAAAGCCTCTGCATGAATTTGAATTTCAGCAGAGGCTTTGCTTATGGTGCAATTTAAGGATGGGCAGGGTGCGGCTAAGCAGCCGGCTTGTTTTCAAGAGCGGGTTTGGAAGCGGCTGGATCGATCTTGACTAAGGCCTGGCGGATTCGATGGCCAGCAATCCGCTTGATCTGGACGATCAAGGAGCCAATCTTTACTTCAAGCTGGCTGCCATCTTCAGGAATATAGCCGATGCTGCCTAAGATATAGCCGGAGAAGGTTTCAAAGTCATCAAGTTCCAAGGTGATGCCCAAGGCTTTGGAGACATCCTTCAAGTTGGCTTCACCCGCAATGCGCCATACTCCTTTAGGCAGTTTCACGATTTCAGCCTGCCGTTTTTCTTCTTCTTCAGAAAGCTCACCAAAGAGTTCTTCGATGATATCGTGCAAAGTCACTAATCCGACAACACCGCCATATTCATCCAGCACAATGGCGATATACGTCCGGCGGTTTTTCATAATGTGGAGCAGTTCGTCTGCGGTCGTGTTTTCAGCCGCAAACAATGGCTTATCGACACAATGTTCCAAAATATTTTTCATGCCATAGCCATGAAGCCGGAAATAATCACGCGTATCGAGGACACCCACGATATCGTCGCCGCTTTCGTTGGTAATGGGGTAGAACGTATGACGGTTGGCTTGGATGACCTGTTTCCATTTGGCCGGATCGTCCTTCATGGAAAGACTGATCATATCGGAGCGGTGGGTGCAGATTTCATCCAGGGTTGTTTCTCCTAAATCCAGCGCGTTTTCCAAAACTTCACGCTGATCTTCATACTCCTGTTTGGATGCAGGATCGAGCAGCAGGTCGATTTCATCCTGTTTGGGCGTGGGCAGTTCGACCAGCCACCAGTTAAACAGAAACCGGAAGCAGGCTTCAAAGCCATCACAGAATTTCTTGGGCAGCGGCCGGTGCTTGAAAATATGAATCAGAATCAAGGAAATGACCAGAATGCTGGCCATCACCAGGCCGATCATTCCTAATAAGGTAAACGGCAGAGCTTCGATCTGTTCAAGGCCAAAGCAAAACAGAATTGCGGCTAACCACTCACAAAACAATGCAATATAAAGATCCATCTGCAATTCTTTGAGCGTAGCATGAAGTGAAGCCCAGACGTATAAGGCTAACCATCCCAAGACCAAAACTACGATGGAAACACTAATAAGAACCATAGAACATCCTTCCTGATTGGCTGCCTTAGCAGCGTACTTGGTCTTATTATACGGAAAAGGACAGGCGGAGTTGAAAATCGCCGACCATAAGATTGATTGAAAATAAGCCAAGTTTCTAAAGCGATTAAAGATAAATAGATAGGTATGAAAAAGGCCTTTGACAGCCAAAATATGGTTATTCAAAGACCTATTTGATCGGTGCCAGCTGTTATCTATATAATTGCTTATTCTGAAATTTTGGCTAAATTACTTGTACTGCCTGTAAGCAGATGGACTTCTTGTTGAGCTAAAGGACATATCTGTGATTCATGAGTCTTGAAAATACAAAATAAGTTGCTGAACCGTTCAAGAGAATGGTTATCTGATTTGATGAATTTCCAACTGCTTAAGTAAGAAGAATTACCATTTGGAAGATGCTTATAGATAAAGGATATAAAATTTTCTTCACAAGCATCGTATTCCATACTAAACTTTCGGGCGTACTCTCTCTTTTCTTCGTCCGTCAAATTGTTTTCTTCAAATAGGATGTGATCTAAGCTGCATGAAAAATAGTACGTTTCAACCGAAATCTTAACTCGATCAATACTAATATCTTTCATCGTCGATACTGTAGAAAGATTGTTGGATTTGATAGTATTTCGTTCGCAGATCTTTTCTTTGTTCCAGGTTTCAATTCGATCAGTAAAATAATAGTTTTTATTTTTTTGGAATTTTTTTGTTTTCCATATTTCTTTTTTGACATATCAAATTCAGCCATCAACCCAATCCCACCAATTTTTTCAGAGACCCATAAAATAAGTGAACTGGTAATAGGAATGCTGATGAAGCAAATATATGACAAATTGGAAAATAAAAAGCGGGAATCCCCGCTTTTGGTCGTTTATGGTGTTGATCAAGAATAATCAGCGTTTGAGCTGAATCTGGATTTGGTTGGATTGTGGTTCTAAACAGGGTGTAATGATGGCTTGGAGCGTATCCTCAGCTTGCTGCTGGCCAAAGTGTTCCAGCAAGCTCTGCCTTGTAACCATGCCGATAAAGATATTGCGGTCGTCCACTACCGGAACATAGTTTTGGTGGAGCGATTGATTGAGCAGATCTTTAAAGGGAATATTGATATTGACCGCCGGCATAAAATTGGGGCGGATTAAATCCTTGATAAGCGTCTCGGTTAAGAGATCTGGTTCATCTTTGTGTTCAAGAAGATACCAGAGAAAATCACCTTCGCTGACAGATCCGACGTACTCGCCTGAGGCACTGATCACCGGAACCGCTGTAAATCCGTGTTTTTTCATCAGAGTCAGTCCTTCTTTAAGCGAAAGCGATTCATAGAAAAATTGTAAGTCCTTTTTAAATTTTAAGAAAAACACGACGTTTTCGTTCATACACGTCCCTCATTTCGCTTTTTATTATAGGAAGAACTGGTGGTTAAATTAACAGCTGATTATGGGAAAGTGACCAAATAAGATTAATGTTTTATAAAAATGAAACCGCTATCCTTAAACTTTTATGAACATTCCAAAGACATATTTACATTAAAAATGAAACATGGTCTGTTAATGGAAGATAAAATGAAAAAAACGATCACAACCCTCAAAGACTCAGCAGGTCTTGTTGGAAGGTGGTCTCCTTAGAAAGGAAATTTGAAAATGAATGCAATCTTTATCGTGGACCAAGAGAATGGTCTGGCTTTCAACCATCGTCCCCAAAGCCGGGACCGGATGCTGATGGACGACCTGAAGTCATTGGTTGATGAGCCCATCCAGGCTGAATCGTATTTTGGCCGCATGGCAGCTTCCTATGGCGTGCCCATTACGGATACTTTAGAAGATGACAATGGCTGGGTGCTTTTTGATCACAACCCAACCCCTGAAGAAGCCAGCCAGATCGATAAGATTCTTCTTTACCGGTTCATGGATGTGGAATATCCGGCTGACCAAATTCTAAGCCTGGATTTTAGCCCATTCGCATGCATCGCGCAGACAGAATTTGCAGGAAGTTCACATGATTGCATCGTACGAAAGGTATTTGAACGTGCATAAGTTTTCTTCAAATTCAATCCATAAAGTTTTAAAGCTGCTGCTCATTTTGAGTATAGCCGTTGGGCTCGGCGCTTGCGCCAAGCCAGATTCAAAACCTGGATCTTTCCCTGCTCCCTCTACTCAAACACAAGCCAGATCGCAAACATCAGGCCAGCCAAGTCAAACGGCTGAATCGATTTCCTTAGACCAGATTCCGGCGTATTCAGGAAGCCCATATGTTGCCATCAATAACAATGTTCCCTTTTTCGATGCCAACGAAAAGACAACAGATGGTTTCCAGCATTACTTTGACCTGGATGATCTTGGCCGGGTGACCTTGGCTTATGGTTCTTTGGGTCCGGAGTTTTTGCCCCAGGACAAGCGCGGTGATATTTCCAGCATCCACCCTACGGGCTGGGTTCAAAATGACTATGATTTTATCACGGATGGCGGCAAGCTTTATAACCGCTGCCATTTGATCGCCTGGTCGCTGTCCGGCCAAAACGACAATCCGAAGAATCTCATGACGGGCACCCGGTATTTCAATATTAAAGGGATGACCCCTTTTGAAAACATGGTTCGCGACTATATTAAAGAAACGGGCAACCATGTGATGTATCGGGTAACGCCCATGTTTCAAGGCGATGACCTGGTGGCCCGCGGAGCGTTGATGGAAGGATACTCGGTAGAAGATGAAGGGGAAGGCATTGAGTTCTGCGTTTTTGCTTACAATGTTCAGCCGGGAGTCGCCATTGATTATGCAACAGGAAACAACCAGGCTGATGGAACCAAGAAAGATGGGTCAAATTCCCCGTCCCAGCAGCCGGCTGTAACCTATGTGCTCAATACAAAAACCGGTAAATACCACCTTCCTGAATGCTCCAGTGTAGAAAGCATCAATCCAGAAAACCGCGAAGAAGTAACGATGTCCAAAGATCAGGTTGAAGCTTCAGGCTATACTCCCTGCAAGCGTTGCAATCCTTGATTTGCCTCTCTTTAAAGCGGTTATTCCGAGTGCAGACTCTTCTTGGAAAGAGAGGAAATCTCTTGATTTGTAAGTCTTACATTCCAGAAAAATTCGACTTCCGTCTCTTCCTATGGATTCAAAAGCTCCCTGAAATCAGGGAGTTTTTATAATATTCAGATGGGCGGGCCACCACAGATTGCCCAGGCAGGTTTCAGCTTTTTGAAAGGATCTTGTTTTTAGGCATGGCTATGCTACAATACTGAAGATTTAGATGTCTGGTCATCAGGGAGGAATTGCGAATGCATAAAAAATCGCTGTTAACTATGAACGATCTCACGAATTCTGAGATTCTCGATTTACTCAATGATGCGAAGGCTTTTTCTAGTTCTCATTCAGATTGGCAGTTGCCCGATTGTAATCAGGCTCTCACTGCTAATCTTTTTTTTGAGCCTTCGACACGTACCCACTACTCATTTCTGAGTGCTGAAAAACAATTAGGTCTGCCGACGGTTGATTTCAACCCCGAAACCTCATCGCTCACGAAAGGAGAAACGCTGTACGATACCGTTCGAACTTTTGAGTCTGTCGGTTACAAACTGCTGGTGATCCGGCATCCGCAGGATGAATACTTCAAAGAGCTCGAATCCATCCAGGTACCGATTATCAATGCCGGCGATGGCAAGGGAAACCATCCAAGCCAGTGCCTGCTCGATTTATTGACACTGTATAACGAATTCGGCCATCTCGATGGGCTGAATGTGCTGATCTGTGGAGATGTCGCCCACAGCCGGGTGGCTGCCAGCGATAAAGAAGCATTGGAGCGTTTTGGGGCGAATGTGCGTTTCTCGGGCCCAAAAGAGTGGGAGCGCGAGGGCTACCCGTTCTCGGATTTCGATGACAGCATCGAATGGGCGGACGCGATCATTATGCTGCGCATCCAGCGTGAGCGGGGGGCCAAGCTGGAAAGCTTAAGTGATGACGAGTATTTGGAAAAATACGGTCTGACCAAAGCACGCTACGCTCGGATGAAAGAGCATGCGATCATCATGCATCCCGCCCCCGTCAACCGCGGGGTGGAAATTGATTCGGATTTGGTTGAAAGTGAAAAAAGCCGGATCTTTGAGCAGATGCACAACGGCATGCTGGTGCGCAAGGCCATCCTCAAACGTGCTTTAGGATATGAGCCCTTTGGAAGAAGCGAGGTGTAGCCATGAAAACACTGATCACCAATGTCGATGTCTTTTACGACCATGCCTTAAGGCCAGGCGAACTATTGTTCGATGACAATCAAATTCTGGCAGTCGGCGAAAACCTTGAGCGTGATGCCCAAACCCGGATCCTTGACGGCGGCGGGCTGGCATTGCTTCCTGGTCTGGTCGACACCCATGTCCATCTTCGCGACCCCGGCCATACCCAGAAGGAAACGATCGCAACAGGCACTGCTGCTGCGGCCGCCGGTGGATTTACGACGATCTTTGCGATGCCCAATGTCCTGCCGTTTCCATCGACTGTCGAAGTGATGAAAGAGTATCTGGCTCATATTGAAGCCGAAAGCAAAATCCGCGTCATTCCTTTTGCGACGATCACCGTCGATGAAGCAGGCGCCAAGCCGGTCGATTATGAGGCCATGAAAGAAATCGGCATCACCCGCTTTTCCGATGATGGGGTGGGTGTTCAATCCAATGCCGTGATGGATCAGGCCATGAAACAGGCTGCCCAGGCAGGTGTACTGTTTTCCTGCCACACCGAAGATATGAACTACCGTAAGCCGGGAGCGAGCGTGCATGAGGGACAGATGGCCAAGGCCAATGGCTGGATCGGTATTCCCAGCGAGTGTGAAAGCGAACAGCTTAAACGCGATTTAAAGCTTGCAGCCAAACACGACCTGCGCTATCACGCTGATCATATCTCTGCCAAGCAGAGTGTGGACGCTTTGCATGAAGCCAAAGCCAATGGCGCAAGAGTCAGCGCGGAAGTCACGGCGCATCATTTGCTGCTTGAAGAAAACGACGTCAAAGGAACCAACTGGAAAATGAATCCTCCGCTTCGCTCTCATACCGACCGCATGGCGCTGATTGAAGGGCTGGAAAACGGGGATCTGGATTTTATCGCCAATGATCATGCTCCCCATACCGCAAAGGAAAAAGCCCGTTCCATGGAACAGGCACCATTTGGCATCGTCGCTTTAGAAACGGCTTTTCCACTCCTCTATACCGAATTTGTCCACAACCAGAAGCGCTGGTCGCTACGCCAGCTGATCGAGTGGATGGCTGAAAAGCCGGCTGAACTCTTCGGCCTTGAAAAGACCGGAAAGATTGCCCCGGGATACCGGCCTGATTTCTTTCTGGCCGATCTCCATGCCGATACAGTAATCGATCCCGAAACTTTCTTGTCAATGGGAAAAAACACGCCGTTTGCCGGCTGGCCAAGCGTGGTTTGCATTGACCAGACCTGGAGCCAGGGAAAACGTGTGTTTCAGCGCTGATGGAAATGGGCCAGGCGGATTGAACCCAGAAACTGATACAAATTGTGGCTCAATATAGGGAAGTCTTTGTAGACATTTTGGTCTTGTGAAGACATTGACATAGAATGAAGAAAAAGACCTTCACTCATCTGCTGTGAGTGATGGAAACATCAAACCAAGTGATTTTTTAATCTGGATAAAGGAGGACTTTATGGACAGACTGCTTGTACTGGAAGATGGAAGTGTCTGGAAAGGCAAGGGCTTTGGCTCTGAGAACTTCCAGCCTGGCGAACTGGTTTTCAATACATCCATGACCGGCTACCAGGAAATTTTGACAGACAACTCCTATTGCGGACAGATCATCATGATGACCTATCCGCTGATTGGCAACTATGGCATCAACCGCGATGACTGGGAAAGTATTGAAACCGCAGCGTTCGGGCTGGTGGTCAAAGACTTATGTGAAAACTATTCCAACTGGCGCGCCGATGAGACGCTGGACGCCTTTTGCAAATCGCAGGGCATTCCAGGAATTTATGGGGTGGATACCCGCGCTTTAACCCGCCGGATCCGTGACAAAGGAACGATGAGAGCCGTGATGGCTAATCCGGATGCCGATACCGATGCGATTGTAAAGATGCTTCGCGAAAGCGAACCTTTGCATGACCAGGTCCGCCGCGTTTCTTCAACCAAACTCTACTCCGTGCCAAACCGCGGCCCGAAAGTGGTTGTCATGGATTTTGGATGCAAGCTGAGCATCATCCGTGAATTATCGGAACGCGGCTGCGATATCGTGGTCGTTCCCTGGGATACAGATCCGCAGACCATTTTAAGCTTCCGCCCAGATGGCGTGATGCTGACAAATGGTCCTGGCGACCCGACCGATGTGCCGCAGGCCATTGAAACGATCCGGGCCTTGATCGGCCAGGTTCCGATTTTTGGCATCTGCTTAGGCCATCAGCTGATCAGCTTAGCGTGCGGCGCCAAGACCTATAAATTAAAGTTCGGACACCGCGGAGGCAACCATCCGGTTGTGGATCTGCGCGATGGGCATGTGGAAATCACCAGCCAGAACCATGGCTATGCGGTCGATGCAGATTCGCTGGAAGGAACCGATCTGGTGATGACCCACCAGGCGCTCAATGATAAATCGTGTGAAGGCGTTGCCCATACCAAGTATCCGGTGTTCAGCCTGCAGTTTCATCCGGAAGCCAATGCTGGCCCAAATGATTCAAAAGCAACGTTCAATACATTTGTAGAGTTGATTAAAAACGAAAAGGAGAAACGGGATGCCTAGAAGAGAAGACCTGAAAAAGATTCTTGTCATCGGCTCTGGACCGATTGTCATCGGCCAGGCCGCTGAGTTTGACTATGCCGGTACCCAAGCGTGCCAGTCCCTTCGCGAAGAAGGGTATGAAGTCATTCTGATTAACTCCAACCCGGCTACAATCATGACCGATTCGGTTGTTGCCGACCAGGTTTATATCGAACCCTTGACGCTCGATTTTGCTAAGCGCGTAATCTATAAGGAAAGACCTGACGCCATTTTAGGCTCTTTAGGCGGCCAGACTGGTTTGAATCTGGTTGTTGAACTGGCTGAAGACGGCATTCTCGATGAATATGGCGTGGAAATTCTGGGCACCGATTTACATGCGATCAACCGCGCCGAAGACCGCGAGCTGTTCCGGGCTTTGATGCAGGAAATCAATGAGCCGGTTCCGGAAAGCGATATCGTCCACACGGTGGACCAGGCAGTCGCTTTCTGTTCAGAGCACGGCTATCCTGTTGTGGTTCGTCCAGCCTATACCCTTGGCGGTACGGGCGGCGGTTTTGCCAACAATGAACATGAACTGCGTAAGATCTGCGAAGCCGGCCTGAAAATTTCACCGGTTCACCAGTGCCTGATTGAGCAGTCAATTGCGGGCTGCAAAGAAATCGAATACGAAGTGATGCGCGATGCCAATGACTCGGCGATCGTTGTCTGCAACATGGAAAACGTTGACCCTGTCGGTATTCATACGGGTGACTCGATCGTTGTTGCACCAGTTCAGACCCTGACCGACCGTGAAAACCAGATGCTGCGCAGTGCCTCTTTAAAGATCATCCGTGCCTTGAAGATCTGCGGAGGCTGCAACGTGCAGCTGGCTTTGGATCCTGACAGCTTTAAGTATTACGTCATTGAGGTAAACCCGCGTGTGTCGCGTTCCTCCGCACTGGCAAGTAAAGCGACCGGCTATCCGATTGCCCGGATTTCCGCCAAACTGGCTGTCGGCTTAACCCTTGACGAAATCCTCAACCCGATTACCCGGACTTCTTATGCCTGCTTTGAACCAGCGATTGACTATGTCGTTTCCAAATTCCCACGCTTTCCATTCGATAAGTTTGCCAACGCCGACCGCCGTTTGGGCACCCAGATGAAGGCGACCGGGGAAGTCATGTCCATCGGCCGCACCTTTGAAGAATCCTTCTTAAAAGGCATCCGTTCGCTGGAGATGAAAGTGGACCACCTCGATATGAAAGAAATGCAGGATCTGAGCCAGGACGAATTGATGGAAATCATCAAACGCCAGGATGACCGCCGGATTTTTGCGATGGCCCAATGGATCCGCAATGGCGGCTGCGTGGAAGAACTGTTTGAAGTAACCAAAATCGACCGCTTCTTCCTGTACCACATCCTGCATGTGCTGCATTTAGAAAACGAGATGAAAGAAAAGCCGATGGATTTAGAAGTACTGGCCACACTCAAACAAAACGGCTTTTCCGATTCCTACATTGCCCGCGTCTGGAATATAACTCCCAAAGCGATCTATGACCTGCGCCATGCAAACGGCATTGTACCCGTTTATAAAATGGTTGACACCTGTGCGGGCGAATTTACATCCGCTACACCCTATTTCTACTCGACCTATGAGCAGGAAAATGAAAGCATCCCAAGCTCACGCAAGAAAATTGTCGTTTTAGGCTCCGGCCCTATCCGGATCGGGCAGGGTGTGGAATTCGACTATGCCACAGTGCATTGTGTGGAGACGCTGCGCCATGCCGGCTATGAAGCAATCATCATCAACAACAACCCGGAAACGGTATCGACCGACTTCTCGATTTCTGACAAGCTGTATTTTGAACCTTTGACGACGGAAGACGTTATGGAAGTCATCGACTTGGAAAAGCCGGAAGGCGTCATCGTTCAGTTTGGCGGTCAGACGGCTATCAACCTGGCTGCATCGCTGGCTGAACATGGGGTGAAGATTTTAGGCACGAGTCTGGAAAGCATTGATAAAGCTGAAGACCGCCACGAATTTGAAGCCATGCTCCATCAGTTAAACATTCCGCAGCCCCAGGGTGAAACGGCACTGACGGTTGAAGAAGCACTTGAAATTGCCGGCCGCATCGGCTATCCGGTTCTGGTTCGTCCTTCCTATGTCTTAGGGGGCCGGGCGATGCAGATCGTTCATAACGATGATGAACTGCGTGTCTATATGGCCAATGCCGTCAAGGAAATTTCTCATGATGCCCCCATCCTGGTCGACAAATACATCGTCGGCAAAGAGCTGGAAATCGATGCGATCGCTGATGGTAAGCATGTCTACATTCCAGGCATTATGGAGCATATTGAGCGAGCCGGCGTACATTCCGGGGACTCCATCTCGGTTTATCCGCCGCAGACGATCAGCGATGAAGTCAAGGCAACCATCATCGATTACGCAACCCGCATTGGCGAAGGTTTTGGGTTCATTGGACTGTACAATATTCAATTCATCGTTGATCATAAAAATCAGGTATATGTTCTGGAAGTCAATCCACGATCCTCAAGAACCGTGCCTTTCTTATCCAAGATTACCGGAGTTCCGATGTCCCATATTGCAGCCATGGCTGTTCTGGGCCACTCGATCGAAGAGCAAGGCTATACACCAGGCTACCGACCTGAGGAAGCCAACCGTGTGTTTGTCAAAGCGCCTGTTTTCTCCTTTGCCAAACTGCGCTCGGTCGATACGGTCTTAGGCCCGGAAATGAAATCGACCGGTGAAGCACTGGGATCGGATATCAGCCTGGAAAAAGCACTTTATAAAGCTCTGGTTGCTGCCGGCATCAAAGTCAGCCCGCATGGAAATATCCTCTTTACGATTGCTGACCGCGATAAAGAAGAAGCACTGCCGCTGGCTAAACGCGCTGCCAACATCGGCTATGGCCTGTATGCCACCCATGGCACAGCCAAGTTCTTCCGCGACAACGGTTTGTTTGTTCATGAAGTGAACAAAATCGAAGAAGAAGGCAATATTCCGACCGTTACGGATATCATCCGTGATGGCAAAGTGAACTTTGTCGTCAATACGATGAGCCGCACCTCTCGCAAAAACGAAGATGACGGCTTTGTCATCCGCCGCGTATCTTCGGAAAACGGCATCTTCTGCATGACCGCTCTGGACACGACCAATGCCTTGATGAAGGTTCTTGAGTCACTTTCATTCTCGATGATTTCCATGAACGAGATGGGGAAATAAAAAATGAAATTATCCAACGCAAAGATTCTTTCCAACACGCCCATTGCCAAAGATGTTTATAAGATGGAATTTGAATGCGATTTTACCGATCAGGCCAAGCCTGGACAGTTTGTTCAGGTCGGCCTGCCCGGTTTTGAAATGCGGCGTCCAATTTCGATCTCATGGATTGATGGCAATGTGCTTCGCATTGTCTACAAAGTCATGGGGAAAGGGACGGACTTTATGACTACCCTCACCCCCGGAACAGAGCTTTCCCTGCTGGGACCGTTAGGAACCGGCTTTCCAATCGTAAAACGCGATGAAGTTTTGATCCTTGGCGGGGGCGTAGGAACCCCTCCATTGCTTATGGCGGCCAAAGCCTACCTGGATGCCGGCGCCAAAGTAAACGTCGCTCTTGGCTTCAACACGAAAGATGAAGTCTTCTATGCCAGTGAATTCGAACAGCTGGGCATTACCCCGATTATCTGCACGATGGATGGTTCGGTCGGGGTGAAAGGCACAGTGCTGGATGGTGCGAAAGCCTATAACATTGACTGCCCATTTGTTCTGGCCTGTGGACCACTGCCGATGCTTCGAGCCATTCAAAACACCTACACTGAAGGCTATATTTCTTTAGAATCCCGCATGGGCTGCGGCTTTGGTGTCTGCCAGGGCTGCGTGCTTGTTGATAAATCCGGTATGCCGGTCCGTGTCTGCAAGAATGGGCCTGTCTTCCCGATTGGAAAGGTGGTCTTATAATGGATCTGTCCGTTTCTCTGCCAGGTCTTAACCTGAAAAACCCGATTATTCCGGCTTCCGGCACCTTTGCTTATGGCCGTGAATTTGCGATGTTGTATGATCTGAGCGTTTTAGGCGGCTTTGTGACCAAGTCAGTCACTCTGGATGCGCGATTGGGCAATGCCCAGCCTCGGATTGGCGAAGCTCCAAGCGGCATGCTTAATGCCATCGGCCTGGAAAACAAAGGCGTCGAATTTGTCCGCTTGCGCGAAGTTCCATTTTTGGAAAAACAGAACACCGAAGTCATCGTCAGTGTAGCTGGAAGTTCTCCACAAGAATACGGCGAAGTGGTCAGCCATCTTTTAGGCGTTGACTGCATCAAAGCGTTTGAGCTGAATGTTTCCTGCCCGAATGTTTCCAATGGCGGCATGGCTATTGGTACCGATCCAGAGACCGCAGCGATGACTGTGCGGATCGTGAAACAAATTGCGGACAAACCAGTCTATGTAAAACTTTCCCCCAACGTAACCGATATTGTCAAAATCGCGCAGGCTGTTGAGCAGGCAGGCGCAGACGGTTTGGTTTTGATCAATACCTTGATGGGACTTCGCATGGATTTGCGGACAGCGAGACCTTTGTTAGGCAACGTAACCGGCGGTTTGTCGGGTCCGGCCATTAAACCAATTGCATTGCGGATGGTGTATCAGGTTGCCCAAAATGTCAATATTCCAATTATTGGCTGCGGCGGAATCAGCAGCGCTGAAGATGTGCTGGAATTCTTGTATGCAGGAGCAAGTGCAGTTGAAGTGGGCACAGCCAACCTCATTGATCCATGGGCTTGTCCAAAGATCATCGAAGAACTTCCAAATGTATTGGCAAAATACCGCTTAAATTCTGTTCAGGAAGCGATTGGTAAAGCTCTGCCCAAAACCAATTAATCGCATTGCTAAGGCTTTGATCCATTTTCGGATTGAAGCCTTTTTTTAGGAAGCCGTCTGTTTGAATCATGGATCTGGAAATGAGGATGCAAAGTCAGATTGAAGCGAAGATGTAAGAAATGAGCAGTCTGTAAAACCCTGTCATCTGTCAGTCAATGATTCAAATCTGGCTTAAATTTGGCAGACTTGAAAACTTCATCCCATGGGGTGGATGGTTGTGCTATCGTTTTTGCAAGTGAGGGAGGAAAAGAAATGAATCGAACGATTGTTGCATTAGACTTTTCGAGTAAAAAAGAGGTACTGGACTTTTTAAGCCAGTTCAATGAACCCATTGCCGTAAAAATCGGTATGGAATTGACCTATGCAGAAGGCCTGGACCTGGTTCGTGAAATCAAGGAAATGGGACACGATATCTTTTTGGATTTAAAACTGCATGATATCCCCAACACTGTAAAAGGCGGTATGAAAAACCTGGCTCGTCTTGGTGTCAATCTGACCAACGTCCATGCAGCTGGCGGCATCGAAATGATGAAAGCTGGACTGGAAGGATTGAAACAGGGAACACAGGACGGTGAACGCCCTTTATTGATCGCGGTCACCCAGCTGACATCCACCTCTAAGGAAGCCATGAACAATGAACAAGGGATTCCCGGCGAGGTCATTGATTCAGTTGTTCGGTATGCAAAAGCAGCCAAAGAAGCGGGTCTGGACGGGGTGGTCTGCTCAGTTCACGAAGTTAAAGCGATTAAAGAAGCCTGTGGGCCGGATTTCTTATGTGTAACACCAGGAATTCGTCTGGCATCGGATTCCAAGGATGACCAAAAACGTGTAGCGACTCCAGCCTATGCCCGTGAGCAAGGCAGCGACTATATTGTTGTTGGCCGCTCGATTACCAAAGCTGCCAACCCAAAAGATACTTATGAGGCGATTGAAGCCGAAATGAACGGACGGTCGCTTTGAAAAAATCAATAGCAGCAGGGGTCCTGATTTCGATGGCGTCTTATTTGTTTTTAAAAGCAGAGAAACCACTCGGAGCGCTATTGTTCGGTTTTGCTCTTTGTTTTGTCTGCCTGTTTGAGCTGGATTTATTTACTGGCAAAATCGGCTGGTTCGGGGCAAAAGAAATTCCCTATTTAAAAATCCTGCTTGGTAATGCGATTGGAACGTTAGCGGTTTGCGCCTTGCTGAGATGGAATGCCGATGTAGCACAAACGGCTGCAGGTTTAGTAGCAGCAAAGGCGGCTTTGCCGTGGTATCTGGCTTTAATCAATGGGACGTTTTGCGGCGTTCTCATGTTTTTGGCAGTCTACAGCTGGTCCAAAGGCCTGAGAGCTGGCTGTTTTCTTTGTGTAAGTGTCTTTATTTTATGCGGCTTTGAGCACTCGATTGCTGATCTGGCCTATATGGGCTACGCAAACATGTGGACCTGGAATCTATTGTGGATTCTGCTTGGCAATGGGATTGGGGCAGTGGTCTGCCGGATGCTTATTATGGAAAATGCCCCATTCTTCAATTTCAAACTCAAATAATTACTCAAGTCTTTGCTTTTGCCAGCGAAGACTTTTTTGTCTTCGCTTTCTTTATTAATGAACATTATAAATTGGAAAAGGAATAATTCTAAGAGGAACACGGTTACAATGATTAGGAAGCTAAAAAGAGAAAGTAAATATCCCGATCGGGTATATTATTGGTAGAGTTCAAAAAAGTATACCCGATCGGGATACTGAATGTTTTGTGTTTGTACCCCGCCTCAGGATAGATAAAAAATTTGACATTGACTTTTAAGTGAGGTATAAAGATAAAGCTGTTTTGAAAACACGAAAGAAATTCGGCAATCCAGGCTGAGAATTCTCTTTGGCTGGAATGGATTTTGATATGGATTTAGATTCGGTTTTCAAAATCAACTTGTGAAATTTATTGAATGATTTCACAAAAAGTGCTTGACCCGGACTTGGTCCGGTGTTATAGTAGTTGAGCGTTAAGTCGAGGCCGCCAAGGCCGAACACTTCACGCCAATCATCTTTAGATATCGGTTAAACGATTGCTTGTGAAACTGATCAAAATATTTCACAAAAGTTGTTGACATCGGGATCTGCTGGTGATAAGATAAACAAGCCTTGTGAGTGATGCAAATCACATCACAAATAGATGGCTCTTTGAAAACTCTGATTACAGACAATTCAATATTCGAAATTAACACGTCGATTCTTGAACAAACACTTAATACTCAATAATCAATTCACGAAACATTAAACGCAATAGCGTTTGAGTCAATATCAAATGGAGAGTTTGATCCTGGCTCAGGATGAACGCTGGCGGCATGCCTAATACATGCAAGTCGAACGGAAC
>JADGIS010000045.1 GCA_015233825.1 Erysipelotrichaceae bacterium RD49
AGAGTGGACAACAAAAAATCCAGCTTAATCAAGCCGGATCTTAAAAGACGAAGCTGTACTTATGTACAGCCATATGAACTACCACTGTCTTAACAGGGCATGTCTCTGTTCGGACTGTATAGAGGAGGACAATACTGTTGATTTCCATATCGGATTAAACGGTTTGTCTTTCCAATATAGCGGTTTTGATGGTACGAGTTTCTGCTTTTCTTTAGATGCTCGGCCATTCAATGACCGAGTAGTTCACAAAGGGATGAATCCCAAAGAATACAGGGTAACGTCACACTTCGATCACATGATCTCCATGAAATGTTCATTATAAGTAGACAATACGGCTTGGACGTGTATCAATTCGATTTAGCAAGAAAAAAATGAACTGCGCTCAAAAAAGTATTTCGAGGCAGCCTCAACAAGATGTACCGCTTCACGATGATTTGCGGAATATATTTTAGATATCGTTATTTTAATCTTTCTTTAATGTTTTCTTATGGGCAAAGGATAGAGAGACTTTACGGCCCATGAATTTGAAAACGCTTAGAAATTATAAAATAGTGACAAGGATAGGCGCTTTCTTAAGAATTTCGTAAGCTTTATCCAGTGGTTTAAAGACGAGAGGTTGAGTCTGGTTGTTTATCTCTGATAGACTGTCCAAGAAGCGCCCAGACGGACCTGGTTTGTCAATGGCGGGCTTCTCGATTCAACAAGGAGGAAAAAGGATGAAATGGATCAATAAGCTTTCCGGTTTTGTCTTTGCGATAACCATGGTCTTTGGATCGCCAATGGCGGCTTTTGCCAACGAGAATGTCGCAGCTGAAACCACTAAACTTTCAATCCCTGTGCTCTTTAAAGAAGATCATGTGAACAATCAACTCGATCTGGCCAGCCTTGCCCATGCGGCTAAAATCGAGAAATATAGTGAAGGAACGCTGATTGCGGCCAATGTGGATGGCAGTCTGCGGGTACGAGTAGCCAACGGCGTCGTGAATGTCCGGTCCAAGTGTCTGGCTATCTCCGAAGAAGAAAAAGATAAGCTGCGCAAAGAGCAGGAAAAGGATGTCAAAGCCCAGGAGAAACGTGAAACGGCTCAAGACAAAGTCAATGCCAATAAAGCGTCTACCAGCTCGGACGAAGAAGATGGGCTGACAATGGACGAAATCGAAAAACGCGCTTTGGAAATGGCGAATGATTTCTCCAGCAATTTTGAATACAGCGGTGAAAAGCTGAATCCGTCAGCGGGTACGATTATCGGCCCCTCTGGCAAAGAAACGTACTATAACCTGCCTATGGAGGGTGTAATCTCGATTATGCGCTCGATCGGCAATACGGATGAGTACTGGGTTCGTGAAGACGGTGTCAAGATGTTAGGCGACTATGTCATGGTCGCTGCCCACCTGCCTACGCGCCCTCGCGGCTCTTTGGTTCCGACCTCGCTTGGGATGGGAATCGTCTGCGATACAGGCACGTTTGCCTTAAGCAATCATACCCAGCTGGATATTGCGGTGGCCTGGTAAACCATTCTGGATTTGAATATCAACTGAAAAAAGTCGAAGCAGATTCTTTTGGATTGGCTTCGACTTTTTTGCTTGGAGCTGGTTCGACTTTCAAATGGCCAATTGATCTTGAAGTTTGTCTCTCAAGATTTTGAAAAGACGTCTCAAGAAGAATCATTCTGGCAAGGATTTTCTTGCCATCTCTAAAATGGCTTTAAGCGCCTGGAAATTCCAGCTGGCCAAGAATAGATAGAAGAGTTGGCAGATCGTCTTCGCGAACATCGCTGAACTCATAAATCAATCCTTCTCGTTCAGCCATGGCAACGATCTGGTAGTCCTGGTCTTCAAGATCTTTGAGAACAGCAACCTTTTTCACATTGTTGGTATATTCGTCTTGCAGGCTCACATCGTTATCATTGATCTCCCAAGTATAAGCGGTTCCTGGATCGGTAGACCATTGGATTTCGACACCAACTTCCCCATAGGAGCCATACGCATCAAAAGAAATTTCATTAACCTCTTTTTCATCATCGACAATTTGAAATCCCGCATCACTTAGATATTTTCGAAGCTGATCCGAACTGGTCTTCAGATCGTTGCCAGAAGCAGTATCGACAGATTGAGCGGCTGAAGATGAGTTTGGAACGGTTGAAGTGGCTGCGACCTTGCTTTCGCTTTGCGTACTTGGCGATTCTTTTTGTAAGCTGCCACTCGATTCACTGATTGCTGCCGGCTTGGATTGCGTACTTGGATTGGCTGGAGCTGCTGTTGAACATCCTGTTAAGACAACAGCCAGCAAACAGCTCAGACATTTTGCTGGTTTCATACAGATCCCCTCTCTGTTTACAGTATAGGAAATCAGAATGATATTTTCTTCTTACAAACCTGATTTTGTTATTTTAAATATTTCGAATATTGTAAGCTTTTTGCTATCAATCTGCCTTAAGATCCGCTCTTCTTTTAAAATAACAAATAACGTAATATTAAATATCTGTTATCAGGTAAATAATAATAAACGTAAGTTGAGATGGAGGCATGGTTTTAGAAGTTTTACCGCAAAATCGACATGCCCCTGAACTGGGAACAGCTTTCCAGGATGTATTTCTGTACCGGGAAATGAAAAGCTGCCAGATCAGCCGGCGAAAGGCCGTTCTGGCAGCTTTGAAAAGAGAAGTTAGTGCACTCGCTGTTTTTGGTTTTGTTTTTGAGAAGGAATTCCGGTATTGGAAGCAGGAAGAGCTTGAGAGCCGGCAGGAGCAGGCTCAACAGCTGAAATTGCAGCCGGCAAGACTGGGCTGGCAGAAGTCTTTTTCTTTGAATGGGCCGCCTCATTGATTTGGCCGTCGACCAGCTTATTGGGTTTCAGATTAAGATACGCTTCCAGACTGCCCATCAGCAGGGAAGGAATCAGGGATGCCCATGAAAATTGGAAGATCGCAATCAGAAGACAGAATACGGCGGGAATGATGGCAGCTGCCACTTTTACCCCTTTCTTTAAAAGCAGAGCAATACCCCCGCAAGCCAGGGCGATGAGCCCGTAGATTGGGGCAAAAAGGATGTAGGTGGCACAAAGAACCGCAACCCCCTTGCCGCCCTCAAAGTGATGCCAGAAAGGGAAGCAATGGCCAAGCATTGTGCCGGCGCCCGCATAGAGATTAGCCAGATTCCCTTGATCGGGAAACAGGAAACGGCAGACGATGACGGCTAAAACCGTCTTGAAAATATCCCCCAGCAAAACAATGGCAGCAGCTTTCTTGCCTAAGACCTTGGAGGTGTTATTCATTCCGGGATTGCCGGAGCCATGTTCAAATAAGCTTTTATGGTAAAACAGGCGTCCCACGAATTCAGCTGTAATAAAGTTGCCAAACAGGTAGCCGATACCGATGCAGTACAATAAATCCATAATTATTAACCTTTCTTTAATCCTTGTTGGATGATTTGATAATTATATAAAGAACATAAAACAAGATCGACAAGAAAATTAAAGAACCAAGAAAAACCCAGACGGATTGAAACCAGGAATAGAAAACTGCCATAAAACTTCCTTTCTGTAAGGTGAAAACGATCCCTAAAGCCAAGCTGAAAGATACAAGCTGAAAGATACAAGGATGAATAGGGGGTGTTGTTCCTATTGTACAAAGAAAAGAAAAAACATGCTCATTCATGCAAAACCAATGGAAATCAAGGGCAATTTGAATCTTTCTCATTCGTTTGTTTTTACAACCTGAAGCTCGAAAATTTCCACAAAAAAAGACTTCATGGCCTTATACCATAAAGTCTTTTTGACGTTTTTAAAGATTGAAACAGACTTCATCGGATCCATCTGAAGACAGAACTTAGTCCTCATCCTCATATTCATCGTAATCCTTGGTCTGGCGCCTGCGTGATTTTCTGGGTTTAGGTTCGTACTCATCTTCAAACTCATCTTCATACTCATCGTACTCTTCATCGCCGTACTTCTTGGCAATGCCGCGCCAGGTCAGGCCAAAACTCCAGACACAAATCGCAAACAACAAATAAGTGACCAGAAAAGCCACGCTGACATCCGATAAGTAATGGACACCTAAGAAAATCCGGCTGATCGCAACAAACAGGACAACCAAGGCAGAAAGAGCCATCGTCAAATTCACACTGCCTTTTTGCGTATAGACGGGAATCAATGCCCACAAGAACAAGCAGGTGATCGACTGGGTATGGCCGGATGGGAAAGAGCGGAAGTAGTCATGGTCTTGCGCATAGAGGGTGGCAAATTGCTGGATGATTCCCCGGTCTGGATCGTACCAAGCAGCGAAAGGAACATCGGGATTGTTGGCAATCACGAAATAACGCGGACGGCACCAGATTCGTTTGACGACTTGAATGACAAGCATACTGCCCACACAGACAATCAATAAAATGATGATGCACTGAATTTTGTCATGATCGGTGGCGTTTCGCATCAAGACGGCATAGAGCACGCTTGGCAGCACGCTGACAAGCAAGCCAACAATCCAGGCGATTGGCCAGCTCATATCGATTTCCGTCATCAAGCTGTCAATCATGTAAATCGGGCCGGCCAGCAGCATGGCAAAGCCGGCTGCCCAGCCAGCCCACCACCAATCGCCGTCCCGCATCACATCAATCAACAGGCAACCAGCAGCTCCAATTCCCCAAAAGGCAGGGACAGGACCAAAAGCGGCCAGATATTTGGCCCATGAGGCATCGGGCTGGTAGAGCAGCTGGTCGATCTTTAGATCAAAAAACGTTCCAAGAGCCAGCCCGGCAATCCCGATCAGCAGGCCGCCAATCAGCCAGCTGCTCGAGATATATCTTCGTTCATCTGTATACATGTCTCTATGGTATCAAATTCTCAAGACGATCATTCAATCAACTTGTAACATTCTTGAAATATTTTCGTCATCCTTTGTGGATTTATCCCAGATTTTTTGGGGATCCTCCAAGATCTGCTTCTAGCTGGACTTGCTTCTGGCTGCCTTTTTGATTGGAATGCCTTTTTTGCTTTCATATTCAGAGTTGTTTTTCAGTCTGCCTTTTGCTTTGTTTTGGCGCAAAAAAGCTTTGACGCGATCGGCCAAAGCTTTTTTTGCTAAAAATTTTCGGTCCTTTGCGATCCTTTGAGGGGAGCCGGTTTCATATCGTCCAAATGCTTCAGACAAGTGGTTTAAAGAGAACAATACGCCCAGCAAAAGGACCGTGCACCAGAATTTTTCAATCCTACAGTTTGTAGTATGTTTCCTTTTTCAATTTGTCAGCGGTTTTCTTATCCACCAGTTTTTCAATCAGGTCAAAAGCGAATTCAAAAGCACCGCCTACTGAAATACCGGAAACCAGGTTGCCATCTACCACAGCATGCTTCTTTTCGAACTTGCCGCCAAAGGTGTCCTGGTTGAGATCAGGAACGCAGACATAGTCTTTGTCTTTATAAACGCCAAGCTGGCCAGTCAAAGCACTGCCGGCACAGATGGAGCCGAGAATCTTTTCGGGGTTGTTTGCAAAGGCATGGATTTCATCTTCAACTAAAGGCGTCTTGGCCAATACCTGGTAGCCGGGACCGCCGGGAATAATCAAAGCGTCTGCGGTTTCAAAATCGAATCCGCGAAGTTCAATCGGTGTTTCAATGATCAGACCATTGGCCCCAGTAGCTTCTTTTTTATTTTCGACATTGACCAGTTCAACGAGCACACCGGCTCTTGTTAATAAATCGTAAGGAACGATGGTTTCGATTTCTTCAAATCCATCGGCAACCATTATTGCAGCTTTTTTCATGTCAATCACCTCATCCTTAGTTTAAGGGGTTGGATATCAGTTTTGATCTTCTATGACTCAAAAACAATCCCAACCGGATACTCCTGGGAGAGAAAACGAGCCACAAAATAAGGAGGCCTGGAAAAGCAGAGCTTTCCTGCGCCAAAGGAAAAAGCCGGTTTTTGAATCAAACCGGCTCAAACCAAAGAGGATCAAGAATGTAAATATGGAAAAGAAAACAGAAATGGACAGGAGAACATGACCTCATGGTTTATCAATCCAGACTTTGCAGGATCTTGATCCTAAAAAGCTGGAAGGAACAGGAATGTTTTGCTTAAAGCTCGTTTTGGTGGGTCGCGTAACTGTATTCCGCTAAAGTGTGGCGGATGCGGTCTTTGACGAGGGCTTCGGGATCGCTTTCCAATCGGCCTTCACGCACTTTGGTATATTGCTCAGGCATGAACTGGGACAGGACAGCCAGGTTGATGCCTTCTTTGCGTAAGTTTTTGAACATCTTTTCCATTGCCTGCTGGACCTTCTCATTGGGCATGTAATAGCGGGAGCGGTCTGAAAAGGAGAATTTGCGTTTGAACCACAGCTCATTGTCATCGCCATGATAGTGCTTGATCCAGTTTTTCGGATTTTCCAGCATCGCCTGGTCGAGAACATCGATGAAGTGGCTGGTTTCGTCGTCGCGGCCATGGAACATCATCTGTTCGATATAAGCCAGCGCAAATAAAGCTTCACGGGCGGCATAGGTCAGGCCAGGCCCGACTTTTAAAATGCCGACTCCATCTTCGACCAATTCCCTGAGTTTGTATTGAGTCTGGTAGTCAGTGGAGTGGCCCTCAAAGACGAGAGTATCGAAATCTTTAATGCTGGCCATTAAATCTTCAGCCTTCGCCCGGTCATATTCGGTGCAGCCGGCATCTTTTTCCTCCACGCCAGGCTGAACGACAACGGCAATCACGTCTTTCCAGGCCTCATCCAGTCCGTGTTCTTTAAAGGCTTTTTCAAAGGCAGCAACCGTGTTTTTGAAGTCTTCGACTTTGGTAATCTGCATGCCGGAATTATCGCCGGTAGCACCGCCTGGAATAGGGACTTCAGATCCAACAATGTACACGGGACGCACCGCATCGGGATCTTCTTTGAGCAGTTCCTGATAGGCATCCTCGCAAACCCGGGCCAGTTCGGCCCCGCGTCTGGCAATGGTTTCATCCGAAAGACGGGTATTGGGATCGTCATCAGCGACTTTCATGCTGGTATCGATATGGATTTTGGTAAAGCCAGCTTTGACATAATCATGGACAAGCTGCCTGGCGTAAGCCATGGCTTCTTTTTCAGGCAGGTGAGTAACAGTCAAAGGACCTAGATGGTCGCCGCCAAGATAGATTTTGGCAGGATCGGCTCCGATTTGAGCGGCTTTTTCTAAGACGAATGCTTTGAAATCAGCCGGTGTCATTCCCGAGTAGCCGCCATTCTGGTCGACCTGATTGGCGGTGGATTCGATTAAGCAGACTTCGTCATCATCACGGCTTTTTTCTAAGACCGCTTCAATGACAAAGGGGTTTGAAGAGCATGCAGAACAAATTCCGACAGGCTTGCCGGCTTTCTGCTTTTTGACAATGTTTTTAAGGGTGTTTTCAGGCATTGGAATGGCCTCCTTATCTGTATTGTAAACAATCTCAAATAAAACCATTTGTACATTTTGGTAATCCGTATTGGCATAATCAACAAAAAAGATAAATCGCCAGTCCAGATGAATTTGGCGAAGCTTTTATCCATTAAAGACACAGCAAATCGAATGCAACAGATCCGGATTTTAGAAACCAGGAATCTGCATCAGGTTTCTGGAGATGAAAAACCGGCTCATCCAGGATGGAAAACCGAAGACTTTGACTGAGTTGAAAAAGCAGGTCTTCAATACCATATAAATAAATATGCAAAGAAATCATTAAGAAAGCATAGAAACGGACAGCGGGAAGAACCGCCAGAACAAAACAAACAGTGGCAGGTTGTGAAAGGGAGCAGAAGCAAAATTATTGAAGAATAGCGAGGATATCGCCAGCAAAAGCAAAATGGTTGAAAAGAGTCAAGAATACGGAACCTGAAAGCCTTATCACGGAATACTTTCAAAACTTAATGGGCATCTTAACATAAAACTTACCTGATCGTGATTGACTAAGATTAGAACTTCCAGGAAAGTTCTAAGGAAGGTGGAAAGTATGGCAGCACTGGCTCCATGGATTGCGGTCGCTATCTTCTTGTTGATGTTCATCTTGATCATCCTTGATAAATGGCCGCATCATTACATTACATTATGCTGCGGCGCGGCAACTTTGATTCTGGTTTTCGCGCTTTGTATGCAGTCATGGGATGCGATTGTTGAAACACTCAACGTCCAAAGCATCTTTACTCCAGAATTCTGGCATGTTTCATCAGAAGCTGGGGAGTCTTCCTCCGGCATTAACTGGTCGACCATCATTTTTATTGCGGGAATGATGGTGATGGTTGAAGGCATGGCAGAAGCGGGCTTTTTCCAATGGCTTTGCTTAAAGCTGGCAAAACTCGTACATTATAAAGCTTCCGCAATCTTTGTCGTCTTTACGATCATGTCTGCGGTTTTATCGATGTTTATTGATTCGATCACAGTCATCCTGTTTCTGGCGGCGGTCACGGTTGAACTGGCCAAAGTTTTGAAGTTCAATCCGGTGCCTGTAATTTTGGCTGAAATCTTCTGCTCCAACCTTGGCGGATCAGCAACCATGTGCGGCGATCCACCTAACATCATTATCGGTACCTCTTTAGGGCTGACTTTCTTTGACTTCTTAACCAATACGGGCCTGATTGCCGTCATTTCGCTGGTTTTTGCGGTTGCATTCTTCTGGTTCTGTTTTAGAAAAGAATTGAAAGAAGCTGATCAGCAGCATATTGATCCGGCAACTCTGCCAAATCCCGAAGACTCCATTAAAAACCGGACGGCATTTATTTTGTCGATTATGATTTTTTTGATCGCGGTGGTATTGCTGGTCAGTCATGCCAATACCGGCTTGACCGTCGCCTTTATCGGTACGTTTATCGGTCTGGTAACCCTGCTTTGCAACTACAAAAAAGCCGGCTTGATCCTCAAGCGGGTTGACTATAAAACCTTGTTGTTCTTTATCGGTTTGTTCATTGTAGTCGGCGGATTGGAAAAAACAGGTGTCCTTCAGCAAATTGCCTACTTCATTGCAGACATCTCAGGTGGTAATGTAGTGTTAGTTATTGTCATCATTCTGTGGATTTCCGCACTGGCCAGCGCATTTGTCGATAACATTCCATTCTCGGCAACGATGATTCCAATTATTACAACTCTGGCCTCCACCCAGAATATCTCGATCCGTACGCTTGCCTGGGCGCTGAGCATTGGTACAGATATTGGTGGCAGCGCGACCCCGATTGGAGCGAGCGCAAACGTCGTGGGAACTGCAGTGGCAATGAAAAACGGTTACCCGATTGGCTGGAAGGAATACTGTAAATACGCTGTCCCTGCTACGATCCTTGTCTTAGCAATTTCTACAGGTATCATCCTTTTACGCTATGTGGTACTTGGAGGATAAGAAAAGAGAGGGAAGAAGAATGGAAAAACCAACCAACCAGCTGATTATCGCGATTGACCGCGAATTTGGCAGCGGCGGTAAGGAAATTGCCACGATTCTCGGCCGCACGCTTCAGCTGCCGGTTTACGAAAAAAATATCTTACAAAACTTAGGCATCCCCGATCAGAAAGATGTTCAGGATCTGTATTACCGCGATGAAAGCCCCCGGTGGAAGCTGACCAGCCGGACCGTAAGAGGGCTGACCAATTCCAATGAAGCAGCTTTGGCGGCAATGGAATTTGACTTTTTGCGGGATAAAGCCAGCAATGGCGACTCCTTTATCATTCTTGGACACTGCGCTGAAGAAGTGCTTAAAGAATATCCTTGCATGGCCGCTTTCTTCATTTCGGCCAGCGACGAATTCAAGATTCCGCGCATCATGGCCGAAGCTGATTTAACCGAAGAAGAAGCGATCGCCAAGATGAAGCGCCATAACTGGAAACGTAAAAACTACCATAACTCCTATTGCGAAAACAAATGGGGTTCCAGCAAAAACTACGATCTTTGCTTACGCAGTGATAAGCTTGGTACAGAACGCTCCGCGTATCTGCTGATTGACTTTGTGGCGGAAAAATATCCGAACTTGTTTGATTACCATGTCAGCAAAGAAGTCGAAGAAAGCAAGTAAGCCAATCCGCACGGAATAGACCAGGATCAAGGTTAAAACTTAAATTTCGTTTGAAGCATTGACAGCAGGCCAGAAACTGGCCTGCTGTTTTTGGGTTGAGACCATCCTTCAAGGATTCAAGGAATCGACCAGCTTGAATAGCCAAGAAGGGAAGATTCTGGATTTGCAAGTTTTTCCATAGCCGGCTGACGGGCTTCGCTATAAAATAAAGGCATTAGGCACAAAAGGATTGAAAGCCGGTTTAGCCTGCATTCCATCGGCAAAAGCCGTTATGAACTTTAAGAGGAAACTTCAGGAAAGAGAGGGACGTGTATGAAAGAAGCATCGGTCTACCTGCCATTTGATTCAATTCACAACTGTCGCGATTTAGCCGGGATGAAAACACGGTTTGGAAAAGTCATCAAACCGGAAATGCTGCTGCGCTCCGGGGATTTAAGTCATGCAACCCGCCAGGATCTTTTGACTTTACAAAAGATGGGCATCGCGGATGTGGTCGACTTGCGAACCACTTGGGAGACCACGTTTTTCCCTGACCGCCCTGTTCCTGAAAGTACCTATATTCATGATCCTGTCTACCGCGAAACGGATTTAGCCAAAGATGCGGGCAGCCAGATGGATCTGGCTAAAGATGCTGTAAAAGATTCAAAAGAGCTGATGTGCAGGATGTATGCTTCCAGCATGTCAGATCCAGATGCCATTCAAGCCTGGAAAGAATTTTTCGATGTGTTGAAGAGTGCCAAAGCCGGAACGCTGTTTCATTGCACACAGGGCAAAGACCGCACGGGCATGGCGGCCATGCTGATTGAGAGCGCCCTTGGTGTCAGTCCAGAAGAGCGCTTGAAAGATTATCTGCAGACCAATCTCTATATGGTCAAGCATGCCAATCGCGACGAGAAAATCGTCAAAGAAGTGGCGGATAATTTTGCGGTGACGCTTGATGATGACATCGACAGCTATCTTTTTGCTCACCAGGATTATTATGATGCAGCTCAAAATGAGGTGATTAAAATGGCCGGCAGCTGGGAAAACTATCTTTCCAAGATTTTAGGCTTGAGTGATGAGGATCTTAAGATGCTGCAGGATAAATTTTTGATTGACGAAGCTCAAGCCGCTGCCAAAGAAAAAGAAGTCCAATCCTCAAAATAAACCTGCGATTACGGTTTCCCGGGCCTTATTTTGGAGATTCCAAATCCAGAAGCTGGACAGCTGGGTTTTTATGGGTTGTTGATTCCATTCAAAAAGAGTGCCTTGTTTCATACAGCACTCTTTTTTAGTGGAAATGGATGGTTGATCGCCCATTTTAGAGACCAATCTGATCAAGAGTCTAGGCGACTTGATGATTTCGAAAGATACGGTTTGCAAGCGGGAGCAAGACTGCAATAAGAAGCAGATCAACAACCGCCCGCATAGTAAAGAGATCGATTACAATCTCTCCAAACTGGTAGGTAATATACTTCTTAAATTTAGGAATAATTGCCCGGTATGGAAGCAGAAATAAAACCAGATTATAAAGTTCGACTGTTCCATTGGGTGAAAGGAACAGGGGGATAAACAGAACAGGCGCCAAGACAACCAGGACCATATAGGGGCTTTTCATCTTGGCAGACAATACGAGCGTGAAAGCCATTATGGCAGACAGAACCAGATAGACCACGCCCAAGTTGACCAGAGCTGCAAAGGTTCTTTCACTTGTTTGTTCATGGTTTGCCAATAGTCTTTCTGTTGGGCAGAGAGATTTCACTGCGGGCTGTTGAGCAGTTTGGCAATTTTCTGGTGCCTGGCTTGATAGAAATGGACGCCTTGGCTGACACCAATACTGGGTAGAGAAGTGTAGCCCGCACTTTCATTGATCTTTGCATCGTTTCTGGCAATCAGATCCAGCAGCTTTTCACGTGGGGCAATACCATCCCAATACGCATCTCCAATCAAAAAGCGCTCTGAGCCATCAAAGCCAACATTGTTGGGATCATCAAATAGTCGACCAACTTCGCGGATGGTTTCTGTTAGATATTCATCGGTTAGCGGTACTGAGTAGTTGTGGGCTCACCGTCGACAATCATAATCTTGGAGGTATCCATCCAAAAATTCCTCCTTTTATTTTCGAAAACTCTTTAATACCGGCTATAAGCAGCTTTAGTCAATTATAGCGGCTTTTTTGACTTATCCCTTTAGGTTGTAAAAAGATGGGTACAAGGATAGAGAGGGCATCTTTCATTGCTGCAACTGGATAAGGATTTGATATAAAAAGACCCGGTATCCACTTACGATACCGGGTAATTTCCAAATGGCAGCGCGTACGGGATTTGAACCCGTGAATGCAGCCTTGAGAGGGCTGTGGCTTCAACCGCTTGCCGAACGCGCCATGTGCCATCAAATTTACCACAGGATTTGTACAAAATCCAGAGTGGAGATTCGTTTGGCCTTAAATCTGTAATCAACTGTCAAAGAAAGATGGGAAATCGCGAAACAACGATCTTAAAAAGGAGATGATCTCAGTGGTCATCTTTTCCGATCTACAAATTTTATTCTAAAGAATCTTGGACAGTAAGACGGATGGACAAGGGCCCTTGACGATTCAATGACCGAAAAGGCGGTATCTTCTTTACCGGCGGTTCGAGCGGTATTGTTGGCGGCGGTTTTGCTTGAACTGATCAATTGCTTCATCAATCTGTTTTGTCGTACTTCCTTTTAAGCGTTCCTTGCAAAGCGTATAGAGCTGATAAGTAGCCACGCAGTCATCAATGGCGCGATGCGTGTTCTGGTAGAGATGAAGCAGGGAAGTCATGGAAGAAAGCGAATGGGACCTCTGTTCAGGAAAGCAGATCCTGGCTAAGGGCAGTACGTCTAAAGCCGAGTTGACAGGCGTATGTTTGGTGGTATGGACCTTAAGAAAGGACAGGTCAAAAGCGACGTTGTAGCCAAGGATCGGGTCGTTGCCGATGAAGTCATAAATCCAGTAGCTGACTTCTTCAATGGTTGGAGCCTCCACGAGCATTTCATTGGTAATTCCGGTTAGAGAGGTAATAAAAGGCGGCAGGGGCAGCACTTTGGGCTTGATGAGAACGGACATTTTCGAAACCGGGCGGTTTTGGCGGATTTTTAAGATCCCGACTTCGATGATTTCACAGTTGAGCGCTTTCAAACCAGTGGTTTCCAGGTCAAGAACACAATAATCGTCAACAAAATAGCCCGGCAGATTGGGAAAATACATAAATACCTCCATGAAAATACAAAAAACTGGTTCAAGTTGGGAAGACAATCACAAAACAATTCCATTATTTGGCGGGAAATTGTTATAGTAGGGAAGATTTGAGCCTAGAAAGGAAAGGTAAATATGAATAGTCTCAGTATGGAGACAATTCTGATCTTCGTCATGATTGTAGCAGCCTTCGCACTTTGCTATGCTGCTACTTTATACGGATCTGTCAAAAAAGAAAGTTCCGGAAATGAGAGGATGACAGAAATTGCCTCCTATATTCGTGAGGGTGCAATGGCGTTTCTATCCCGCGAATATAAAATCATTGTAATTTTTGCGGTTGCAGTCGCGATCCTGCTGACTGCACTCGGGTTCATTCCTTCTTTACAGGGAATTGACGGTGTCGGCTGGAGCGGTGCCATCTGCTTTTTAGTCGGCGCAACTTTCTCAGCTCTGGCTGGTTTTATCGGAATGAAATCCGCCACCTATGCCAACGTCAGAACAGCGGAAGCTGCCCGCACTGGCGGTATGCCAAGTGCCCTGCACGTGGCATTTAACGGAGGTTCTGTCCTTGGGATCTGCGTGGTTGGCTTTGGTCTGCTGGGCTTAACCGGTTTATTCTTGTTGTTTACATTCGTCTTTGGCGAACCCGAACAGGCCGTTCCAGTGGTAGCCGGCTACTCGCTTGGCTGCTCGATGATTGCTTTGTTTGCCCGTGTCGGCGGTGGTATTTACACGAAAGCGGCTGACGTCGGGGCTGACCTGGTTGGTAAAGTCGAAGCTGGCATCCCGGAAGATGATCCACGCAACCCGGCTGTTATTGCGGACAATACGGGAGATAACGTTGGGGATATCGCCGGTATGGGATCTGACTTGAACGAATCTTATGTTGGTGCCCTGGTTTCCTGCATCGCATTAGGTCTGACTTTAACCATCAATGGGGAATCGTTTTCGACGCAGGCCACCTTGTTCCCGTTTGTTATTGCTGGTGCTGGAATTATCGCTGCGGTTCTCGCTCAGGCCTTTGTCCGGATGAGACGCTGGGAAAATCCCCAGCGGGCCCTGGATATCGCTACTTATGTTGCGACCATCATCGAAATTCTGACTTCCATGATTGCTTCTTTATGGCTGTTTGGTCAGATTTCGCAGTTCTTCTCCGTTGCAACGGGTCTGGTTGTTGGTATCCTGCTGGGAAAAATCGCTGAGTACTATACCAGTGATGAATATCCAAAAGTAAAAGAAATTGCTTCTGAATCCGAAACCGGCCATGCGACCAACATTATCTCTGGTTTCTCCGTTGGTATGGAATCCACAGCCTTAACCGTTATCGTTCTGGCAATGGGCATTGTTGTGGCTTACCTGTTTTCCGGCATGTATGGAATCGGCTTAGGTGCTGTTGGTATGTTATCGACTTGCGGTATCACGGTCTCCGTTGATGCGTATGGTCCAATTTCTGACAATGCAGGTGGGATTGCCGAAATGTCCAACCTCGATCCAGGGGTTCGCAAAATCACTGACCGCCTGGACTCTGTGGGAAACACCACAGCGGCTATCGGTAAAGGCTTCTGCATCGGTTCGGCTGCATTTACAGCTTTAGCCATGATCGTCGCCTTCGCCCAGGCTGCCGGCCTGCAGTCCATCTCGTTGCTGCAGCCTGGCGTTCTGGTTGCCCTGCTCATTGGTTCGATGCTGCCCTTCTACTTCACTGCGTTGACGATTCGTTCCGTTGGCCGTGCGGCAAACAAGATGATTGAAAACGTTCGTGAACAATTCAGAAACGATCCCGGCATTCTGGCTGGCACAAGCAAGCCAAACTATGTTGAATGCGTTGACATCTCGACCAAAGCGGCCCTGCATGAAATGATTGCACCAGGCCTGATCGCGCTGCTCAGCCCGATCATCGTGGGACTGTTCCTGGGCTCTCAGGGTCTTGGCGGTATGCTGCTTGGCGGTCTGGTTTCTGCAATCATGCTTGCGGTCTTCATGGCCAACTCCGGTGGTGCCTGGGATAATGCGAAAAAATTCATCGAATCCGGTGAACATGGCGGCAAAGGTTCGGATGCCCATAAAGCAGCGGTTACCGGCGATACCGTTGGTGACCCATTCAAAGATACCGCTGGTCCTGCTATGGATATCCTGATTAAACTGATGTCTGTTATCTCCTTGATTATGGCTCCGATTTTAGCTCAGATGACTCCATGGTTAAGTTTCTTATTTAATTAAATGACTCAAACCAAGCTCGGCTAACGCCGGGCTTTTATTATGGCTGGCCAGGCAAAAAGAAGACATGGATACAAAATGGAGAACAGAGAATCAGGCTTTTCTTCAGATTTGGAAAGTCAGAACAGGTCTGGGATTGAGATTGGAATATCTGAGCAAGCAATTCACCGTCGTCGCTAAGAAATACAAATCATCGAACGAACTTGTTATAAATTTTAAATCTGACACAAACTATAGCGATCGAATCTTGAACTCAATCGGACACATTGTTAAACTCAAAGATAGATTTGCCTGATAAAAAAGATGGATCGTAAAATCAAATGTTTAAAGATCCTCAAAAAAGGGCGAAAAGACGAAAGGGGATTTGAAGAATGAAAGGATCATTAAAAGCCCGCAAAGCACTGCTTGCCTTAGCGGCAGCTTCCATGACACTTTCCAATGCCACTGCGGCAGCCTTTGCGATGGAGGAAAGCTTTGAAGAGGAAGGAACTGTTGTTTCTTTTCAAGCCAATGAGACAACTGATGAAGTCTCGGTTCCCGTGGCTGTTGGCGAAAGTACGATTAAAGATATTCAAGCATCTTTGACAGAACAAAAAGACCGTTTGGCAAAAGAAACCAATGCAGCCATGAAAGAACAGATTCAAGACTATATCGACCAGCTGGAAACCCAGCTGAAACGGTATGAAATGGTGCCGATGTACCGTCTGTATAATCCAAATTCTGGTGAGCATTTCTACACCAAAGACACGACTGAACGCCAGAACTTGATTGGAATTGGCTGGAAAGACGAATCCGTCGGCTGGTATGCCCCAGTCAATATCGGCGATCCGGTCTATCGTTTATACAATGGCAAAGGGCGTACGGGCGAACACCATTACACCCGCAATAAAGAAGAACGCGACAAACTGATTGCGGCCGGCTGGACGGATGAGGGGATTGGCTGGAATTCGATGTATGCACCCAACGAAGACGTGAACTCGCAGCCCGTTTACCGCCAGTACAATCCGAATGAATATGCCAATAACCACAACTACACCACCAGCAAAACCGAAAACGATACTTTGGTTAAGCTTGGCTGGAAGGAAGAGGGCATCGGCTGGTACGGCCTGATCCGCTACCTCAAGCAGCCCGTGGATGGCGGCTTTACGTACTTTGACCAGGAAGACAATAAAACATTAGCCGGCTGGAACTCCTTTGATGCCGCAACGTTCTATATGGATCCAAACAATGCCAATAAATGTGCAACAGGATCTTACCAGATCGATGGCAAGTACTACTTATTCAATGATGAAGGCCACTTGCAGCGCGGAAACGTTGAATATCAGGGTGAACGCTACTTCTTAGATGCAGGAACAGGCGAGGCTCTGACAGGCTTTACCTTACTGGAACCAAGCCAGGCAGACGGCCATTACCGCTATGTGTATCTGGACGATACCGGAAAAGCGGTTCGCAATCAGTCTGTTAACGGGATGGAATTTGATGGCAGCGGCTATAAAACCAATCTGACTCCAGATGAAGCCATTCAAATCGAAGCCCTTGAAGTTCTCGATTCCTGCGGGCACGATCTGGGAGCAGCCTTTGACTGGACGGCAAAAAATATCGCCTATAAACATTACAACCCTGAATACTTTGCTGCAAACCCTGGCATGAGCCGTGAACAAACCTATGCACTTGTTGGGTTCCAGCAGCGTGTTGGAAACATGTATGTCTATGCTCAAGTCTATGCTGAACTGGCTAAAGCCCTGGGTTACCAGGCGAAAATGGTTCCCGGCTATATTAAAACCACTTCTGGCAAAGCAGAACATGCGTGGGTAGAAATTGTTGTAGATGGAAAAAAATACATTTGTGACCCGGAAATGTATGCCAAAGCAGACGGCTTTCCAAGAAACTACTGCTATATGCAGCCAGCTGATAAAACAACTTTTGTTTACAATCCAGAATAGGTCTGAAAACTCATAAGAGACTGTGATGGACAGCAGATTGAATCCAAAATTATGCTGCCTTGAACAGCCTCTTTTTTTATAACTTTCAAAGGATGAGCAGGCATTCATTTTGTGATCAACCGTAAAAAAATTACGGCAGAAGGATAGCGGCTCTTGAGCAATAGGGTATGCTCAAGCTGAGCGGAGGAGATTGATATGCTAGCAAAGTTTTCAGTATCCAATTTTAAAAATTTTAAAGAACCGATAGAATTTACATTAGATCAGCCAGGAAAATTTAAATATAATTCACAGTGCGTATCTGATGGGATAGTAGGAAAGGCAATTCTATATGGAAAAAATGCCACAGGAAAATCGAATTTAGGACATGGAGCGGGAATCCTCGGCCATTCAATGACCGAGATGAAAGCGACTGGTGCATAAACTGTCTCTTATACACATCTGACGCTGCCGACGAATAG
>JADGIS010000046.1 GCA_015233825.1 Erysipelotrichaceae bacterium RD49
CATCTGTAACTAAAGAGAACGTGCTCAAAGTTCTTCACGCGCAACATTATAGTAAAAGCAGAAGGTTACGTCATCAGGCTCCCAATTTTCATCATTAGGGGTCGCGGCGAGTGGTGCTATTTCTTTTCGGCTTAAAATGGTCCTGCGCATGGCTTCCTGCAAAGAAAGCTGCTTCACTTCCTGCCAGCTCGATTGGTCATCCAGCTCCTGGACAATCGAACTGCCGTCCGCAGGTTCTTTAAGATAAAAAGCCCGTCCAGTTTTTTCAATCTCATTTCCGCACTGCAGATAAAACTCACCGCTGTGTTTAAGTTTTGAAGCTTTATCATGGCCTAGAACTTCTCGCGAATCCGCTGCATCCAGAACGGGAAAGCATAACCGGCTTTTGGAGTTAGCCCAGATCTGTTCATCGACCAGTCCAGCGGGTTTTTGCGTCGAAAGAACCAGATGAATACCGAGTGATCGGCCAATACGCGCTGTTTCTTGCAGCGATTTCATGAATTCGGGATAGCGGCTTTTGAGCTGGCCAAACTCATCGACGCAGATGATGATGTCTGAAAATGGTTTACCATCTGCCGGATCCATGCAGACTTCAATCTCACCACTGATTCCTGGATGGCTTCCAAGATAAGCTGAGACGGCTTCCTGACGTCGGTCCAGTTCAAGCTTGAGAGCTTCTTCCATCCGCTCGATCCCCGCCCCTGTTAAGTTAGTCAGCATCGCTGCCGTATGAGGCAGATCAGCAAAGGGAGTTGAAAATGATCCTCCTTTGAAGTCGATCAGCACATATTGCAAAGCTCTGGCTTTATTTTGAAAGGCCAGCTGGAAGAGAATCGAACAGAGTCCTTCACTTTTGCCACTTCCAGTAGATCCCGCAATCAATGCGTGGGGGCCTTCTCGTTTCAAATCCCAAAACAAGCCAGGTGCAAGTTCGACTAAAAGATTAGGCTGATCCGATTTTGGCACTGGGCTTGCAAGGCAGGCTGGTCGCACACTGACTTTGGCTCTTGGACTTTGAGGAAGAAAGCTCGCCTGCCGAAACATCTGCCAATTGGGAAGTGTATTGGGAAAGATCGGGCAGATTTGTCCTTGGTCAGTTGGACTTGGCCAAAGGGCAACCAATGTATCTTTAGCTGCCAGTTCACTGGGCAATAGTTTTACTTTCGAAATGATTGTCCATTCAATCGCTGGGTATTTCGTCTTACAGGACAAGAAATCCAGTACGCTTGCAAAGCACAGTTTTCTACCCTCCAGCATTGAGCAAGGCAGCAATCGCAGCGTTTCTTCTTGAAAGCCGATCCAGGCCAGCCTGCGGTTTTCATTCCAGACTTGCCAGGCATACAACAAAGCCAGCCACTGGACTTGGTTCATATTCCAACTTGCCAAAGACAATGCGCTTCCCTGTTCTAAAAACTGCCAGCCAAGACAATCCAGCTTTAAAGCCGCCAATTGATCAATCGCCTGCCTGGAGGCCGTGTCATTCATCTGCCATGGAATTTTTGGCAGATCCAGGGCGCCAAAAATCGTGCGCTCCATTCCGATTGGAAGCTTCCAGTGATCATGCTGGAGAATCGATCTGGTTGAGCAATCCATACGAAGCAGCGTTTCCTTCTCTTTTAAGAACTGTTCACTTTTTTGCATTCGCAAAGCTTCAATTTCATGAAGGGTTTGCTCAAGATAAGCAAGATAGGCATTCATCAGCTTGATCCTGGCTTTCTTTTGCTGCTGCTTGCGCTTATAGGTATTCCATCCATACCATCCTGCAAAAGCACTGGCTGTAATAGAGGCACTGACAAGTCCCGAAACCAGATTTATCGTATTGGCTGGATTGATGACAAAACCGCTGAGCACCGAAGCCAGTGAGCTGATCGCGATCATGCCCGCTGGTGAAGCCATAGAGGCAGGCAGCTGTTCGCTTTGATCTGGTGGTGATTCAATCGCAAAAATACTTGGTGACTCAACGGATGAAAGCTGAAAGGTCCCCGCCTCCTCAATTGCCCGTGGCATTTGCCTGGGCAGTTTTTCGGGATGAAAGTGTTCCAGTCTTGGCTGCCTTGCAAGATCCAAACGACTATTTTGAATCCATAAATCAAACGGAAGACTCGCCAGACTGACTACAAGGCCTGCTTTCAAATAATAAAACTGGCAGCCCCCTGCTTCGATCACATCCATAGGCTGAAGATTGGTCTGGATGGCCTGCTTCTGGTTGACCAAAACCGCAATCGCCTTGCCAGAGACCAAAGCCCATTGGTCAGCTTCATCCAGGTGCAGTCCAAACCAGCACCCGGTTCGTGTACAGCCAATTGAAATGGATTCATAGAGTCCAATCCAAACCAAGTCATCGTGTCTTCTTGTTTGAAATGATGCTCTAGCCGGAGCTGGTCCAGAGCGAAATGATCCTGCCGCAATTGGCTTTTGTGGATTTTGGGTAAGACCGCAGGAACAAAACTCAGACCAGCTTGCGACGGCGGACATCTAAAATCAAACCCGCAGCAGCTCCTAAAACCGGACCCACCAGCTTAAGCGATCGAAATGGGTTACTGCATTCCAGATTTCCGGTGTAGACGGTTTTGCCATCCCGCAGTACGCGAAGTTTCGTTGAACCGAGTTTGGCAGGAACAGGCAGATAGCTTTGTCCGAGCTCGTCTTTTTGAAGGCTGGTTTGAATTTCTTTTCCATTGATTCGGACCTGATAGAGGCCTGGCTTATCATCCACATACATCCGTAAAGTCTCCCCGGGCCGCACATCGTCTGTTTTGACGGGATCAAACCCGCGGCACAAAATTGGCTGCTGACGTTTTTCCTGCTGGTAAGCGACAACTTTGCCTTCCTCTGAAAGCGCGAAAGTATTGTCAAGTCTGCCGTTTCTGGTCTCTATCTGGGATTGGACCGGCTGGCCGATCGGAATGACGGTCCAGGAAGCCTGCGAAATTTGTTTATCCTCGCTTTGGATCTTGGCTTTGACATCAAAAGTGGCATATTTTTCTGCTTTTACCGCTTCTTCCAAATCGGGATAGACTTTATTGCTTTGCTGGGAGCGCACTTCCATCGCTTGCACGCTGCCATGGTCTACATGGACTTGCAATGCGGATGGATCTTTGATATACAGTCGGTTGCCAGATTGGAAACTGCGTTTATTTGCCTTTAAAACCGCATTGGTTATTGGCGTCGTGCTGGCGGCTAGATTCAATCGCTCTTTTGACAGCATTTGCGGTCCAGTCAAAAAGCTGGTACTCGTTTTTTTCAATTCTTGACCCGTTATTGGGGCTGCTCCAGCCTGACTGGTCTGCGGTTTCGAGACCACCGAACTGATCTGATCAACAGCCGGCAGACTGGCATCAAATAAAGGCGTACTTGCTGCATCGCCATCACTATTTAAAAGCGAAGTTTTTGAATCAAGGCTCTGTGAAGCAGCCGCAGCCGAAGTTTGTAAATGATCAGGTGATGCCATTGCCTGGTCAGCCGTTTGTAACCCGCCTGGGTCGATCAAGGATGCTTGTCCAGGGGGCAGAATATCGAAAAGAGCTGGAAACGGTGTGGTGTTCAGTTCATCTAAAGCTGCACTGAGCGCGTTTTGCTTTGGCAGTAAGTCGCCCTTCGTAAGCAAAGGGGAAGGCTGCCCCAAACTGTCATTCAGGACGGAAAGATCCGGGTTGGCTTTGGCTTGGACTGGTGTGGCTGCTGGTTTGGGTGTCAGCAGTTCAGCAGACAGGATAGGTTTTGGGACTTCTGTGTGGCCAGGATTGATCCTGGCAGCTTGCTCTACTTGCTGTATGGCTACCATTTGTAAAGGATCAAAGGATTGATTCAAATCTGGTTTAGCCACAAAGACCGGCTGGTCTTGATCGGGCTGGATCACCTGAAGACTGCTGGGCTGCTCGTTTGAAGTAGACGGCATGTCCAGATCTGGTTGTAAGGCTGATGGGGAAGAATTGTTTATCCCGCTGGTTTTCCAAATTTGAATCACATTTCCGTCAGCATCTAAAAGCCGGATTGTTACATCACCCTCTTCTAAGGACAGTGTGGTGAACCCTTCACTAACTGAAATCGTCCGCGTTCTGCCATTTTCTTCAATCACCAGTATCGATCCCTTGGCTTCTGGCAATTCAAAGGTCATAGCTTCCTGATCGAGCAGAATGACTGGGATATCCGCAGTTCTGTCTTGATCCTCTGATTGCGGGATTTCACTTTCTGCGCCCATAAAGGCCTCACTTTTATCCATTAAAGGAGCAGCTGGCTGTTGATGATTTTCATTCAGCTCTTGAACAGAAATTTTTTCGGGAAGCTGGGGACTGGTCAGCGGGCTGGATCCCGAATCGGAATTGTTCTGGTTGTCCATAAGCAGGTGAAAAGGATCAGATTCCTCTTCAGGCTTTTCTAAATCCATTTGCGAAGTCCCCTCTATCTTTTCTTGACTTCCTTGGTCGAATAACATGGACGGATGATCAGCTGGATCGGCAGTAAAATCTGTCATATTCGGGCGGCTATTCTCCGGCTGGTCTTGATCGGGCAGATGGACTGAACCGATGATGGTATTTGAATCCTGGCTCATTGTGGCTTTTGTTTCTAAGGGATGCTCGCCAACGTTTTCCTGATTCAAACTGGCTTGGATACAAATGGGTTCGGGTGGCAGCACCGGCTGCATTGCAGACATTGAAATCATAGTTTTCTCCTTTCATCATGTTAGGCAAGGGTACCCCAACCAAATTGCTAAACAGCTTGGTTGGAATCATTGACTAGAATTCTTTGCAGATCAGAGCCTCTCACTTCCTTTCCATAATTGAGTTTTTAGTCCTCTGCCTTGCTTTGGCGTACAGATCATAGAGATCCGGACATTGCTCAGCTATATCAGCTTCTAAATTAGCCGGCAGTTCCATGCTTTCTGGTCTTCGGGAAATATACAAAAGCAGATAATTCATCAGGCATTGACAGCATTCTTCATCAAGTGGGCATTGAGCATCCAGCAAAACCAGCAGCCGCTGGATCTGACCGGAATCCAGAATAATTCTGCCCTGCAGCAAACCTTTACAAAGATCTTTAAACTGCTCCACCCAGCTAACCTGCTCAGGAAGCCGTTCTACCAATTGGTCTAATTGAGTAATGGAAACGTCACTTGAAAGCAACAAGCCGAGCAGAAAATCATAAAATTCGACTTGAAAGCTTTCGGAAGCCGGCTTTTGTTCGTGTAAAAAGCCTGCCAACGCAAAATGCGACTGCTCTAAGGCCGCCCGGGCATCCACAATCCACTCATAGTCGCTTAAGTCCAAATTGCCTGCTTCAAGTCTGGTTTTTAATTCCTCGCATATCTTTGGCGCTTCTGGCAGTCCATTCTTGGAGGAGCTGGCTGCACCAGGCTTGAAAAACACAAAGCCCAGAATTCCCAATCCAATAGCTGCCAAACTCGCCAGCAAAGCCGGGTGGATCCTGCCCTGCTTATGAATCTGGGCAGCAAAAACATCCAGATTTCGAAACCGCTGATCGGGATGGCGGGCCAGCGCTGTCCAGGCGATGCTGGAAGGTCCAAACATCATTAAATACAGCTTGCCAAGACCAATCTGGTCAGCTTTCTCGTTCATCCGTTTTCCATCCATGGCCTCAGGAGGCAGAGAATCGCGGTTGACTAAAATAGGCCGGATGCTGCCAATCGGCAGACAGGCATTGAAGTCGATCAACCAGACATGATCTTCATAAACCAGAATATTTTCCGGTTTGAGATCTAAATATAGATATCCGGCCTCATGCACCCTCTGGATCCGTTCGAGAATTTCAAGAAAGATCTGCTTGCGCAATTCTTTGGCTGGATGGGTTTGCAGCCATCTGGCCAGATCTGTTCCTTCGATATATTCCTCGACCAGCCAGCACCCCCTTGGCTCGTCATGAACTTCAAGCAGCTTGGGAACTTGAATTCCGTTAAGAGCCTGCAGGACTTGGACTTCCATTCGAAATTGGGCAAACCAAACTTCATGAGCTTGTATTTTGACCTCTTTAATCACGACCCGATTTCCACCTGGTTTTTGGGCCAGGAGTACGCGGCATCCAGGATTTTCCTTGATCAGCTTCAGTGGCTGATAGCAGTTGTTCATCGATTTTTGCAATTGCTCCTCTTAACTCGGGCACGGCCGGTTACTGGTGAAACACAGCCTGTACCTGGCCAAAGCGCACAATCATTCCCTCTTTGAGCCTCATCCGGCGGATGACCTTTTTTCCTGCCAGCCAGGTTGAATTGGTCGACTTCAAATCCTGGACATACCAGCGTCCATCTACCTGTATAAGCTTGGCATGATGAGAAGAGACCGAACTGTCATGAATTCGGATCTGGCAATCCAGCCCCCGGCCTACAACCATCTCTAAACCTTGCAGTGAATACTTCATTCCCTTTATTTCCAGATAGCAGGGCTCAAATAAGGTTTCGAGCAAAACCGTATGCGCCTGGTCGTCAGCCAAAGAAGAGTCGGGCAAATCCAGTTCCAGACTCGAAGGGGATAGCCTGGCCGAATGTTGTTTTAGAGATGGATCAGACAAGGTCTGTGGATTTGGCCTGGAACTGTCCAATGGTTTGGTTTGGGCGTCGGACTGTTTTTTTGCACGGCTTGCTGAAAGATTCAAAGCCTCATCGGGTGTTGACCTTGTACTTTGGTTTGGGTTTTGAATCGATAAATCATCAGCTGGCAAAACCGGTTTTCGCTGGATTTGAACTTCCCTTTTGGTTTGGATTGTTTCTGGGGTATACCCAGAATCAGGTGGATAGATACCCTGATCAGCAAAATGGAAATCACTCAAAAAATCTGCATTCAAAGCCGCCTGGGATTGGTCTTGAAAGGAGATTGGCTGCTTCCAGTCACTGTTTCCATACAAGTTAAAATCTGATTGCGAATTGATTCTGTTTGCCGAAACATTCTGGTTGATCCATCCAGACTCGCTCATCTGCTGCTCGATTCCCTGAGGCATCTGCCAGCTTTCAAAAGGGTTCGTCTCTGAACTTTCCAATTGGCTGCTGTCCTGCCTCTTTATGCCTGGATTCTGGTCCGAAGCCTTTTGTTCTGTCTGGTCAAATCCGTACTCCTCTTGGTTCACTGCACCCTTTTCCAATGCAGATCCAGATGCTTTTCTTTCAAACGCATTGCAAAATGAGGCGGATGTTTTTTGTTCTGGGCCCATTGTTTCTCGATCCAAAGCCTTTCCAAACGAATTCGAACCATTGAAAATGTCCGCTCTAAATCCGGCCTCTTGATTCTCTTGAGGCAAAGCCTGGCCAAAGGGGCTGCAAGAAAAAGCATCGGGAAAGCTTAATCCGTCGCTCAAGCCAGAGTCTGCATAAGCAGGCTGGCCAGCAGGCAGGTCCTCCATCTGCTGCAAGTACTGATTTCGCCAGCTTGGTTCCCCTTGATTCCCGCTACCTGCCAGGTTTGTGTCTAAGCCAGCTTTTTGAATTTCTTTTTTGCGACGCAGTCCTAAAAAACTTTCTGGTTTTGCAACAGGATGGTTTCCCGGAAAGACTGGGTGTTTTAGGCAGAATGGTTCCATTTGGTTTTTGCGTGAAAACCATCTTTTTTTCGACTTCAATTGATACAGAGCCTCAATGGCTTTGGATGTTTCTTGAAAGGAAGCGCGACTTAGATGCTCTTTCCAAAGCAGGCCGAAAATTTCATATTGGGTACAAGGCAGTTTTTCCATGAGGACCAGGAGAAATCGGTCGATTTCTTCCGATCGCTTCATCCAGCGCTCCAAGACTAATGGAGCGCGCAGCAAGGCAATTCGATCCCCTTTAAAGCTGACCAGTATGGCTTCGAGCTCCAGAATTACGGGCTGATTCCGGGTACCGGCAGCTAATGCTGAAAACAAGTCAAAGAGAAATCGACAGCCTTCCATCTGGGTAAGCTGGACCTGTTCGAGAAACTCCTTCAAGCAGATCCAGTTTTCGGTCTGATACTCAATCATCTGCTCTGCACTCGATTGGCTGGCACATTCTAGAAACAGTTCCGATCCATTGGAATCACTCAATACCGACAGATCGAAATCTCCGGGCTGCTTAACTTGGACAATCAGCCGGCTGCCTTGGTGATAAAGTGAATAGTATTGATGCAGGCCAATTCCCCCTCTCTATATCCTGAATATGGATTTGCTCGATCGTTATGAATGCCGGCTTTTCGACCGGTCATTTGTATATACGCAAGAATTCGAAATCTGCTCCGCAGCTTGAAGAAAATATTTTGGCTTATTCTTCCAGCCACCGTAGCCCAGCAATGGAAACAGGTCCCGAATCTTTCAAAATCTCAAATCAGGCCATCCGGCTCATCTCTTTGATGAACTGAAAACATACCTTTGGCATCAAAGACAAGCGGATATGATCACAAAATGCATGGTTTTAAAACAGCCTCTCTTCGTGAATTCATTGTTCAACCTTTTCAATTTTCCATTCCCTTTTGTCGGCGCATGAGTCTTCAACGAGACATCGTTCACAGAACTGTTCACTTCTCTGTTTGATCGAACATTGAAAACTTGCCGGTCTTTTAAGCTCGACATTTCTATATACGCAGGAATCGAAAATCTGCTTCCAGGAATAGTTCAATTTGTAACTTTTTTTCGGGATTTACTACCACCACTCCATCAAGAATTGCTACGGGACCTGATGGTGGCAGTCATTGATCCGCTTCAATCCTGACAACCCAGGGAGTTCAATCCCATCCATATGTTAGGCAAGGGTACCCCATCCAAATCGTTATACGGTTTGGGTGGCCAGGAATTACCGATTTGCTGTTTATTTCATGTATCCGCTGGTTCTTTCTACAAGAATCAGCTTTTTCATCGAAGCACCATCTTTAATCTTTTGTCCCCAAAAGGTTTTTAAAGTAAAAGCGCCGCACTGTCTGCGCCCTGTAATAAAGCACTCTTGCCCTTTGTACCGAACTTTATCAAAAAGACAGAACCCGCCAACCATATGTGGTGCCTGGTTGTTCTTGCGTTTATGTCCTTTGATGAAGTTGAATTTATGGATCTGGCGGTTATGTCTTCTGATCTTCTTGAGGTACAGGCATTGTTTTAACGGCTTGGCATTGAGATTTCCTGCAATGCAATATGCATCGTTGTAATGCTCTTTAGCTAGGTTCAGCTCAATTCGTTTGTTCTTGGTCAGGTAGCCATAGGTATTGACCACTTCAAGATCTGGGTTAGCTTGTTTTAATCGTTCCAGCAGGGTCCAGCGTATGATGCCCATGAAAGCCGCATCTCGATACGGTTTGGCACGTTTCGGCAGCTTAAAGTCTTCTGGACCTTTGATCTTTCCTGAGTTGATCTTTTTGTGGTATTCGTTATGGCACGTTTCGCAAAGCGTAATCAGATTGGAAGGCGAATTGCCACCAGTCTTTCGGCTTTCAATGTGATGAACATTTAAGGCTGGATCTTTTTTCTTGCCATGGCAGTGCTGGCATTCGTGGTTGTCTCGAAATAAAACATACTCACGAACATTCCAGAATCCTTTTTGATCTCCATTTTGATACCCAGTTCCGGAAATCTCTGGATTTTTTAATTTCTGCGTATCAAAGGAAGCTGTCTCCACCACGATCCTGGTTACAGGCAAAAGTTTTTGGACTTCTTCAATGCAATGAAGATGAGTGCCAATCTTGTATTCAACAGAGGGAGCAAGCCAGCCTTTGTGTTTGGTACGAACTCGGTTGTTGAAGCGGGGCGCTCTGTATCTTGTCTTGCGGTTTCTTCTCGCTCGCCGTGCTTCTCTTCTAGTAGAGATTAGCTCGGTGATGTCTGTCCTGTTCTGGACATCCCAAGAATCCGGAATTAGGCTGAATGTTCCAGAGTGCCTATTTCAACTTGTTTAAGGTTGATTCTCAAATAACATAGTCGGTTAAGACTCAGGCTAGTCAATCAGGCTTAAAACAGATGCATGAAAGCTTCTGGTTTCAAGCCCATCCAAATTGCAAGGCAGTTTGGGTGGGGTCATTGACGGCAGAAGACTTGCTTCTTCCGGTTAAAGTTGAAAGAACTTTCTTTTTCCAAAATCAGTCTCTTTTCCAGCTGACATTTGTATATACGCAACAAATCGATTTCTGCTCTCGCGTCTGACAAAAATAAATGAAAAAAACAGATTTTTCACGCTTGGCCAATAATTGTGCAAGACAGAAGAAAAGATTCTGGAAAGATTTGCCAAGTGAAAGAAACTCTATAAATGAGGCTATACTTGTCGTATGCTTAGGAAAAAACTGAAATGGAAAGCGAAAGAGATTGATTTGAATTTCAAAATGCAATACAGGCTCTTGGTTTTTCTGTATGTCGGACTGGTTATTTTTTCGATCACAATTGGTTTTCAAATTGATATCGTTCAAGAAAATCTGACGGGGCTCGGCTGGAAAAATCACCAGTTTTGGCAGATGGCTTTTTATTGTCTGTTAGCTTGTGGATATGATGGGTATCTGACTTGGTTTGTGCTCAAGAACTATAACGAAGACAAGCCAGCTCAACTGAGCTGCTTGTGCTGGGCACTGATGGTTTTCGGTGCTTTGATTCCATGGAATGCTCCCCAGTTTGAAACAAGGCTGGACCTGCACACCTTGGTATGTACCAGTGCGATTGGAGCGAATGGCGTTCTCTGGCTTTGGATTTATACCCATGCGCTTAGCGAAATCAGGCTGCGCCAAATTGCAGGTTCTATCCTGTCCTGTCTGATCTTCAGCCTTTTGCTTTTTGGAATCAGTGGCTGCGTAAGCTATCTTTGTGAAGCCTTCTATATTCTCAGCACTGGCCTGATCTGCTTGGTAAGCCTAAAAAAAACAGGATGATCGCTGAAATCAGCTGAATTCATCCTGTTCAAGTAAGTGGCTTTCTTCAATTTTATTTAAATAGTTTTTAGCATTGCGTACAAAGTAGAGTTTATTGCCTGTCTGCAAAACTTTTTCAAAGTACATTTTCGCGATGACATAATCCTGCTGGACAAAAGAGATCAAAGCGATGTAATACTCACAATCTGATTTCTGCAAGTTCGTCACTGAGCGCTTAAGAAGATTAAGGTAATACTTCTTGCATGTATTGAAATCGCTGTGCATCAGATTGATCTTGTTTTCCAAAGAAGCCATTTCTTCGGATTTGACCATCATCCCCATCGCTCCCATCTGCGGCTTGAGATTTGCCAGTTCATCTTTGCAGCGAACCAAACCATTTTCGTCTTTTAGCAGATAGTAGATATAGCCCATCAAGGAATAGTAAGCCATCAAGTTATTCGTGGTTGACCGTGGAAAGGCAATCAGAACATCCTGCGCCAGGCCAGGTTCATTGAGATAAATCAAACATTGCGCAAAAAGAGCTCTGTTTTTGATTTTGTAATGGTTTCTTGTCTTAGATAAATAAATCAAAGCCGACAAGCATCCTTCTGGATTGCAATCGTTAATGAGAATCGAAGAGATTGCGCTATAGCAGCCAGCCCTGATTCTGGCTAAGTATTGGAAAGCAAGAATACAGATCAGAACCAATACCATCGAAATGAATAAGTTCTCTAAAAAGAACATGGCACAGAACACTGCAACCAAGCCAAGGGTATAGGCAAGATTGACTTTAAAGAGCGTCTTTTTCGTTTCTTCAGCCATCGGTTCAAATTTCGGGTCCAGTTGATGGTGCAGCAGGTAAATCCGGATAATTTCATCATCCCCGGTGATATTAGCTCTGGCATATCCGCGTTTCGTCTGCATCACCAGCGAAATCCAGCCATAAAGAGTCACCACAAGCATAATCGGAAGTGAAAGCATGCCAATCGAAATAGCATATTCCGGAAGCATAATCGCGGCTAACAGCAGTAAATACATAGCTCCTGGAAAGCTTGCTGAAATCAAATTTCCAATTAGGAACACATTGAGCAGTCCTGCAAAACCAAGGCCGCCGGAAACACCAATCAGCCAAGGATTGGATTGAAAGGCGCTGGCGATTTCAGCCGGCATGGTTTCTCGTATAACTTCCTGAAACACCTCATTGGAACTAAAAAACATGGTCATAAGAAAGCCAACCACAAACGCTCCGATCAAAGAGAAAAATTGGCTTTTACATTTGTATTTCCACATTGAACTACCTCTCAAAAAATGCATGGTCAGGCAGTTTCGTAGACGATTCTGTGAAACTGCCAAGCTTCAGTATACAGAAGTGTTTTCGCTAAAATGATGGGATTGAGCCAGTGATCATGTGAAATTATGGATACCTCAAAAATTGATTGACTCACCTTATGACTGCGCTGCCCTTTTTGCATTTCCACAACAATCCTTTATGCTCCAGTTCGGTCCAAACCGAAAGCAGCTCCTGAAGGTCCAATTAGCATTTTATCTGCTTCAGCAAAACGTCAACCACAGTAAGACGCTGCTTACTTTCATCAATGTAGCTTGTAGTAGCTTGAAGATGCAATGGATAAGATCCTGAAAACTTTGATTGGTCTACAGGTTTCATGAACAGCCTAAAATCCCGATTTGCCCTGAACCTAAAAGAAGATCTTCAAGAAATCTTTAAAGAACTCATGGCTGGACTATATCTCAATAGGCTTACAACATTCACCAGGTTAAAGATTTAAGCTCATAGGCCCATGTTTCAACCAAAACCAATAACATCCTGTTTCAGGCACGTAAAAATAAAGCTTGTCCGGTTGCCGGAACGTGGTAAGTGTTTTTTACCTTGAAAAGGTGCATGGCAGCAGCCTTAATGGTCCTTACCTGCTTTTCTGCGAAAAGTCTGCTCGGGTTCAGCAGGACTAGGCAAAGTGCGGCTGTTTAACTCTTTGCCATCTCGGATTTTAGAAAAAGAACCGTCTTCAGCCGTTTCAATCTGGTCGTTGACAAAACGTCTCAGAATTGAAAATTCTTCCATGCCTTTCAGCTTTTTAGGCCAGTGGGTATAAAGATAGAAGGCGTCTTTCATAGCAGTTTCGAGTTTCTGTTCATGAGGGGTTTGTGTGTCATGGTAAGTCACTTTATCCTAAATTCCCGGATATAATTCCACCTACAGCTAGAAGCTCAAAAGCAATATTTACTATATCTACTATAGGTATCGTGCTTTTATATCTTGATCTGTGTATTAACTTCAGAGATCCTGTGTAGGGAGGAACTATTCTACCTATGCAGGATCTGAAAAGTCATGTTTTTTCAAGATGAAAGCTAAATACAATATATAAAACAACTTATTATATATTTATACATCATATAATAAGTGCATGGATTTTGTAGGTTGAAAAGGAGACGGGAATTCAGGTTTATTCTCGTCAAAGTCATCCAGGTAATGGTGCATGCTTTCTGGAAGGATGGAGTGGTATCCGTATTCCTCCAAAGCCAAAGCGGCATTAGAAACAACTACATGAGATAAGCCCAGACGAGAGATGTCTGGCGTTGCCGCTGACCCTGAGGGAGTCCATACGAATTCGGCTCTTTCTGCCTAAGTAACGATTAACCTGCTTTTTGGCAAGCTGGTCAAAGAAAGTCTGAATCAGATCAATGCCCGTTTCCTGGCGGTAAAGCTCGCACTTTGTCCGAAGTCGATTGAGTGTGCGCTCGTTAACAGGCTGGTCACTCCAGCCGACAGTTCCAATGGCATATTGAAAAGCAACATCTGTATGGACGCAGGAATATGGTTCCTCATCCGTCAATCCTTTAAGATGCTTGATGAGGAAAAGAGCCAGAACAATATGAGTTGGAGTCGCGGGTCTGGTATTACTGTTTGGCGAATAGAGCGGGCTGAACAGAAGCTCAACTTCCGGTTCTCTAAGGATCGAGAGGATATGGTCGTGAAAAGGTCCTGACCATCCATTTTCGATAGCCCTTCGAACTCTTAGGGGCAGATGTTCAAGAGAGTCAGAAGATGAAGTTTATCTTTGTTAAATATCGATTGTGCCATAGTAGCCTCCGAATAGTTTACTAATAGTAAATCGTTAAAGTTATCATGTACAATCTTTATTTTAGCGTTCTAGAAAAAGCCAATATCATCTTTGTTCACAATCTGCGAACAAACTGACTAAATCCTACATTAGTCAGGCCCATCTTAATATAGGATGTGAACAATAAGCATTATTCTTTACACTTCGGCTCGGTTCTGGACGCGTATTTTTCAAGATTGCAATTTTTAAAAACCATACTAAGGATCTCCTGAATATTAAGTCCCGCTGAACAGACTTTTTATCTACTTTATATACAGTAAAATCGGGGCTTATCTATTGGACCTTATTTTCCTGCGGTTCCTAAGCAGGAAACTGATGGCGGTAAATTCGGGCTTGCTGGCGATAGGCGTCATTGAGAAGTTCTCCTTCATTTTTCGATTCATAGTAGGCAATCATCAACTGATACAAGACCATTAACATGCACCAGTTCTTTTGCCCAATACAAATCTGCATCATATTAATTTTCGCCCTTTCGATGGTCTCAGAGTCGTTGCTCAGGATACACTTCAAAATTCCGAAAAGAGCGCGATCATCATCGGTCGGTTTTTCTTTAGATAAATCCTCAATGCTTTTCAAGCACTCCTCTTTTTGCCCCAGTCGGTAATGACAGTAGGGGATCAGTGACAGATTTCCAATAAAGCCATTTTCAATCGGAAAAGGGTGATCCCTGGAAAATTAAACAGCTTGCTCAAATTTTTCTTCCAGTGTCAAGGCAATAATCATAAGGGTCGTTGTATTTGAGTAGATCAGACTGTCATGAAACCATCTTTTCTGGCATCGCTGTATAGTATGGATACAATCTTTAGCAGCTTCAAATTCATGCATACTGATGAGATAAGAAGCGCTGTTATTATCACAAAAAATCATCCGTATATGATTGCTATAACTTGCAAAAATTGAACGAGCTTCCTGGACAGTTTTATAGGCTTGAAAAAAAGAAACAGTTACGCCCAGAACGTGAGCCAGATGAAATTTAATGACCCCTTCAAGTTCAGGCCATTGTTTGCCATCTAGTCTTCTCAAGGCTTTTTCATAATAATCCAAAGCCACTTGATATTTCTTTCTTCTCATCACCTCAAAACCTTGAAGAAAACTGATTAAAGCTTGTTCATCCGGTGAGAAGAAAGGTAGGTAGTCCCCAATTTCTTTTAAAAATCCGTCCACTTGGTCATCTGAGACCTGAGAATAAAGATGAACAGACAAAAAGGTATCGATCAGAAGCAAATACAGGCATCCCGCTGAATTTTGTAAGACCGGTCGACTGAGCACCAGTTCTCTTTTGGTCTTCTCTTCATCGGAAAAATCCCGGTCTATCCAAGCTGAAACGAAGACATCTAATAAATATTTAGATTTATCTATCGATGATTTATTAAAAGAAAAATCAATTCCATATCAATTTAGAAACCTGGCGAAAATTTCAGGCTTTAAAAGTCTTCTTCCCCTTTCAGCGTCACTCAAAAAGCTTTTTGAGATTCCAATATCATGTGCCACATTTTCCAAAGAATAGCTGTAACTCTTTCGCAGCCACTTCTCAAAAAGCCCAAGGTTATCATATATAGTCATATTATCTTTTCCATTTCGTACGCGGATTTCCAGATATTGTCTAATTATCAAATCCGTTTTAGACTTTAATTGTAAAAAGCAAGGGGATTAAAAGCAATGCGAAAAAAGGGGTAACCCAGATTTCTACTGCCGCCTTGTTAACCGGACGGTTAATAGTTTCATTACTTTGTCCTATCCATCAGACTTTAGCAGTCACAGATGATAGAGCATCACCAAAATCGGAATAAAAATGTTAACTATCAATTCTAGTATGAACAACAGTTACCTTAATATGGAAGAAGATGAAAGATGAAATACAAACTATCAAACTACAATAGAGTGTATTCCTTTGAAAATGAGCAGTATCTATTTAACGCGAGGACACAGGCCCTTGCAAAATTATCTTTAGAAGAAGCAAAACAGATCTCAAGCAAAGATCTATCTGGCCTTCCAGCAGATTCGCCGTTTTTGTCTGAGCTGCTGTATGGAGGATTTATCCTGCAGGACGGCATGGATGAGCTTGAACTGATTCGCTTTGAGATGCAGCAAAGCCGCTTTCAAAGCCGGCACCTGACATTGACAATTGCACCCACTGCAGACTGCAATTTTCGTTGTGTCTACTGCTATGAAAAGGGAACCTATTCTCATTGCAAAATGAGTGATGAAACTGCAGATTTATTGGTTCGTTTTGTCGAAGGCCAGGCCCAATCGATTCAGGCCTTATCGATCTGCTGGTATGGTGGTGAGCCGCTTTTGGAGATGGAGCGGATTGCAGACCTGAGCAAGAAATTTATTGAAATCTGTGAGAAGAATGATATTTCCTATAACGCCTCGATGATCACAAATGGGTATCTGCTTTCTAAGAAGAATGTCGAAAAGCTGAATAAAACAAAAGTGAGCATGATCCAAGTGACTTTAGATGGGGATAAAGCAACGCATGACCAACGCCGGTTTTTGTCCGACGGGCAGGGGACGTATCAGACGATTATTCATAATTTATCCGAAAATTACGATCAGCTGCCGCAGGTATCCCTGCGAGTCAACATCGACAAAACGAACGTAGATTCCTTAAGCCGAATTCGAGAATGGATCTATGAAAACCATATGGAAGAAAAGATCCATCCCTACCCCGGGCATGTGCAGTCGATCTTTGACACCTACGATTCCAGCACCTGTCTGGAAGTTGAAGAATACTCCCAAATTGACTTTGGTTTTATTTCTGAAATGCCCAATCACGAAAGATTACTTTATCCATTACGACTTTTTAATTGCTGCCAGGCCGATACTCTGCTTTCAGCTGTTATTGGATGTGATGGATCCATTTACCGATGCTGGGATGATATCGGTCGCCAAGACCGAAAAACTGGGACTCTGAAAGATGGTGTTGAGGTCAATTCGGTCTTTTTGAAGTATTTGATGCAGGATGCTACCCAGGATCAGGAGTGTCGAGACTGTTTTTATTTACCACTCTGTCTTGGCGGGTGTCCTCACCAGTGGCAAAAACAAAAAGTATGCTCGCGCTATAAATACACCTTGGACGAACGAATTCAGGGTTTCATCCAAAGCACTCAGACAAATAAACCGGAGGCAGAATAATCATGCAATTCCTACAACAACCGCTCAATACAAGAGCAAATTGCACGTGCTATGCCAGTAGTACTTATTGTGCTCACTGTAATATCTTAACTTGTGGAACCAACGGCTGCGCTTATCGTTCCTGTACCGATCACTGCTGGGGATTTCTCTGTAACCCACGTAATGATCCGTTCGCCATTGGCCATGGATCTGGCGAGTAGCCAGTTTCCGATCCAACTATCCAACGCTTAATTATCCATCGCTTACGTTTTTGTTATAAAATATTGTCAATTAACTAAAATCGTATAAAGTGAAATATGTAAAGCGTTTAAAAACTAGTCTAGGGTTTTACGATAGCCGCAAGAACATCCATTCTTGTACGGAAAGTAAGTGGTGATTTCTATAATTTAACCATTTTAAATCTTACGCTTTTGGCATCTAAATGATTTAGGCTTCTGATCGATACTGAAATTTTGAATATTTAGGTTTTGGTAGAGATGTACCGCCATATTGGGTATTTCGGATATTCTTTTATTAACGTAAATTTAAAAATACAGTTATTAACTCCTGTCTCTTATACACATCTGACGCTGCCGACGAATAGCCTTGTGTAGATCTCGGTGGTCGTCGTAACCTTAAAAAAAAAACAAGCATAAATAGCGGAAGCGTAAGAGTCGCGAGGCAGACAAACAGTGTAAGTCAGAATATGCGACAGCGCGA
>JADGIS010000047.1 GCA_015233825.1 Erysipelotrichaceae bacterium RD49
GTTTCTGAATGAATAGACATAGCGAACCTCCTTTTGAGAGAAATTCTAACATGTCATAAAAAGAAAGCTTCAGAACTCAGATGTTATCTTGTGTTAAACAATCAGTTAGATTAGGGACTATTCCTTACGTCCTAGCCAAAGCGAAAAAGAGTGAATCTGTCTTAAGATTTGACGGCCAATCCGGTAAAAACTGTCCGGTTTTGTTTCCTGAAAACGATTACAACAGAAAGCAGAGCAAGACAAGGAGAGATTACATGCCATTTCCAAAGAATTTTTTCTGGGGCGGCGCGATTGCTGCCAACCAGGCGGAAGGCGCCTGAAATGAAGGCGGCCGCGGTCCGGCCAAAACGGATGTCACCACTGGTGGCTCCAATACCAGCCATCGACTGGTAACCTGGATCGACAAAGACGGGAATCCGCATGCCAACCCGGAATGGGGCTTTACCACACTGCCCGAAGGTGCTCATTACGCCGTTCTCGATGACTATTTCTACCCCAACCATGACGCCATCGATTTTTACCATCACTATAAAGAAGACATTGCCTTGTTTGCCGAAATGGGCTTCAAGATGTTTCGAATGTCCATTTCCTGGAGCCGTCTCTATCCGCATGGCGATGAAAATGAACCCAATCAAGAGGGCATCGAATTCTATCGCAATGTCTTCAAAGAACTGCGCAAATACGATATCGAACCGCTTGATGAACGATCGCTACCAACTGCCGATGATGGTCGTTGAAAATGGCCTGGGTGCGTATGATACCGTCGAGGAAGATGGCTCGATTCATGATCCCTATCGCATCGGCTACTTCAAAAAGCATATCAAAGCGATGGAAAGGGCAATCGACAACGGCGTCAATCTGATCGGCTATACGCCATGGGGATGCATCGATCTGGTATCGGCTGGCACGGGTGAAATGCGCAAGCGCTATGGCTTTATCTATGTTGACCGTGACGATGAAGGAAACGGAACATTTGATCGCTCGCGCAAAGATTCGTTCTACTGGTACAAGAAACTCATCGACTCCAATGGAGAGAATGTTGAATAGCGAATTCCCTTGTTTGGCATCGAGATGGAAAAGAAGAAGCAAAGACCTCCTGAAGGCTGTTCAGCCTTCAAGAGGTCTTTTTTCGCTTTGAATCCTTTTATTTGTATTCTTTGCTTTGTTCGTCAATTTGCTGCCGGTAGGCTTCGTAGCCTTCTTTGTCTAAATCTTCATAGGGAATAAAGCGCATCGCTGCAGAGTTGATGCAATAGCGCAAGCCGCCTTGATCAGCCGGTCCATCATTAAAGACGTGGCCAAGATGGGAATCAGCCCGTGCAGATCGGACTTCAACACGGTTCATGCCATGGGAAAGATCATGGTAATAGTTGACGGAACGGTTTACCGGCTTGGAAAAAGCAGGCCAGCCGCACGAAGAGGCAAATTTATCTGTGGAAAGAAAAAGCGGAGTGCCATCTACAACATCAACATAGAGACCTGGCTGATCAAAGTCCCAGTACTGCCCAGTAAACGGTGGTTCAGTCGCCCCTAACTGGGTAACCTGATATTCAAGGTCGCTCAGATTTTTATTTTTTGTCATATGGATTGATCACTTTCTTTCTGGTTCAGGATTATTATGCCATCAAACGATCGGTATTTTCGAATGGAATGTGCAGGAGTGGAATAGTTTTCATAATCTGTCACAATTTGGTCAGAACACGCATAAAAAGTGTTTATTTATGGGATGAAAAAAGATATGATTTATATTCTGCTAGCTTCTTTTTTCGAAAAGTCAAGTCAGAAGCTGCAAAGCAGAACGCTTTCACAGATTGTGAATAATACGCAATTTTTACGCTGAAATTTTCGCTGAATCAGCGTAAAATAGATTCATATTCTCAAGTTTGATTTCATTTTTGAAACAGATCCATCCAGCTTGAATCGATCTGTCGCCAAGCCTGGTCCAGGAAGCGACGCTCTTTTTCCTTCCATTGCCCATCGATCTGGATCCATTTTGTACAAGGCTCTGGGTCTAATTCAAAACCGATGCCCCTTCAAAATCATGGAAACCATCCCCCGCCCTCAAGAGCATAGGGACAGGCCTTTTTAGCCTGACGCTTTTTGGGGAGACCTTCAGGCTTGAACAAGGAAAAAGAGAGTGTCTGTTTGAGGTGTAAACCGGGACTTGAAATCAAAAAAAGACGAATATAAAAGAGAAATCCAGAGAAAAAGAAACAGGATCAAAGGATCAAAAAGAAACACCGGTATCCTGTCCAAATAGAGGAAATGGAGACAATATGGAAACTTCAATTAAAATCCAGGGAGCTCGTGAAAATAACTTAAAAAATATCTCCCTTGAAATCCCCAAAGACAAATTGATTATCATGACGGGCGTTTCCGGCAGCGGCAAGACTTCACTGGCCTTTGATACGATTTATGCGGAAGGCCAGAGGCGGTATATGGAATCGCTGTCCTCGTATGCCCGCCAGTTTTTAGGCAACTCGGAAAAGCCCGATGTCGACCAGATCGACGGTCTTTCACCAGCCATTGCAATTGACCAGAAAACAACCTCGCATAACCCCCGCTCGACCGTCGGTACAGTGACCGAGATCTACGACTATCTGCGTCTGCTGTATGCCCGCATCGGAATTCCGTACTGTCCGGAGCATGGCGAGCCCATTACCGGCCAGACGGTAACTGAAATGGTCGACCAGGTGATGGAACTGCCGGAAGGCTCGCGCACGACCATTTTAGCCCCGATCGCCCTGGGCAAAAAAGGCACGTTTAAAGACACCTTTGCCAAGCTGATGAAAGAAGGCTACCTGCGCGTTCGCGTCGATGGTGAAATCCGCATGCTCGAAGAGATGGAGCCGCTGGAAAAAAATAAAAAGCACGATGTCGAAGTTGTCGTCGACCGCATTATCCGCCGGGACAATCGTTCGCGCTTTTATGACTCCATCAATACCGCTTTGCAGATTGGAGATGGCATGGTCGAAGTGCAGACCAATGACGAGGTCCTGCGCTTTTCATCGAACTATGCCTGCAAAATCTGCGGCTTTTCGGTTCCAAAGCTGGAACCAAGGCTGTTCTCCTTTAACGCGCCCATGGGAGCCTGCCCGGAATGCAAAGGCATCGGCTCCATTCAAAAAGTCGATCTCGATTTGTTGATCCCGGACAAAAACCTCACCATCAACCAGGGGGGCATTGCTTACTATAAAAATGTAGTCGGCACGCTCAACCAGGAATGGCAGCGGATGGAGGCCTTATGCAAAGCTTCAGGCATCGATCTGGATACCCCGATCAAAAAGCTGACCAAAAAGCAGCTGGATACGATTTTACATGGCACCAAAGAGCCGGTTGAGTTTTCAATCTTCAACAACAAAGGATTAGAGCGCCAATATCATGAACCGATTGAAGGCGTAGCGGATATGATTGAACGCCGCTATCTGGAAACCGGCAGTTCGTGGAGCCGGGACTGGTATGAGTCCTTCTTATCCGAAGCAGTCTGCCCCTCCTGCAATGGCGCCCGCCTCAATCCGCAGGTGCTGTCGGTTCGCATCGGCGGCAAGAATATTTATGAATGGACCCAGATGAGTGTCAATCAGGCGATCGATTTCATTGACCACCTGCAGCTCACATCAACCCAGGCTAAAATTGCGGATCTTGTCTTAAAAGAAATCCGCTCGCGCCTGCAGTTTTTGAAAAATGTCGGCTTAACCTATCTGACTTTGGACCGCCTGGCCTCGACGCTTTCGGGCGGAGAAAGCCAGCGCATCCGTTTGGCGACCCAGATTGGCTCTCGCCTGACGGGGGTGATGTATGTATTGGATGAGCCTTCGATCGGCCTGCACCAGCGCGACAATGACCGTTTGATTGGAACGCTCAAACAGATGCGCGATCTGGGCAATACGTTAATTGTCGTGGAACACGATGAAGACACGATGCGTGCTTCCGACTATATCGTGGACATCGGTCCGGGTGCCGGCATTCATGGCGGCAGCGTGGTGGCTGCGGGAACGCCCGAGGAAGTGATGGCCAACGACAATTCGATTACCGGCCGCTTTTTATCCGGCAAGGAAACCATTCCAACCCCGGCTTTGCGCCGCCAGGGCAATGGCAAAGAATTAAAGATTATCGATGCCACCCAAAACAACCTCAAACATGTCAACGCATCCTTTCCATTGGGAACCTTGACCGTAGTGACAGGCGTTTCCGGATCGGGCAAGTCTTCGCTGGTGACCGAAGTGCTCACCCGCACCATCCAGCATCATCTAGGCAAAGTCCGCACCAAGCCGGGCCAGGCCAAAGAGATTCAAGGCCTGGAGGAGATCGATAAACTGATCGAAATCTCCCAGGAACCGATTGGCCGCACGCCCCGGTCCAATCCGGCGACCTATGTTGGCGTCTTTGATGATATCCGCGATCTGTTTGCGCAAACCAAGGAAGCCAAGCTGCTCGGCTTTACGAAATCGCAGTTCTCCTTTAACGTCAAAGGCGGCCGCTGTGAAGCCTGCCAGGGTGATGGCATCCGCAAGATCTCGATGCACTTTCTGCCGGATATTTATGTGGATTGCGACGTGTGCCATGGCAAGCGCTACAACGAGGAAACCTTGCAGGTCAAATTCAAGGACAAGACCATTTCAGATGTCCTGGAGATGACCGTAGAAGAAGCGATTGACTTCTTCAGCCAGATTTCAAAAATCCGCCATAAACTGCAGACTTTAAGCGATGTCGGCCTGTCCTACATCAAGCTTGGGCAGTCGGCGACGACTCTTTCGGGTGGTGAGGCGCAGCGCGTCAAGCTGGCCAGCGAACTGCAAAAAAAGCCGACTGGAAAAACGGTCTTCGTTTTAGACGAACCCACTACCGGGCTGCATTCAGCCGATGTCCGCAAGCTGATTGAGGTTTTGCAAAGACTGGTGGATACCGGCAATACGGTCATCGTCATCGAGCATAACCTGGATGTGATTAAAAATGCGGACTACATCATCGATATCGGACCCGAAGGCGGTGACGAAGGGGGAACGATCGTCGCAACCGGTACGCCGGAAGAAATTGCAGCCTGCCCAGACAGCTATACCGGCAAGTACCTCAAGCCGCTGCTTGAAAACAAGACACAAAGCTTGGTGCCATCCACGGATGAGGTCATCGACGCGGAAATTGTTGAATAGAGCTTTCTTGTTACTCTTTTGAAGCTAAAACGAAAAATCATGCTAAGCTGGTGTTTTCTTGGAGTTGCCAAAAAACATCAGCTTTTTTCGGGCCGTTTACAGTCATATCATAAGAGCCAAGCCAATCCTTGACGGTTAAATCCAGGCCTTTTCAACTTTGGCCTGTCAATTTGTGAAGCGGCTGTTCTTTGAATTCGGATGAGAAATAACTCGTCTATCTTTTGAAAACAGACGCAGGGTTGGAAGAGAAAATGGATTGGATCGATTGAGACAAGAAATTCAATCTTTATACTGCCGTTGGCAAGGCAAGAAGAGTGTCCTGCCCGGGACCAAATTGGAAAAAAAGGCCGGAAAATGCATAGAATCGATGATCCTCTGTTTGGCGCTTTAAAATATGCTGTGAAATGTGGTTAGATAGCAAGGAAATACATGCTGCAGAAACCGCAATCTGCCAAAAAGGCATAATTTCCTATAGGCGAACGCGTAAAAAGCGGCTAGAATCATACCGAAAACGTTTTCAATAAAGAAAGGGAGGAGCCGGCATGCCAAAAACAACAGTTGGGGATTTGGAGAGAAAATTCAATTACCAGCAGGTCACGGGAACACCCAAAGCCCTCGAACGCGTGATTACACTGCCCGACATCAATCGCCCGGGCCTGGAACTGGCCGGTTACTTCACCAACTCGCAAACCAAGCGCATTATCGTGATCGGCGGCAAGGAATATCGATATATCCAGGATGAAATGGATGAAATCAACCAGCGCCGCGTCTTCGAGTTTTTAACCGGCGAAGATACGCCATGTATTCTGATTACGGGAACCAACCATCCCTGTCCGCCGGTGTTAAAGGAAATCGCTGACCGCAAGGATTTCCCGGTCTTTGAAACGAACCGCAAAACCAGCCAGCTGATGGTCAATGTCACCAACTATCTCGATGAACAGCTTGCGCCCAGCCAGCTTGTTCATGCCGAACTGGTCCGGGTGTATGGAATTGGTGTGTTGATTACCGGCGCGAGCGGTACGGGAAAAAGCGAAATTGTGCTGGATCTGGTCAAACGCGGCCACCAGCTGGTGGCGGATGACCGGGTGGATATCTTTCGCATCCATAACTCGCTGATTGGCAAGACAGCCCAGATTATTTCGGGCTATATGGAACTGCGCGGGGTGGGCATTATCGATGTCAAGCGCTTGTTTGGCATTACCTCCGTTGCCAACAGTGCGACCATCAATTTTGAAATTGCTCTTGAACCGTTCAATCCCGATGCCGATTATGACCGGATCGGTCTGGAAGAAAAAGAGTACAGCGAGTATCTTGGCATTAAAATTGTAAAGCTGCGTATTCCGGTTACCTATGGCCGCCCCATGGGCACCATTATTGAAACGGCTGTGACCAATTACCTTCTCCAGCTCGATGGCTTTGATTCCGCTAAAGAATTCGAGCAGCTCGTCTTAAAAGAAATTGAGAAAAACCGCCAGGATTAGAGCCATCCACTCTAGTCCTTTTTTCATCCTGGATCATTCTCCCGAATCGTTGGCCCTTCCTTCAGTGAATCAACTCTACAGGCTTTGGATAAAATCTGGAATGGATGCCAATCAACAGAGAGGTGCACAAATTGGACCTGGATCTTCTTTCTGTGTTTTGATAAGGATACGTGAATGGAAGATGCAAGGAAGAAAGGGCAGATTGCTTGGGCAGTATGACCATTTCAAATGGATCCAAAGAAAATTTGAAGGAATCAAAAATGAAAAAATGAAGGAAAGGGAAGATGGATATGGAGACAACCTTTTTACTGGGTTCAAGCCGCATTGCCTGGCTGCTGATCTGGCTGGCTGCAATGCTCATTGAAGGACTGGGGATTTCAAGTACGCTGGCCAGGTGGGGAATGAAGCGGGCCCAGCGGACGATTGTCCTGATCATTGGCGGGATTCTGGCCCTGCTTTGTACGATGCTGGTGTATGATTCATGCCTGGCTTTGATTTTAGCGATGAGTCTGGCGGGAATCGTCCTTCCCACCCCGTATCATCAGCTTCGCTTTCTCGATGCGGTAGGCTTTTGGATGCCGGTGGGCGTGGCTGTGCTGCTGGCGGGGCAGTCCAATGATTTCTTTTCCATTCTGGCTCAGCTGTTTTTGCTTGGTGGATTTATTTTCCTGCGCCAGGTGTTTGCGCTTCGCTATTACAAGCGCTTTGGCCAGATGTACTTTGCAGCCCTGATTCTTTGCGGGCTGGCTTTGGAAATTGCCGGCCATTCCAGCTGGGTGATGCTTGGCCTGGCGTTAATCGGGGCGCTTGGATATATGCTTTTGAATGCCATCAAGCCCAAAGAAAAGCCGCTTTTGCTTTTTGACCTGGATGGAACGCTTATTGATTCCAGACCGCTGGTGTTTGAGACTTTTCGCCGGGTGTTTAAGCAGCTCAAGCCCGACTATCCCCTCAGTGAAAAGGAATTGTACTCTTTTTTCGGGCCAACTTTAGAAGCGAGCTTTTCACGTTATTTTAGCGAAGATGAGGTGCAGGATGTAATCGACCTGTATCAAGAGATCAATATTGCGCTGCATGATGAAATGGTCAAGGAAATGCCTCATGCCAACAAACTGCTTCATGATCTGGCCAGTGATGGCTATACCATTGGCATCGTCTCCAACAAGCGCCGCAAGCCGGTGATGATGGGGATTGAAGCCTGTCATCTAGCTCCCTATATTCAAGCAGTTTTTGCCAAGGAAGACCAGCCCGCCTGCAAACCCAGACCGGACGGATTAATCGAGGCCGCCACGAAAATGGGCTACCCGCTGGATGCGGTGATCTATGTTGGAGACAATGCAGCAGATATTCAGGCCGCAAGGAATACGGCTTTCTTTTCAACAGGGTATACTTTAGACGAAACACAAATGAAAGCTTTACAGCAGGAACAGGGTTGTGAAATCATTCAGGATCTTTTACAGCTCAAGACAATACTGAAGGAGGAGAATCTATGGATCGACAAGTCGATTTGGTAATTATCGGCGCTGGCCCAGCAGGCATGGCGGCCGCTCTATATGCTTCACGTGCAGGCTTAAAAACGTTAATGATCGACAGTTCTGCCCCAGGCGGAAAACTGCTCAAAACCTATATGGTAGAAAACTATCCCGGTGTACCCGCCGTACCAGGACCAGACTTAGCCATTGCAATGTACCAGCAGTCCGTATCGTTTGGTGCTGAATACATGTATGGGGAAGTTGAAAAAATCACCAAAGAAAAACAAGTTCAATTGAAAGATGGCACATTAATCAATGCCAAAGCCGTATTGATTGGTACCGGTGCAAAGGAAAGACAGCTGAATATTCCTGGTGAACAGGATGCAATTGGTCATGGCGAAAGCTTCTGCGCGGTCTGCGATGGTGCATTCTTCCGCAATAAGGAAGTTGTTGTGATCGGCGGGGGCGATTCGGCACTGGAAGAAGCCCAGTTTTTAACCCGCTTCGCTTCGAAAGTCACGATCGTCATCCGCCGCAATGAATTCCGGGCGAGCGATAAAGCCCAGAAAGAAGTGTACGAAAACGACAAGATCCATGTCATCAAACGCCATGTTCCAAAAGAAATTCTGCTGACAGATGGCAAAGTCTCCGGCATCGTTTTGGAAAATGTCGAAGACCACATGGAAATCACCGTTCCCTGCCAGGGAGTCTTCCCCTTTATCGGCCATATTCCGGAAACATCCTTTGCCAAAGATTTAGGCATTCTGGATGAAAACGGCTATATCGTCACCAACGATAAAATGGCTACTGCAATTCCCGGAATTTATGCCGCCGGCGACTGTAAAGCCAAAGAACTGCGCCAGATTGTAACCGCAGCCGCCGATGGTGTCGTTGCTTCGACGGAAGCCTTCCATTTCATTACCGGAATTTAAGGCAAAAGGGATTTTGAATTTTCGATTCTCAATTCAGGAAACAAAATTCATTTTGGTAAAGAAAAACCGAACTTCATTCGATTTGCGAATCGAAGAAGTTCGGTTTTATTGCGTCATGTGAAAATCCTGCCATGCTCGTTCAAAGGCCGAAGATAGACGATTAATTGTTGACGGTATGATGAACGGGCCTGCTGCGGGTGGTCAATGGTCTGAAGACATACCCAGCGTCTTTATAGGCCTGGATAATCTGCGGCAGAGCCTGGGCCGTGGTTTGTTTGGCATCCGTATCATGCATCAAAATGACCACATCATCCATGCCGATTCCCGATGTGGCATTGGCAACCAAAGTCGCAGGGTCGACGCCATTGGCTGAAGCATCGGTGGAATCGACGTTCCAGTCGAAGTAGGCATACCCGCGTTTTTCAACATCGTTGACGAGCCTGGACATAATGCCCTGGTTATATTCGGCAGAAACCATGTTGGACGAACCGCCGGGAAAGCGGATCACATCTGAAACGACGCCGGTCTGCTGTTCAACCAGGTCGCTGATTTTCTGCAGATCTTCAAAGTAGGCGTCTTCATTGGCATAGACGCTGGGGTAATCATGGCTGTAAGTATGCAAAGCGATGGCCGATCCCTGATCCACGATTTTTTTCATCATGTCGTAATGCTCAGGATTGGCTGCGGTAACAAAGAAAGTGCCGACAGCTCCATTGGCGGATAAGGTATCCAGAATTTCCTGGGTCACCCCAGAAGGACCATCATCAAAGGTCAAGTAGCAGATTTTCTTGCCTAAATCAGGATTTTCTTCAATGGTGACTTCCTGCTTATAGGTCTTTTGGTTTCCCGAGCGGTCAGAGGTGGTGTAGTTGACCGTATAGACCCCAGGAGTAGCCGGATCCAGTTGGGAAGTATCTACATAAAGGCCTGGAGCAGGATCCAGGTCATCCTGGACAGGATAAGAATCCGGCTGGAAGTAATCACCAGCCAGAATGGAGACCTTCTCTTTGAAATTATCAATGGTTGGCGCAGTGGTATCCGCTTTGCGGATCAGTTTAGCCGTTTTGGTGGTGACATTATCATATTGATCTTTAGCCGTTACAGTAATCGGATAGGTCCCGGACTGCCCTGGCGTGGTATTGCCATCGATGCGGACTGTAAATTGTGAAGCATCCGAAGAAGATTCGATAAAGTCCTGGTCTTCAACAAGGGCAGCAGTGTCCGTTGTCACATCACGTAAAACTAAATCCGGCCCCGTGGTATCCTTGACTTCGATAGTGAAAGGATACGTTTTCCCCCGGTATTCATAAGAACCTTGGGTGGTTCCAAGGGTCTGGGTATCGACATCCCCTTTGAAGACAACGTTCTCTTTTGAATCAAATGTAACCGATTTGATATTGTCATAGGGATCGAAGGTTTGTTTGTATTCTGCAATATAGTGATCCGTTTTGAGCGCAAGCGGATCAAAGAAATACCGGAAGCCCATGTACAGGGCAGCTGGAACCGAAATTGTGACAAGCAAAAGCGCAAGAATCCGGCCCCAGTGGATTCGGTATTTGCGTTTCTTTTTCTTCTTTTTCGAAACAGGCTTCGAGGCGGCCATGAAAAATCTCCCCTTTCTTAATTTGATAGTAAGACGAACTAAATTGGAAAACCGTCCTGGATGATCATGAAGATAAACTCAACCTGTGCATTAAGCTTGAGCAGCTTGCGAGAGCTGCTCACGGGTTCTTTATGAGTGTATCAAAGAATGCGGATTTTCCTTGATTATTCAGTAAAAATTCACCAAAAGTTTCTAAAGCGCGCACAGAGAGTTTCGAGGTAGTTTAGTATAAGAAAAACGCAGGATTGAGAAAACAATGTGGGAAAAAGCCAACCGAGAATCTGCCAAAATGGGTGCAGATCCCCGAATTTAGAAGCAATCTTTATCTTAGCTCCCACTGCGATAAAAATTCTGTAAATATGCATGGTATTATAAGCAAACAAGAGAGGCAAAAACTATGAAAGTTATCATGATTGGTGTGAACGCCAAAGAGCAGGCTCTTGCTGCTGCTCTTGAGCGGACTGGAAACCATCAGATTCTTGTCTGTCCGGGAAATCCCATGACTGTGCAGTTTGAGCAGTCCATGGAAGAAATGCCAGATCCGTACAATCCCCAGGACATATTGGACACCATTATGCGGGTAGACCCAGACGAGATTCTGATCCTTGACGAATACCTGATCCGAGATGGCTGGAAAGAAAAACTCGCCAGCCGGGGCTGGAATGTGATTGCGCCTGATGCCAAGAGCGCGGCTGTAATTGACGACAAAGCCTTTTGGGCACAACTCATGAAAGACAATGAGATTCCTGTTGCAGACTTTGTCGTGAAAAACAACTTTGAAGAAGCAAAAGCATTTTTGGATGAGGTAGGCTGTCCACTCGTATTTAAAGAAACAACCGGCAAGAAACGATTTGGAATTCCTTATAACGAAGACGAAGGCGAAGACATGCTAAAAGAATGGTTTGATGATGGCTGCCAGCAGGTCATGATCTCCGAATTTGTCGACGGTCTGCGTTTTAATCTGCCCGTCCTCGTCTGGAAAGACAGAGTTCTTCCCCTGGCTCCCTTTGCGGTGATCCGCGGCGTTTACGAACACGAAGACGACCCGCAAGCCAAAGGCATGGGGACCATTTGTATTCCCGCCCATGAGCTCAGCCAGAAAATTGCTCCGGAAGCAGTCGAAACGATTCTGGTTCCGTTCTTAAAAGAGATGATCAAGAATGGATATAACTATACGGGAATTTTATCCGGGGAATTCATTATCTCCAATGGCAGACCGGTTTGTGTCAATATGAAAGCCGGCCTGTCTGAAACAGGGGCCAGTGCCATCTTCCCATTGCTGGAATCTGACTTGTTGGAAGGCTGGAAAGATCTGAAAAATTTCCAGACGCCGGTTCTTAAATGGTCTGATAATGCATCTGTTGCGGTTGTGATGGCTGGAAATGAATACCCACAGGCGGTAACCAGAGGCTGCCCGATTGAAATTGACGAAGATTTTGAAGGGGATTTATACCTGAACCATACGAAAAACGGTGAAGACGGCCTGGAAACAGACGGCGGCCGTGTTTTAATTGTGACTGGTATTGGCAAAACCGTAGAACAGGCTGCCCAAAACGCCCTGGATTCTGCCCAGCATATCCATTGCGATGACTTGTTCTACCGCAGGGATATCGGCAGCCAGCTGCCAGAACTCTAAAACACTATCGATCTCAACCCAAAATAAGCCCTGCCAAACGACCTGAACCTGCATGGGACTTAAGATGACGACGAATCCCAACCATAGATCGAGTAAGAAACACCAGGTAATGACACAATAGCAGGCCGAGCAAACAAGCTCCCTGCTATTGTTCGTTATTGAAATCGATTTGGTTTTATGAGAACAAGAAATTGATTGAATGGCAGCAAATACAATTTCTAATTATCTAGAATATAAATAGAATAAGTGACTTTTAAATTCATTATAAATCTTTCGTCCAATCCATAATAAAAATCAAAAAAACTTGCATCCAGGGTTCTGGGATGTTAGAATGATCAAGCAGTAAAAACTTGCGGTTGTGGTGAAATGGCAGACACGCTGTCTTCAGGCGGCAGTGGGGCGACCCGTGTGCGTTCGAATCGCATCAACCGCACCATTTTATAAATAAACCCGATAGATATATCTATTGGGTCTTTTTATATTTTCGATCATTTTTCTTTGTCTCAAAACCTGGCTTGTGATGATATTTGTGGATTTCGAGGGGGTCTGCTGAATAAGACTGAAGAAAAGTTACTGCGCCTGCTTTCCTATTGTAGAATATACAATTATGGAGGGAAAGATATGCAGAGTATATATCTTTTGAAAAAACGCTCGAACTGATGAATAGATAAATTCCGATTTATAAGAGGGAAAAGGCAGACGTTCCTTAGTTTCCGATAGTTAGTATTGTCTAGTTAATATTGTCCACCATTTGTATACGGATGGTGGTTTTTATATTGGCTTGCTTAACTGAAATTGGTTTTGACAACCGATTGAAAGATGCTTGGATATAATTCTCTAAAGATTAAATCTGCGATTATATCAGGCGGAAAATAGGCTGTATTGTACTTTGGGAGGATTTTTGGTTCTTGCGCAATCTGTGTGGTCCGTTAAGAATTCCTGGTTAACACATCCTTACTGACTTGAAAAGTACCTGCTTTATCACCCGCCAACCATTTTACGATGAAAATATCTCCTCTCACAATAAATAATTTATGAATTCCAATCATCAATGATTATTAATTATTGATATTCTTACATAAATTAAATTTCTTTTTTGTTATTGAATTATTGTTTTAAGCATCACTTTTCATCATGCTACAATACTGGCAAAAAAATAATCTTGTGTTGGAGTGGAAGCTGTGATTTTACGAAAATTCTAATCTGGCTTAAAAAGAAAATTTCATTTGGTGAAAATGCTGCTCCCCACGCAAAATCTGGAGCCCCGATCCCTGGCCAAAAGTCAAAAACAATCACCTCGTTCATAAAATGGCAAAGCCACGATGAGGCGCCAACTCAACTGGCTTAAGGACCAGAAGCAGATCCAGGCTTTCAGTTAATGGCAAGATGCTGACCTAAAAAGGAATGCTTCGTTTTCATCAGACATCAAATTCTGTTCATCAGGCTAAAAGGGCATTGGTATAAAAATATTTGCAATTTACGAGCATTCAATCCTTTTCTGATTCGTTCTGACAAAGGTTTGACGCTGAACCAAAACAGTTCGAGCTGGATTGATCACAGCGATGGCATTAGTTTCGTGCCTCATAAAAACAAATTTTAATTTGTAAAAGCGGATGAATGATCTGGCACTGCACTGTCTGAAGCGCAGCAGGATACTTCTGAAAGAAAGTAGGAGTTGGCAGTTCCGTTCCATCTCGGCCTCATGGCCTGATCTGGATGTATCCCTGCCAAAAAATCAGATGAAAAGAACAATTCAGTTGACACTTAGCGGGCTGCTGCTTTTTCAGTCTGTCGGCAGTCCGGTTCTCGCTGCGGACGACATTTTCGAAGACCAGCAGTTTGAAGAATCATCCTCTAACAGTCAGAATCATCAGGCAGATTCGACTTTCTCTTCTGCTTCTGATTCCTCAGGTTCAAAGATGTCTGGATCCCAGATCACTGTGCAGGAAAATACTCAACAAGAGGATAAACTTCAAAATCCTGCTTCCAGCTCTGACCGTCCATCCGGTGAAGATCACTCAATGAGCAGCAGGAGGGAAACGCAGAATGAAGCTCAGACTGTTTCTTCTTCCCTCTCCCCTGTTTTTCGGCTGTACAATCCGAACAGCGGCGAACATTTTTACACTCTGTCCGAAGCTGAGCGCGATACGCTGATGCGTCTGACCTGGAGATACGAAGGCGTGAACTGGTATATCAATCAGTCTGAAGACGGAGCGCCTTTATTTCGGCTGTATAATCCCAACACAGGCGATCACCATTACACGCTTGACTCTAATGAACGCGACTCGCTGGTAAATGCCGGGTGGAAAGATGAAGGAATTGCCTGGTCTACCGATCCCAAAGAGACTACCTGCGTCTATCGCCTGTATAACCCGAACGAAAAAAGAGCCGGTACCCATCACTACACAACAGATGCTGGTGAATATGAAACACTGGCCCGGCTGGGTTGGCGTCCGGAAGGTATCGCTTTTTTTGCCCTGCCGCCTGCTGAGCTGAAAACGACCACATTCAACGGCCAGACAGGAACTGTCTATGAAAAAGCCGATGGCACTTATGCAACCGGCTTGCAGTTCATTGGCAGCAATCTATATTATTTTGATCCCGATACAGGATGCATGATGACCGATTTGCTGCTCGACCATCCGCAAATCCAGAAGAAATATTACTTTGGCCTGGATGGCAAAGCCTGTCAGGGAATGGTAAGTGTCCATGGCCAGACCCGGGTTTTTGACCAGAATTACCAGATGCTGACTTCCTGTACATACGTTTCAAGAAATGGGACTGCTTTTTTCTTAGATGGGCAGGGCCAGATCGATCTAGGCGTTCAACGGATCGGTTCTGTCATCCTGACTCCTGGAAGCGATGGCACAATCCAAAAATCTGCATTTACTTCGGTTTACCGTTACATGCAGACTGATCCTCGCTGGGGAGATGTCATTTTTACCAATATCAGTTTTTCCCAGCTTGGCTGCGTACCGACTGTGATGTCCTGTATTCTCAACACTCTTACTCCGGCTTCGACAACACCACTCGAACTTGGCTATGCGCTTCAGGCAGCCGGATACCTGAGCGGAGATGTTTTTGGCAGCAAACCGTTAGGTACGGTGACCGATGGGATTCCATGGCTTGCCGAAAAATATGGTCTTGTCTGCCACTCTTATATGACTCTGGAAGAGTCCCGGGCGATTTTAAAGGCCGGCGGCATGATTTCTTTAACAGCCGGACCTGGATTGTTTGCGAGTACCTCCATCGATCATCAGATTCTGGTTTATGGATATGACGAAAATGGCATGGTCTATGTGCATGATCCCTATGATTCTTCCCGTTCTGGACTATACAGTTTGGAGATCGTTTATGCGCAGAAGAGCGCTTATTCGGAAGCGGATGAAGCCGGTTCTGTCTTTGGAATCGAAAATCCTTCAGTCAAAGGGCGCTACGATTTTTAACAACCACTCGGAACGGTGAGGATAGTTTTTACTGACTGGTTTATGAGTCTTGCAAACCAAGAAGCCCTTGCCCTGTAAACGGGTCAGGTTTGTCAAGATACAATCAAGAAAGTCCTGCACAAAGGGAGCTAGCTCCCTTTGTGCAGGACTTTTTGCTTTTCTGCTGGACAAAATGGTCGGGCTTCCGGCAGCCGGATACAGGGCATTCCCTGGGAAAGCTGGGTGTTCGAGACACTTGAAGAAGCAAATAAAGCCCGGATTGCCGCAAGCACCAGACGGCTGGTCAAACAGAATAAATAAGCAAATGTTTTGGATTCTTTTCAGGAAAATCATGACAGAACTGAAGATTGGCTACCATTCCGGCCCTTTGACGCTCTCTTTTATCTGGCTGCTTTGAGATGGAGATGGTTCTGATAAAAGCCCTTTTCTTAGTTCACTGCGTTTTTAATTTGCAAACAAAACATCATGTGAACTACTCGGTCATTGAATGGCCGAGTAGTTCACGGGACTCCACCAGTGAAGATTTTTTCAATAACAACGATATGGACAGAAAGAAACTCTGTTCGCTCATGAAGAGGATCGATTCGACAGCTTGCGATTGGTGCATCCTCTCCCATGACAGGCCACTTTCAAAACAAGAATTGCTGGAGTATCTGCGTTCGATTGAATGAGACGTGTGATTCAGACAGATCAATCTTGGCTGCGCAAGATGCTCTATAGCAGGGAAAAGGAGGATCCGTCTATTGGGCCAGTAAATCCATCCGGTCAAAATTTCATCTCTTTGAAACGCTGATTCATCCATCAGCAAGAACCGCTTAAAAACAGCTCATCTTTTGGCTGTTTTAGGATTTTTGGTTAAGAGGCCGTCCTTTGCGGTTTGGGCAGATTGCTCAACCAGATTCTCAATGATTTTGTTAACCTCTTCTGGTGCGTCAGTATTGGCATTATGGCCGGCATTGGCGATCCAGTAGAGTGGTAAACCAGTTTCTTTGTGCCACTTTTTTGTATAGCGTTTACATGAGCCTGCATTATCCTTTTTGCCAGCAATGAGAACGGCCGGACAGGGAATTGGATAAGAGAGATCCTGCTCAATGGCTTGTGCGAGGATTCGAAATCCATGTCCAGCCAGTCGGGCATATCGGCTCTTGTCTGATTGATAAGTCATCATCATGTCTTTCACCAAGGTACGCCCATAGCTCGTGCAGGAAACGCCCCGTGTCCCTGACCACAAGAGCAGTTTCCATGGATAAAGATGGTATACAGGCTCCATTCGCTTGAGCAGCCAGATTTCAATGTCTGTACTATATTTCCGTTCAAGGGGAGCAGAGTCAATAGATACAAAGCCCTTGATTCGGTTGGGATAGAGCATCGAATACATTTGTGCAACATAACCGCCCATGGACTGCCCCACCAGAATAGGGGAGGCTGCTTGCTCCTGGAGAAGAATATCCTCCAGCCATCTGGCTTTATCTTCTAGAGTGAAATCAAGTATAAAAGGCCAGGACAGTCCATGACCAGGTGGATCCCATACCAAGATTGGATATTTAGATCGGAAGAAATCAAGCTGGGCATTGAACAGCCGGTGGTCAGCAGTCAATCCAGGTAAAAAGACCAGAGTAAATTCTCCATGGCCAGGTTTACGATTTATCCAGTAATGAATTTTTCCCTTGTTTGTCTCATATATTTTTTCCTGCATCAGATCTCTCTTTTCTAGTTTTTGCGCGTTGTGACTACTCGATAAGGGCCAAATCGTCAGATTGAAAAAGTGGAATATAGATTTTTGCCGCTCAATGGCTTTGCACTTTTGTTCAAGAGAATCATAAGGAACGCCTTGAAAATAAGTCCCTATAAGTCAGCTTTTGAACCCTTTGATTCGATAGTTCCATTTATTTACTTTCCCAAAGTATGTGATATCGATGGCATCCATCTCTTCGTCTGAAACTTTTTGG
>JADGIS010000048.1 GCA_015233825.1 Erysipelotrichaceae bacterium RD49
CATCTGTAACTAAAGAGAACGTGCTCAAAGTTCTTCACGCGCAACATTATAGTAAAAGCAGAAGGTTACGTCATCAGGCTCCCAATTTTCATCATTAGGGGTCGCGGCGAGTGGTGCTATTTCTTTTAATTCGGCGATTTCTTCTTCTAAAGATTCAATTTTTAAGTTGATGCCTTCAAGTTCTGTTCCCTTTAATTCTCTTTGTGATTTTAAAATACCTTGAACATCACTGATCAATGTATCAGCTACTCTGTTCTTGAGGTTATAGCGGCGCTGGATCTTTTTCTTCAATCCTTTGAAATTATATTTTTCACCATCCCAGGTATATAAGACCTGCTTGAGTGTCCAATGGAGAGCACAGTTATAAACTTCAATACTTCTTTGGATGTTCAATCTAAACTTTTCCAGTACATCGCCATTTTGGTTTCTTTTATCAAATACAGCCGTTGTAGTGGGTATATATTCTTCTTCTCTTTCGTACAGCAAGCTTCCCTGCCAGGGAACACAGTAATCACTCATCAATTTTCTCCTCGTATTGTCTGACCAAGGAAACACTCCATTTTCAATTGATCAGGATCAGTTTGATAGAAGAGTATTTTAGTCTTGGCACATGAATATATGCAGGATTTCCAAGTCTGCTCTCATTTTTGCGAAAATTTTCTTCTTTTTTTAGATTTAAATTTTCATCTGAGTATTCTTACCCCTTTAATAAGAAGACAACTTTTCTAAATAAGAACGATTGATTGATGACGAAAGAAAGCCATGACAGAAGACAGTCATCCGAATCTAGTCAGCTCATAACAGCTTCAGGCACTCATGTCTAAATCGAGTTTGTCTTTCTATGGATATAACAACGAAGAATAAAGAGCCAAATTACGAAATGATCCTAAAATATCCGAAAAACGATTACAGTTAACATCCCAGCGGATCCAAGTTGAAATTCAGCATTCAAAGCTTTCCTTTCGATCCAAAAAGCAGACATTTATGACTTGCATCCTTTCCAGTTTCTCTTGCTGATCCATTGACCAGCGGCTTACAGGAACAGTGCGCAAACTGGAAATCATTTCATTCTTAATCTTAAGAATACCACTCTGCTTTTGAGAAACGCTGGGTAGGGATTGTTTATTTCTATTTTCACTTTTATGAAATATTTTATCCCATATCCTAGGGTCTACCCAATTCCTGCTTATCCTGCCTAATGACTATCCATGCCATTTTTTGTGTTCTGATGCCTGCTTCTCTTTATAATAGGGTTGATGAAAATAATAATTTCCCCTGCCAAAAAAATGAAGCTTTGTGAAGACCATGGCTTTTTGATCTCTACACCGCTCTTTATGAATGAGCACAATCAGCTTTTCAATACGCTGGCGGCGATGACATTCGATCAGCTGCAGACTTTGTATAAATGTTCCCAAAAAACCATGATGCCTGTCTGGGAAGAGCAGGAGCGCCAGAAACAAGGGATCTTTCCACCTGCCTCCCCTGCCTTGCTCAGTTACAGCGGCATTGCCTACCAATCGATGGCTCCAGATGTATTTGATGATGCGCAATGGGCCTACATCAACGAGCATCTGCGAATTATTTCTGCAATGTATGGCTTGCTGCGGCCGTTAGATGGGATTGTACCTTATCGTCTGGAAATGCAGCAGCGCATCCCAATGCAGTTGTATGAGTTCTGGGGCAAGAAGATCGTGAATGCTTTAGATGATGATGTGGTCATCAATTTAGCTTCTAAAGAATATTCCCGGTGCGTAGAGACGTTCCAGCCCGTGATTACACCCCGTTTTTTTGAGCTGGAAGATGGCAAGCGGAAGGAAAAAGGGGTGTATGTCAAAATAGCCCGGGGCGCCATGGTGCGCTGGATGGCTGAAAACCAGATTCAGGACCCAAAGGATTTGGTTCATTTCCATGAGCTTGGCTATGGATATGATCCGCAGACGTCCACCCAAACCGTACTTCACTTTGTTCGAAAGGAGGGCTACCATGCCTGATCGTGCAGTATGGACGACTGATGACTGGGATGAAATGCTCTATACCTGTTCCAGAACGCAGGAATATCTGCTGACCTCACTGCTGAATCTAAAATATTCCATTGAACGCGATCATCATCATACAATGCTGCGTTCGATTTCCAGCCGCCTGAAGTCGCGCGAAAGCATCGAGAAAAAGCTGGTCCGCTACCGTTTCGAGGTTTCGGCGGCTTCCGCGTGCCAAAACCTGCATGACATTATTGGACTGCGGGTGATTTTATCGTATATCGATGATATCTATTCCCTCGTCGATGCCCTTTCCACCATCGAAAACTACCAGATCCTGGAAATCAAAGACTACATTAAGCACCCGAAAAAAACCGGCTATCGCTCTTTGCATGTCATTGGGCGATGTGATGCAACCAACGGTCGGCCCGTCCTTTGTGAAATCCAGCTGCGGACAACTGCAATGGATTCCTGGGCTGCCCTGGAGCACCAGCTGCGTTATAAAAAAGACCTGCCAGACTCAGACTATGTCAATCGTGAACTCTTAGAGTGCGCCAAGATGCTCAACGAAACCGACATCAAGATGCAGCAGATTCACCGCTATCTTGATGTTCAAAACCAAAAAGAATCCGCCGCGCCCGAATCGAAGAGAACATCAGAATCCAGGAAAACAACCAGATCCAGCAAAGCCAAGTCTTAAACTTTTCAAAAGCTGAGGCGTTTGAATCCGAAAGTCTCAGCTTTTGCTTCAAAATAAAGCCAATCTCATACTCAAGAAATAACCAGATCCATAGTTGCAGCGCCAAAAAAAGCCCACTGCCTCTGGTCGTTTGATCCAGCAGGCCTGGGTTTTGATCTGTTCACGATTGAAATAGGCCCCTGCCAGCAATTTGTGGCCAAAAGCGGCAGCGTTTTGCTGGGGTGGCAGGTCTTTGAGTGAACATTCATACGGAAGCTGGAAATGAACCCTCAAATCCTGGCAGACATTTTGCAAGATGGATTGGTGCGAAAGGAAGAATTCAAGAATTATGCGTCAAATTGGAGTTGCCGTTTACGGCGGAGCAAGCAACGATGTAGCCAGCAGTTATTTACAAGCGGCCAGAAAAATTGGTTCTGGCTTGGCTGAACGCGGCTGGCGGCTGGTTAATGGAGCCGGCGATACCGGCATGATGGGAGCAGCTACCTGCGGTGCCCATGAACTTGGCGGCGATACAGTTGGCATTGCTCCCTTCTTTTTCAGACAGCCAGGGGTCCTCTATGATAACGGCAATGACACGATCTACACTCGAACAATGCGGGAGCGTAAAGCTTTCATGGAATCTCTCTCGAATGCCTTTATCACCACACCCGGCGGGATTGGCACATTGGAAGAATTTTACGAAATTCTGACTTTAAAACAGCTCGGTCAGCTTGATGCTCCGCTGGTTTTGCTGAACTTGAACGGCTACTATGATCTGCTTTTGAAAGCCATGGATAAAATGACCGAAGAAGGATTTATTCATGAATCAACTTTAGATCTGTTTCAAGTCTGCAATACGGTTGAAGAAATATTTGCTTATCTCGATAAAGAACTGGCCTCTTTAACCAGGTCGTAAATTTCAGGGATCCGCCAAACAGTGTCCCCCAACCTTATTTTGCAGGATCCCCTTCATGGCTGCTCGAATGCAAAAGACCTTCGCTTCAGGAAAAAGAAGTGAAGGTCTTTTCTTGTCCTGCACAAACCAGCAAGACGTGACAAACCAAAAGCCAGCGGGCAGTCCCTTGAACCAGAGGCAAAAACGGCTGCCAGCAATGACAGTCTGGCAGCCGTTCGTTTCGGTTCAATGTTTATTTCTTGCGGGCTTCTGCAGGCAGATTGGGCAGCTTATCAGGATCTTCTTTGGTTACGGTTGAAACAATGCCCTGAGCCAGGCCGACAGCCCCTTGAATTTCGGACGGGATAATAATCTTGGTTGCCCGGCCATCTGCAGCTTTTTCAAACGCTTCAATGGCTTTTAAGCGCAGGACTTCATCGGTGACGCCTGCCTGGGCAAGCATCTGCAGGCCTTCCGCTGTAGCCTGCTGGACAGCTTTAATGGCTTCTGCCTTACCGAGTGCTTCTTCTACCATCTTTTCACGATTTCCTTTTGCCTCAAGGATCGCAGCTTCCTGGCGTCCCTGGGCCACAAGGATGGTCGATTCTTTTTCACCCTCTGCACGCAGGATCTTTTCGCGGCGCTCACGTTCCGCCTTCATCTGTTTTTCCATCGCATCCTGGATGGTCTGCGGCGGCATGATGTTTTTGAGCTCAACGCGGTTGATTTTGATTCCCCAAGGATCGGTGGCTACATCCAGTGTCGCCCGCATCTTGGTGTTGATATCATCGCGGCTGGTCAAAGTGCGGTCAAGATCCATTTCACCAATGATGTTGCGCAAAGTAGTTGCGGTCAAGTTTTCGATCGCATTCATCGGATTTTCTACGCCATAGGTATACAGCTTTGGATCTGTAATCTGATAATAGATAACCGTATCAATATGCATCGTAACGTTATCTTTGGTAATCACAGCCTGCGGCGGGAAGTCCGCCACCTGCTCTTTTAAATCGACTTTGTTGGCAATCCGGTCGATAAACGGAACTTTGACATGCAGACCTACATCCGCGGTTGTCATGTAAGCGCCAAGCCTTTGAATGACATAGGCATACGCCTGAGGAACGATGTAAATACAGCTGGAAACCAGTGTCAATAAAATGATGACAATGATCACCACAACGATGATCGATTGTAAACCAACTAAAATGTTCATAATTTCCTCCTTCTGGCTGGATCTTCGTGATAAGCCAGTTCCATCCGCCAGAAAGCACCATTTGTGCTTCTAAATATTCGATTGTCAAGACGATATTCGAATTGTCTAGAATTGATCAGGTCCGTCTGGAGACAGACTCGATTTGGGCTTGGATCTGTTTATTTTTTTCGAATCATTTCAATTTGATATTCAAATCCAATCTCCAGCCATCATGCCTGACAGCTCGAGCAAAACTCAAGATTCCATTGGTTTTTTGAGAGGCTCGACATCCAGGGTGACCCCATGCATCCCAATGACTTTAATGGCAGTCCCCTTACCCAGCGGCATGCTGCAGCTGGCCTTCCAGTCCTGGCCGGCCACCAAAACGCGTCCATCCTGATGGCTTTCAATAGGACTGGTAATTTCACCGGTTTTTCCGAGAACCAGGCTTGCTCCGGACTTGTCATGCCGAAAGCGGAAAAATTCCTGCAGCCGATCTTTGAAAAAGCAGAAGAGGATCACCGATACCACAAAAAAGGCCGCAATCTGAATCCACAAGCCAAAATGGCCAAAGGCCAGTACGGCTGCAATCAGCGCTCCAGCGACAAACCAGATGGAAACCAGCGAAACGGTTGCCAGTTCAATGACAAGCATCACCCCGGCCAAAACCAGCCAGAAAATTCCCATTGTTTCAGGACTCATATCCTCCACCCCTTTCTACCGCTTGTCAAAAATTTAACAAGCTAGCGATTCACATTGTATATGGTTTTTAAGCAGTCGACAAGATGTGACCAAAGACAGCCCAAAAAGCATCCGATTTCGATCAAAAAAGAGAATTCTTTGGCAATCAGCAATGAGCTCAACCATTTCCGATTAAAAACGGGTAAAAAACCTCCCGAAGCTCGAATTCAAAAACATCGAACCAGCAGGAGGTTTTAAAAATCGTTCTGTTTGAAGGTTAAGCCATCAAATTCGGGGTACAGTCGTCCACCGATTCAAAAGCTGCATCCAGTTTATGGTGAAGATCGTCGAGGATTTCATCCACAGTAAACTCGGCCAGATCAGTGAGCCACACGCCATCCGCAGTGGTGGTGACCAGTTCATCGAGTTCGAGTTCATTTACGGTCTGACGGATGATTTGCCGGGAATAGGGAATCTGCTGGTCAATGGATTTCCAGGTCAGGCTGCCGTTGGCTTGTCTGAGCAGATCAAGCAGGCAGAGCTGCAGATAATCAACCTGATTTTCCCGGGCGTATAAACGATAAAACCATTCGGATTCCTTGCAGAAGCCAAGTTGTCTTTTTTTCATGTCCACATTGTACAAGATTGCCCGCAAAAAACAAAATCGTCTCACAAAACGCTAGAATCAAACGATAGTTGTCTGATTTTCGCACCTTTTAACACCTGCTGTATATTTATTATCCAGTATACTCTTGCAAAGAACAAGGCCTTCCTGCAGGGATGGCATTTTGATTCTCTGCTCGACAACCCGCAAAAAAAGCCGGAAGCTTTCAGCTTACGGCCGCCAAATCCAAAAGGGAAGCGATTTGTTGTGATTCATATCGTCTTGGCTGGTCTTGCAGGCTTTTTGTATGGCTAAGACTTGAAAGACTCGGCAATTGGATCCGCTCCTTTGCGAAGCAGTCCCTTCATCAGGAAGTGATCGTAAAGATAATAGAAAATCAGGGCGGCTAAAATTCCGATCAAGGTATAGCTCATCCGCATCAAAACCGCATTTTGGACTCCATATAAATCAGAAGCGATCATCAAAGCACCAAAGCAGTTGATCATCGTCTTGTATCGATAGGAGGTGCAAAGCCCCAGGCAGACCCCGCCGATCGGACCAAATAAGGCATGAAACTGCACCGGCACAAGTTCATATAAAGCATAAAAGGCGAAGGAACCCAAAACCGCCCCGACCAGCCGGTCGGTAAACTTTTCATGAGCATTATTTTCAACATTGTAATCCGATAATAAAGATCCACATGCAAAGCCGATCCACATGAAGCGCTCCGCATGGACAATCGAGAAAATGCTCAAGACAATCCCTACGCCAAGGGCCAGCCGCAGCTGCCATTGGAAGAGCTTATTGTGGATCGTGCAGTCCTTGATGACATCTGCTAAGCGGACCGTTTTAAACTCGTCCTTATGATTGCGCCAAAGCACCAGGCCGCACAGCACAAATCCAAGCAGTGCCAGCTGGGCGCGCTGGACCAGCTGCTGGCCATAGACAGGATTCTGGCAGAGGAAGACAAACGAAAAGGTATACAGTCCGCCATTGCCCATCTGCGGCTGGCGGGTAGTCAAAACCATGACGATCAACAGGCTGATACTGTAGACAATCAATTTCATCAAAAAATTCGCATTGGCTGCTACTACGGGTGCAACCAATAAGAGGACAAAGACGATAAACATGCCAAACAGTGAATCATAAATGTTATAGCCATAGCCGACAAACCGCACAGCCAGCAGTACACAAAACAAGACAATCGCCATGGAACTGTTGCAGGCACCAAACCACAGATTCATCAGTGCTACAAAAAGAATGGAAAACAGCACGATCAATACCGAGCGCACGACCATCGCCAGCTGCATTTGGCGGATCTGTTTTCGATTTGCACTTTGCGCCATCCGTTTGCGCATGGTTGCCGGATCAAGCTGAATTAAATCATAAAAACGCATATCCTCACCTGGTTTTCTATCCACAAAATATACAAAGAAGCAAAGTCTGATTCGACAGCCAAGTTAAGCAGCTATTCTTCTGGAAATTGCCCAATTCGAATCCAGACTTCGTTCATCAGGTTAACAATAACATCTGATTAAGATAGTTATCCTACAAATTGCCTAACTCTTGGCGTCATGGAAAATTCACTTTCCATCTTTGCACCTTATCGTCCCCGTTTTTCTTCCCCATGAAAAAACCCGGCTTTCACCGGGTCGGATTGTTCAACTTGCAGCAAGGCAAAACATCCCCATCCGCTGCACTGCAATGTTTTATGGTCAGTTTTTAAAGTTTGGCGAGCAAAGCATCGGTCATTTCACGCGTTCCCACCAGATTCATGCCTTCGCTCATCATATCCGCAGTGCGAAATCCATCGTTTAATACGGCTTCAACTCCATTTTCAATATCGGCAGCCTCTTGCTCCATGCCAAAAGAGTAACGAAGCATCATCGCTGCGGATAAGATGCAGGCCAGTGGATTGACAAGATTCTTGCCGGCAATATCCGGAGCCGAACCATGAATCGGCTCATACAATCCACGGGTTCCTTCCCCTAAAGAAGAAGAAGGAATCATGCCGATGGAGCCCGTGATCTCACTGGCTTCATCAGAAAGAATGTCTCCAAACATATTTTCCGTGACAATCGTATCGAATTGCGCTGGATTTTTACAAATCTGCATCGCACAGTTATCCACAAACATCACGTCAAAGTCCACTTCCGGGTATTCTTTAGCCAGATCATAGAGGACTTCCCGCCAAAGCCTTGAGGTATCCAGCACATTGGCTTTATCCACCAGCGTCAGTTTCTTGCCGCGTTTCATCGCTGTTTCAAAACCGACTTTTCCAATCCGGCGGATCTCATTTTCATCGTAGGGCATCAAATCCAGAGCCTGCTTGACTCCATCTTCGCCTACCGTGGTGGTGTGGTCGCCAAAATATACACCACCTGTCAGTTCGCGCACGATGACAAAGTCAATGCCCCGGTCAGTGATTTCTTTTTTGAGCGGCGAAGCGTCAGCCAGCTGCGGCCAGATTTTTGCGGGGCGCAGATTCGAAAACAGCCCCATCCCTTTTCGCAGCGCCAAAAGGCCTTTTTCCGGGCGCTGTGCGCCTGGCAGGCCTTCCCATTTCGGACCGCCGACCGCACCAAGGAGCACTGCATCGCAGTTTAACGCTTTTTCAAGCTCATGATCGGGCAGCGGGCTTCCATATTGGTCAATCGCATCGCCGCCCATGGCAATGGGCTCATATTCCCATTCATGACCATATTTTTTTGCCAAAGCATCTAAAACCCGCAAGGTTTGTTCGACAATTTCGCGTGACGAGCAGTCCCCGCGGATGACGCCAATTTTCTTTTTCATCCTCATATCCTTTCTACAGGAAAGCCGGCTAAGACCGGCCGGCTTGTCCAATTCCAATTCCATTGCTTTCCTTGTCTTGGCCATCCATCAAAACTGTCCATATGTTAGGCAAGGGTACCCCATCCAAACCGTTATACGGTTTGGGTGGCCAGGAATTGCCGAGTTGCTGTTTCTTTCATGTATCCGCTGGCTCTTTCTACAAGAATCAGATTTTTCATCGAAGCGCCATCTTTAATCTTTTGTCCCCAAAAGGTTTTTAAAGTAAAAGCGCCGCACTGTCTGCGCCCTGTAATCAAGCACTCTTGCCCTTTGTACCGAACTTTATCAAAAAGGCAGAACCCGCCAACCATATGTGGTGCCTGGTTGTTCTTGCGTTTATGTCCTTTGATGAAATTGAACTGATGAATCTGGCGGTTATGTCTTCTGATCTTCTTGAGATACAGGCATTGTTTTAACGGCCTGGCATTGAGATTTCCTGCAATGCAATACGCATCGTTGTAATGCTCTTTCGCCAGGTTCAGTTCGATTCGTTTGTTCTTGGTCAGGTAGCCATAAGTATTGATGACTTCAATATTGGGGTTGGCTTGTTTTAATCGTTCCAGCAGCGTCCAGCGCATAATGCCCATGAAGGCTGTATCTCGATACGGCTGAGCGCGCTTAGGCAGCTTGAAGTCTTCTGGACCTTTGGTCTTTCCTGAGTTGATCTTGTCATGGTATTCGTTATGGCACGTTTCGCAAAGCGTAATCAGGTTGGAAGGCGAGCCGCCGCCAGTCTTCCGGCTTTCAATGTGATGAACATTTAAGATCGGATCTTTCTTTTTGCCATGGCAGTGCTGGCATTCGTGATTGTCTCGAAACAAAACATACTCACGAACCTTCCAGAATCCTTTTTGATCACCATTTTGGTATTCAGTTCCCGAAATCTCTGGATTCTTCAATTTCTGCGTATCAAAAGAAGCTGTTTCCACAACGATCTTGGTTACAGGAAGAATCTTTTGGACTTCTTGAATGCAATGAAGATGAATGCCAATCTTGTGTTCAACAGAGGGAGCAAGCCATCCTTTGTGTTTGGTACGGACTCGGTTATTGAAGCGTGGAGCTCTGTATCTTGTCTTGCGGTTTCTTCTTGTATGGCGTGCTTCTCTTCTAGTAGAGATATTTTCTGTTACATCTGTACGAATTTGAACGTCCCAAGCAAGAAGCTCTTTGTCTTTGGTTGAAGCACTTAGACCAATATGTTTAGAACCAGCATCCACTCCAAGAGTGACGGGCTGGGTATATCTGGTTGAATCATATAAAAGCTGGATGGTACATGGATTTTTCTTTACCACTTTGGCTTTTCTTGCCTTTAAAAGGTAACGAACCTTGCCATGCCTTTGGGTAGGCATTAAAGGCTTGCCATCTACATCTAATCCGTAAACCATATTGTACTTCCAAGGGAATAATTCGTTTTAGGAGAATAAAGCGTCCTAAAAGGTAGTTAAAGCACCAGCCTTCGCCAATGTGATAAGAGGTTTGTTGACCGCACACTGCACCTGACCTCAGTACTGTTTCATACAGGTCCGCAGAGTCCGGAATTAGGCTGTATGTTCCAGAGTGCCTATTTCAACTTGTTTAAGGTTGATTCTCAAATCACGGAGTCAATTAAGACTCAGGCTAGTCAATCAGGCTTGAAACAGACGCATGAAAGCTTCTTATTTCAAGCCCCATCCAAATTGCAAGGCAGTTTGGGTGGGGTCATTGACGTTCTTGATCCAGCTGAAGGGGACTCGGCTTGATTTTCTTTCCTCATATAATCTCATCTATACATGGCGAACAGAGCCCGAATGGCCTCACAAGCCAAAGACAGCCCTGCCCAAGCGAAAGGACGAAACCAGAACAGAACAAATCGTTCAAGCTTCTCGCTTTCTTCCCTGTTTCGTCGATTTGGCTTGGTCTTTATCGTCTTTTGGCTAGTTCTGGTTTTGGCGCAGATACTTCATCCAGCCGCCGCAGTCGATGATTTCTTGAATAAAAGGTGGGAAAGGTTCCGCTTTCCAGCTCTTGTTTTGTGTTTTGTCCGTAATCGTTCCAGTGGCAAAATCCACCTCCACTACATCGCCTGGCAAAATTTCGCTGGCTGCCGCTTCACATTCCAAAATCGGCAGGCCAATGTTGATCGCATTGCGATAGAAAATTCTGGCAAACGATTTGGCAATGACGCAGTCTACGCCAGCCGTTTTGATGGCTAATGGCGCATGTTCACGGCTGGATCCACAGCCAAAGTTCCAGCCCGCGCAGATCAAGTCACCGGGTTCAACCCGTTTGGTGAAAGTCGCATCGATATCTTCCATGCAGTGCTGGGCTAAAGCTTTGGCATCAGGAGTATTCAGGTACCGGGCAGGAATAATTACATCCGTATCCACGTTGTCTCCATAGACAAATGTTTTTCCGCAGGCCTCATTCATGCTTGGTTTCCTCCTTCAAATGCTCTTGGATCACTGATCCGGCCGGTTAAGGCGCTGTAGGCGGCTGTATACGGGCTGGCTAAATAGACCTCAGAGGTCGTGTCTCCCATCCGGCCGACAAAGTTGCGGTTTGTGGTGGAGATGCATCGTTCGTTGGGGGCCAGAATTCCCATATAGCCGCCAAGGCACGGACCGCAGGTGGGTGTAGAGACCACCGCTCCGGCTTCAATGAAAGCCATTAAATAGCCATTGGCAATGCATTCTTTATAGATCTCCATCGTAGCAGGAATAATAATGCAGCGAACACCGTCTTTGACTTTGTTGCCATGCAGAATTTCGTAAGCAGCACTCATGTCTTCCATTCGGCCATTGGTACAGGACCCGATGACAACCTGGTCAATTTCAATTTCATTGGATGCGCTGGCAGGATGGACATTTTCCGGCAGATGCGGCCAGGAGACAACAGGTTCCAGCTCACTTAAATTGATCGTGACGGTTTTTTCGTATTCAGCCTCTGGATCCGCTTCAAATACGCGCGGCTGGCTGGCGTTGTGCTCCGCTAAAAAAGCCAGTGTCTTTTCGTCAACGGGGAAAATCCCATTTTTTGCGCCTGCTTCGATGGCCATGTTGCAGATGCACAACCGGTCATCCATCGACAGCGAATGGGCCCCTTCACCCGTAAATTCAAGAGATTGGTATAAAGCCCCATCGACACCGATCATGCCGATCAGCGTTAAAATGACATCTTTGCCCGAGACATAAGCTGGAAGCGCGCCGGTCAGTTCCACTTTGATGGCCGAAGGCACTTTAAACCAGGCTTTTCCTGTGGCCATGCCCGCTGCCATGTCCGTCGATCCGACACCGGTCGAAAAGGCACCTAAAGCCCCATACGTACAGGTGTGAGAGTCAGCGCCAATCAAGCAGTCGCCGGCTGTGACTCTTCCCTGCTCAGGCAGCAGGGCATGTTCAATGCCCATCTTGCCCACGTCATAGAAATGGGGAATTTCGTGTTTATGGCAGAAGCTCCGGCAGGCTGCAGACTGCTTGGCCGCTTTAATATCTTTGTTGGGGACGAAGTGGTCCAAAACGATATTGATTTTTTCTGGATCGTAGACGGATTCAAACCCCGCTTTTTCAAATTCGGCAATTGCAACCGGGGTAGTGATGTCATTGCCAAGCACTCCATCCAGATTGGCCAGAATCAGCTGGCCGGGTTTGACCGATTCCAAGCCTGCATGGGCGGCTAAAATCTTTTGGGTCATGGTCATTGCCATTACCGGACACCTCCTTGTTCAAAGTGATTGTTAATCGCCGAAACAAGCGCCAGAATTCCGGAGAACAAGATATCGGAATCCATGCCGACCCCCCAGGTGCGGCTTCCATCCGGCCAAAGCAGACCCACATAGGATGCAGCTGAAGCATCTGATGAGGTACCTAAGGATTGATCCGAGTACGTTTCCAGGGAATAGTCAATGCCAAGTCCCTGCTTGATCGCATTGTTGACGGCATTTAAACGGCCGTTTCCAGCTGCATACCATTCATATTCCGTCCCGCCGGTTCGGGCAGTGACTACTGCTTTCAAGCTGCGGCCTTGAATAAAGTGGGCTTCCGGCACTTCGAGGATCGGCCCTTTTTTATTGACATAAGTTTGTTCGAAAATTTCATAGATCTGGTCGGGCTTGAGCTCCGTATGATGATGGTCGGAAACATCTTTGACCGTATAGCCAAAGTGCTCGCGCATCTTGGCGGGCAGGTTGAAACCGAATTTGGTTTCCAGAATATAGCCGATGCCGCCCTTGCCGGATTGCGAGTTGACCCGGATCACATCGGCATCATAGGTGCGGCTGACATCATGCGGATCGATCGGCAGATACGGAACCGTCCAGCGGCCAAGCGGATCTTCTTCTTTGCATTTCATTCCTTTGGCAATGGCATCCTGATGGCTGCCGGAGAAGGCGGCAAACACCAGCGCTCCTGCATACGGCTGGCGTTCATGGACATGCATGCGGGTCAGCCGCTCATAGGTTTCAACAATTTCCGGCATATTGGAAAAATCCAGTTTGGGGTCTACGCCCAATACGTATAAATTCATCGCCAGCGTAACCGCATCCACATTGCCGGTTCTTTCCCCATTGCCAAACAGGCAGCACTCTACCCGCTGGGCACCGGCTAACAAGGCCAGTTCGGTATCCGCGACTCCGGTTCCCCGGTCATTGTGCGGATGGGTGCTCAAAATAATCGCTTCCCGGTTATGAAGCCTGTCGGAGCAGTACTCAATCTGGTTGGCATAGACATGGGGCAGCGACATTTCAACCGTAACGGGCAGGTTGATGATCATGGGTCTTTCAACAGTTGGCTGCATGACATCAATGACCGCATTGCAGACATCCAAGGCAAAGTCGGGCTCGGTGCCGGTAAAGGATTCTGGTGAGTATTCAAATAAGAAGTTGCCGTCATATTCTTGAGAAAGCTGCTTCACCAGCTTGGCTCCTTCCAGGGCAATTTCTTTAATTTCTTCTTTTGACTTTTTGAACACCTGTTCACGCTGGGCCTTCGAGGTAGAGTTATAGAAATGAACCACTGCTCTTGGGGCGCCCTTCACGGCTTCAAAGGTCTTGCGGATAATATGTTCGCGGCATTGGGTCAGGACTTGAATCGTGACATCATCAGGAATCAAATCCTGCTCGATCAAGGTCCGCAAAAACTCATATTCCGTTTCCGAAGCCGCTGGAAAGCCGACTTCGATTTCTTTAAATCCAATCCGGACCAGCAGCTGGAAAAACTCCAGCTTTTCTTCCAGAGACATGGGAACGATCAAAGCCTGGTTGCCATCGCGTAAGTCGACCGAGCACCAGTTTGGGGCTTGTTCCGGGTGATCTTTTTTCACCCAGCGGCATTCAGCCTGTTCGATCGGAAAATATCCGGGGGAATATTTGGATGCATTCATCATGTGATCTCTCCTCCTTGTATAAAAAAACCGCCTCCCGGCGCGTAAAACGCCAAGAGACGGAGAATCATCCGCGGTACCACTCTAATTGCCGCAACACTGCGGCCGCTCAACGATCAGTCAATCGTTTCATCTATAACGGGATGTCCCGGAAAGAATTACTCGCCTTCACTCTTTCAGCTCGAAGGGGAGGATTTCGAAATCTTCGGCCACAGCCTCGCATCACCCGGCTGCTTTCTGAAAACCTTCCAGATCCGATTTGTCCTTGTCATCGCTTTTTTCAACGTGTTTCCATTTTAGGAAAACTGCTGCAAAACTGTCAACGAACGATGTTTATCTTTGTAAAAAAATGAAAGGAAAAGCCATATTTTTGTAACCGATTCTTACATTTACTTTTTTTGAACGGACGGCTGTTTACAACAAGCAGACAGATCGCCCGCAAAGTCTTTACATGTCCATATCCCATATACCAACCGTTCCTGCTCTTTCCTCATCTTTCCAGCCTTCCTGCCCAACGCGTCCTGGTCGTTACGGAACGGATCCACTTTGCATCGAAAACACACTCATTCTTTTAAACAGCTGTCTCTTTCCCTTCAAAGGGAACTATAATTCGCGCAATCAGATGGATGAATTACACGAAATCCACCAAAAGATTCCATTCTGGGTTCTGTTTTAAGCAAATGTTTAAATCCCATACCCACATTTTCAAAAGAAGATCAAAATATAAAAAACAAGACATCAGGCAATGGCAGCCAAAACGCCTGGCTTGCCCACCAAGAGAAAACAATGGCCCATATCGTCCATCAACAGGAGGGGAACCATGAAAGACCAGTCTTCAAATCCACCTTTAAACCTCAATCTTCACCAAGAAAAAGTCCGCGCATTGAAAGAAAGCTTCAAGGGAAACTCTTGCGTTTCGTGCGCCCTGGCCAGCGGCGAGTTAGCCGGCTGTCCTTGGCGGATTGATGGGGATGGGCTGCTCGTTATCGGAAAGAACCAAAACCATGACCTTCATCTTCAGCTTGAAAAAGACGGCGAGCTGCTGGGCTGGCCCTGGCTGGATTATGCTTTGGACATCAAAGCGGTTAAAACCCAAGGAAAGATCAAAGTCACTGGACCGCTGGATGGGGCCTTTGCAGGACTTGTCAAAGTCAAAACCATCGACTTATCTGGTTTTGATGTGACCGAAGTGAATTCGCTTTGCGAGATGTTCATCAACTGTATCGAACTGGAAAAAATCGAGTTCAGCCATTGGAATGTCCAGCATGTCAAGCACATGGACCGCATGCTCAAAGGATGCATCAACCTGTCTGAGATTGATGTAAGCCAATGGAAGACAAGCCGTCTGGAGACGATGCCCGAGCTTTTCCGGCGCTGCGCCAGACTGGCCCATCTGGATTTAAGCCAATGGGATACGCGCCATGTCACCAATATGTCTTCGGTATTTATGGGCTGCCTGCTGCTTCAAGATCCGCAGATTGGAAGCTGGGACCTCCGCCAGGTGCGGGATTTGTCCTTTTTGTTCCATAAATGCTTTAAGATCCAGCCAAGCGGGATTGAAAACTGGAATCCATGCCGCGCTGAAAACATGTCGAGCCTGTTTTATGACTGCGCTTCAATTACCAAGCTTGATTTAAGCCGCTGGAAAACTGATCACTTAAAATTACTCTGGTCTGCTTTTGATGGCTGTTCGAATCTGGAATGGCTGAGCCTGGCCAACTGGAATGTCAGCCAGGTTGAATTTGCGGATATGACGGCTCTATTTCGCTGCTGCTTTGCGCTTCAAAGTCTGGATCTTGCCGGCTGGACTCCGCCCGCCTGGCCAGACTCCGTCCAGGATTTTGGCAGCCTTTGGACTGAAGTCAGCTTGCTGCCGTTTATCCATTGCGATGCTTTGCAAAATATCATCTGCTCCCGCGCTCTTTTGCCGCTTTTACAAACTCTGCCCGACCAGAAAACGTGGCAGATCGGTGACCATCAGTATGGAAAATCGGCTTTGCTGGACTTTATCAAAACCCATGCCGGCCTCGTTGTGATCGGCCAGCGTGGGGCGTTTGCAAGAGAAGACCCGCGTAATGCGTCTTGAGCCAGCTGCGCGTCGATGGCTATTTTCAGTGCCTGGCTGATTTAAAAAGCAAAGTGTTGGTAAGACTTCCTCGAATTTAACCGCAGTCTATCCTGTCCTTTGGGATGAAACCACCAGGACAGGTTTTCTTTTGGCTGCGGGCTGTCCAAATGGAATTGGAATGATTGGCGTTTGAGCCAGACTGAATGGAGAGGGATCTGGTTTTGCTTTACGCCCTGAAGCCAAAACCGGTACTATGGAAACCAGGAAATGAGGCTGCCTTATGTATCTCAAAGAAGAAGTTGTTGTCCGGCAGGAGATAAAGAAAAGCAAATTCATCTGCGTTCTTTCAAGAATACGAAGTGTTGAAGAATTGAAGGCTTTCATCACCCGCCTGAAAAAAGAATATCCCCAAGCCAGCCATTATTGTTCGGCCTTGAAGGCTGGGGGCCTGACGCATTCCAGCGATGATGGAGAACCTTCCGGTACCGCCGGCAGGCCGATGCTGGATGTACTGCTTGGCTCGAAAGGCGACGAGATTGGAGCGGTGGTTATCCGTTATTTTGGCGGAACGCTGCTTGGCAAGGGCGGACTGGTGCGGGCCTATTCCTCCAGTACAGCTTTAGCCCTTGAAAACGCCAAGTGGATTCTGCCAAGAACGCTGGGGTTTTATCAGCTTGAAGCCGACTACAGGATTTCTGGCAAAGTGGAAAGTGTCCTGCGCAGCTTGAATGTTGAAGAGTTGAATGTCACCTATGGAAATGCGGCACTTTATACCTTTTTTGCGGCGGAAGACCCCAACCCTGATCTTTCGAAACGCTTTTCCGGCCAGATCGAGGCCAAGCTGCTTAAAGAATGCCAGAAGGAAGACTAAGCCATCCAATCCGGCAGCAGGAAATCAAAACAAAGCCCAAAACGCAAAAAAGAAGAGGCATTCCATTCTGGTTCCAGAAAGAATGGAATGCCTCTTTGCGCTTTGCCCGCTCAAGATCAGCGCGAATTGGCAGCGTAAACTTCCCTTGTGAACTACTCGGTCATTGAATGGCCGAGCATCTAAAGAAAAGCAGAAACTCGTACCATGAAAACCGCTATATTGGAAAGACAAACCGTTTAATCCGATATGGAAATCAACAGTATTGTTCTCCTCT
>JADGIS010000049.1 GCA_015233825.1 Erysipelotrichaceae bacterium RD49
CTACTTTTAAGCAAAAGCTCATCTGTAACTAAAGAGAACGTGCTCAAAGTTCTTCACGCGCAACATTATAGTAAAAGCAGAAGGTTACGTCATCAGGCTCCCAATTTTCATCATTAGGGGTCGCGGCGAGTGGTGCTATTTCTTTTGTTCAAAAAGTCAGCAATTTGATTTGGTTGGTTTCAGGATCTTATCTGCAGGTCTATTTTTGAATCTGCTACACTGAATTTGTTCAAAGATTCCGCTGTTTCTTTTGTAAAGAATATCTTCTTCCAAGCAGCGGCAGGAGGAAAAAGCATGTTTAAACCTGTCTGGGGCATTATCGGCATCGGCTGGATCGGCCAGGAAATGGCCGCCGCGTTGCAAAAAGCGGGCAAAACTATTGAAGCGGCCTGCTCCCGCCACCAAGAAAAGACCGAAGCGTTCTGCCAACAATACGGGGTCGCTAAGGCCTATACCGACTATCGTGATCTGCTGGCCAATCCAAAGATCAATATCGTCTATATTGCAACTCCGCATTCCAATCACTATGAAGTCATGAAGGAAGCGCTGCTGGCGGGCAAAAACGTTTTCTGCGAAAAAGCGATCACCGTCAATTCGGATCAGCTGGAGGAATGTGTGGCAATTGCCAAAGAAAAGAACCTGGCGATTATGGATGGCGTGACGCTCTTTCATATGCCGTTGTATTCCCTTTTGAAAAACGATGTTTTACCTACCCTTGGCAAGATCAAGATGATCCAGGTCAACTTTGGATCGCTCAAAGATCCAAATCCAGCCAACCGTTTCTACAGCATGGATCTGGCCGGCGGAGCTCTTCTGGATATCGGTGTTTATGCGATCAGCTTTGCCCGCACCTTTATGAACGGCGATCCAGATGTTATGTTGACCACAATGGAACGCTTCCAGACCGGTGTGGACGAATCCAGTGGGATCCTGCTCAAAAACAAAGAAGGCGAAATTGCAACGATTTCGTTGACCTTCAGAGCCAAACAGCCAAAACGCGGCATGGTTGCGGGTGAAAACGGCTATTTTGAAGTCTATAATTTCCCACGCGCCAATCAGGCCGTTCTGACCGATCCACAAGGCCAGACAAAAACCATCGAAGCTGGAAACAGTGAGGATGCCCTGCTTTACGAACTGGAAGCCATGGAAAAATACGCAGCCGATCCAAAAACCTGCCAGACCAATCTGGATCTGATCCGTTCGGTTATGAAAATTATGACGGATGTACGCAAACAATGGAATCTGGTCTACCCCTTTGAAGACAAGGACTAAACCATATACTCAAAACATTATGAGTTGTTGATTGGGTACTTCTATTCAATTTGCATTCAATCTTACATTCAATTGAATTCTATCACTCAAAACCGGCAGTCTGGAATTCCAGACTGCCGGTTTTGACTTGAAGCCGTCTTACAGACCTGTGCGTTACCAGCCCATAGACCGAAGCCAGGCATTGACCTGTTCTTCGCGCTCTTTTGGATCCATCATCTTTTTGAGCTTGAGTTCCCCTTGAATCTGGCCGTCGAGCAGATACAAGATCCGGTCACACTGGCTGGCCACTTTACTGTCATGGGTGACTAAGAGAATTGATGTCCCCTCTTGATGAAGCTTGGAAAGTTCAATCATCACTTCTTTAGCTGCCCTTTGATTGAGCGCACCGGTGGGTTCATCCGCAAATAGAATCTTAGGATCATTGATCAAGGATCGGCAGATGCACGCGCGCTGCAGCTGGCCGCCGGAGACTTCGGTGATGGAGCGGTTTTCCAATCCGCTAATTGAAAGCTTCTTCATCAGCGCTTTGGCCTTATTCTCCAGTTCCGCTTTTCGCTTCCCACTTTTTTGGGAATTCGCCCACTTGGCTGGTGCGGTAATATTGTCGAGCAGGTTCAGATTGGCCATCATATTCATCTGCTGGAAGACAAAGCCCATGTCATGCAGCCGAAGGCTTGCTTTCTGATCTTCACTGAGCCTGGCCACATCGACATCACCCAGCCATACCTCTCCCTGGCTTGGCTGATCGAGACCAGCAATATTGTATAAAAGAGTTGATTTGCCCGAACCCGATGGCCCCATGATGCCAAGCATTTCTCCAGAGGCAAGCTGTAAAGAGATATCTTGCAAAATTTGCGTCTTTGAAAGATGACTGACTTGAAGAATTGGTTCCATACTCCTAATCCCTTTCCAATTTAGTAATTCCAGTTTAGTAATTCCTGTTTTTTATCATTTTCGTTTTTCTCTTATGAATTCCGACTGTTCATTAGCTTCATGGTTTTCTTTTAACCGGCAGTCTTTTACTCACGTCCCTGGCAGCATTCATAGGCTTTGATCGTTTGAATGCCACGAACGCCCCAGCCTGAAGCTAGAGTGGACGAAATCAAAACGGTGGCCGGAATGATCAGGAAAGTCTGTACTTCGTCGATCACAAAGCGAAATCCCTCTGCTCCAAACGAAGCCAGAATTACCTGGCAGAGTACCTGGCCGCCAAAAAGACCGAACAGAAGCCCCAGCACGATTCCCGCTAGAGCGGCTGCCATCCCCTTTTGAAAATAAATTCGCTCACACGCTTGATTTGTCAGGCCCAGTGCTTTTTGAAGCGAAATTGTATAGCGGTCTTTCTCGACCAGCAGCCGCGAAAATAAACCAAGAACGACAAGAATAACCACTGCGCCGACAATCATGACGACATCCGACACCAGCTGCAGCTGATTGAGTGTTTGAGCATACGTATCCTGGACATAATCCGCAATCTTGACGACATCCACCCCTAGGTTCTGGTATCTGGCCATCCAGGCCTGCTGATCAACCTCTGGTTTTAGCGATACGTACACAACACTCCAGATGACCGGCGCATCCAGCTGGCCGGCAATCTTGGCAGTCTTGCCGCCGTTGGTAATGTCTGAGTAAATCCCGAATACGGTATACGGAGTAAGCCGGTCATTGACGACCAGATCCACCGTATCGCCTACTTTCAAGTTGAGCTCGCTGGCATTTAGACTCGAAAGGGCAATTTCTCCTGGCTGTGCAGGAGCCGAACCCGATGAATACCGGACGGGAAAGATCGCATGGTCACCGGCTTCAATGGTTAAATTGATCTGGCTTCCATCTGCTAAGACAGCCGGGTACGATCCCGTCTGCAGCAGCGTAAACTGCTCGACTTGATCATCTTGATCGAGTGTCTTGGCCATTCGCTGGCAAGTGCTGGCCCTATCGTCCTGCAAGCGGACATCCATGCGGATCTGCCCGCTGCCGATGCCCATATAAGTGACAAACGAAGGATCCGCAAGAGTATGGGATAAATTGACAGGCACCAGCATCAAGAACGTGCAGGCTGCACTCACTGCTCCAGTCAAGCCATACTGAACCCATGACTTGCCTTTTTTGGATGCACTCAACAGGGCATCCAGTGCCGAAAGATGGTCGATCTTGCGAAGCGAATTCCAGATGGAAAACAGAATGATTCCCTCGCTGGCAACCATTGCAACCAGGGCGGCCAAGATGCTCACGATCGGCTTGTCTGCCTGGCCATACAATTCATGAAGCTGGCTGACCATGGGCTGCATGAAAAGGGCCGCCAAAATCAACCCCAATAGACCGCCCGCTAGTGAAAAAAGCAGATACTTTGAAAAATAGAGTCGACGGATCTTCTTTCGGTTAACCCCGAGTGCTTTGAGCAGTCCGACTTCTTTGCGATCTCGCTCCATCTGGATGGCAAGAATAAAGTGGATGCAAAGCATGGAAATCATCAGCACCACAATGCTCACCAGCAAAATCACGAAAACCATCATTCCATCGGACAAGGCGTTGATCATCAAAATAAGCGGTCTGGTGATCACCGGACCATTGGCTGGCAGATTGGCCTCCATATAAGCGCTCTGGAATGCATGGATATCTTCCCCTTCGTTGAGCTGGTATTCGAGAAGATATTCTTCCTGGCCAAGACCTTTGAATCGCTCATAATCAGCCAAGCTGACCAGAAACCGCTTGGAAGAAGCCATCATCGAATTCATCTGCGCATCGCGGAGGAAGCCGGCAATGATTAATGGCTGACCAAAAATCGTCATGGGATCGCCAATTTCAAGAGTGTATTTTTCGCGATAGGAAATTGGAACATAGACCTCGCCGGGATTGACCTGCGGCAGGCTGCTGTCCATTCCTAATAAATAATCGAACTTCTCGCTTTGGACGACCAGGCCATTATCCTGAGTGCTGTCGACCAGGTTGTGATCGTTGAGTACGATCTGGCTGTTTTCCAGGTTTAAGAAGCGGTTAGTCTGGGCGTTTTTAATTTCTGGATGAGAACTGGCAAATGCAGCCAGCTGGTTTGTGTCAATTTCACCCGTATGCATCTGAATCAAATCCGGAATCTGGGCCTGGTCCATCAACGAGCCAATCGTCGTAACCAGTTCTGTGCCAAGTATCGTGGTCAAAATTAACAGTGCAGCCGAAATTGTCATGAAAAAAACCGTTGCTGCACTGAGCAGTTTATTATGTTTGATATCGTTTAGAATCAGTTTTCCTGCCATACAGTCTCCTCCAATTGCCGGACACTTCGAATGGGGTACAAATACAGGGCAGCTGCTGCCAATAAGAAGCCGGCGATCATGATCACAATCGCGGCCCCGCGGCCGACGCTCAAGCCTAACCCAGCCGCCAGCGCATCGGCTGCCACGCCAGCGCAGGCATAAGCAACGACATAGCCGATCTGGGACAAAAAGCCGACGACACCCCAAGCGCGGCCTTGAACTTCATTGTCAATGTTGGTTCGAGCTAAATAGTCCAGGCAGTTATTGGCAAAAGGCAGGGCTGCAAAAAATAAGAAGCCAAACAAGCAGACGGTCACGATATTGGGCCATAGACCAAATCCCACCATCATCAATCCGGCAAAGCCCAGCGCCAGACTCAGGACTTTGACATATCCGGAATGGATGCCTCTCACTCCCAGATACAGACTCGAAACGAGCATGCCGCAAGCACAAATTGTCTCCCCAATCCCAAGGGTTGCACTGCTGGCAAAATCCAGGATCAATGGCTGCGCTAAAACCTGGAATACACCCATCAAGCAGGTAATCAAGGAAGAAACCAGAATCAGAATGAAAAGGCCACGATTGCCGGTAACAGCTTGCCAGCCTTCCTTCATGCTTTCTGCAAAAGCTGCTTTTTCTTCCATAGCTTTACTGGCTGCGATCTCCTTGCGGACAAAAGCTGCGGCCAGAACCGTTGGAAAGAACGTACAAATATCAATGGCCAATAATAATTTGATATCGGCAACCGCAAGCAGCGCCCCAGCCAGAATAGGCGAGATCAGATAGCGGGCGCTTCCTGCCAGGCTGACCAAGCCGCTGGCTTTGGAATACTCTTCTGGTGTTAATAAATCGCTGACCGTTGCCCGATAGGACGGTTCAAGCAAAGCGGAGAACACGGAACTGATCAAAACACCCAAGCAGATCTGCCAGAGGGCTGCCTGACCATGCAGCAGACACAGCAAAATATACAAAATCCCCAGAGCCGAAAGCCCATCGCCAACCATCATCAAAACGCGCCGGTCATAACGATCCGCCAGCACTCCAGAGGGAACATTCAAAAACAAGGTAGGCAAAAAGGCGAGCAGCGTGACCATAGCCATGCTGGCGGCACTCCCGGTCTGCTCAAACACATACACGCCCAATCCAAAGCTGGTCAGGCCGCTGCCAATCGCCGAAAGCATTTCGCCTGTCCAAAGCAGCATAAATTTTGAAAAGTTACTTTTGTTTTTCGTCTTCATATCCTTGTTCCTCCTTACAGACCGTCTGACGGTCTGTTTAAGATCTTAAAAATTGAGGAACGGATCGTTCCTCGAAAAACGGGCAGCGGATTTCTCTTCCGTCTATTGACTTCTGTTGATTTGGTTGAAGATCAGTTCTGTGGCTGCTTTTGAAAAATGGGAAGAATGACCTGCAGCATACTGCCAGCACGCATGCCTAAGACCCGTTCCATATGGTAAATAAACGCCAGAATTTTTTTCTGACTGCGGCTGTCATCTGCAAGATGGTCAAAAGCCGTATTGGAATAGATCAAAAGCATTTCGGCTGCTTCGCTTGGATACTCTGTTTGGCAGATTCCCTGCTCAATTCCCTCTTCAATCAGCCCGCTGACCAACGGAACAACGCCTCGAATCAGGCCTTCCTGCATTTTCTGATGCATCAAGGCATTCTGGGGTTTGTGAACCTGTTCCATAATTTCCGCTCCCAGTTCACTGTCGACATTGAGGGCGAGCATCATCTGGGTGAGGCGCTCGAGAACCGGAACGGCCTGGTCGGCTGCAATCACGGCTGCTTTTTGAATGAGACTGTCACTCAGCCGCGAAATCATCGCATCGAGAATTTCTTCCTTTGATTTGAAGTGATAGTACAGCGTTCCGCGGGCAATCCCGACTTTTTCCAGAATATCGTTTGTGCTGGTCGCATCAAAACCTTTGCTGACAAACAACTGTTCGGCTGCATCCAAAATCTCATTCCGGCGAACGGCTGCTTCTTTTACAACCCGCATCTTCTTTCCCCCTTTCACCATCAACCGGCTTCTATTTTATAGACCGACTGTCTGTCTATATATCAGCAGAACATCTTTCGCTTGTCAAGAAATGGAAACTGTTTCTGTTCAACGTTTCAAAATCCTCAGAAAAACCCTCCTTTTTGGAACGATCTGGATTCATAGCACCTGCCAGGCAAGCCATCCGCTTTGATCTGGCCAAAGCATTTTTAAAGAAGCCTGAAAGACCAAAACATGCTTCCAGCCGGCCGATTTCTCTGATCCAGATCGCCTGATGCCAAAATAAGGCTGTCCCTTCCCCTCAAGAGAAACAGCACAGCCTTATGCGGAATTTAAAATTCTTCATTCAAAATCCTTGATATACTTCGCATCACACGCTACATGCCCAGTAGAACCGATGAAATGGTCAATGCGCTGGAAACCGTATTTTTCATAAAACTTCTGGGCAGCAACCATATTCGAAAATGTCTCGAGGTAGCACTGCTCATACTGCTCTGCAGCTTCTTTTAAAACCGTCTGAATCAGAAGATGTGCGATTCCTGTTCCTCGTGCCTGCGGCAGGGTATACATCTTTTGCAGCTCACAAATGTTTCCTTCCAGCGGACCATAGCCAGCCCCGCCGAGAATCTTCCCATTCTCGTCTTCGGCTACCCAATAGCGCATTTCCGGTCTGCCATAGATCTGGGAAAATCGCCCCAGATCTGGATCGCACCAGGCAGTTCCCGCATGATCGCCGCCATATTCTTTTAAGCAATCGCGAATAATCGCTTCTACCGCCTGATCGTCTTTGGGTTCAATCTCACGAATACGTACTTCCATGTTTTTATCCTCGATTCTTATCAGCATTCTCAATGTTTCAAATTCTTGATAAAAACCATGTTAGCACCTGAGATCCAGCAACCTGTCAATTCGAAAACTAATCTTCATGAAACAGTCAAAATGATCTGAAAATCCAGGTTTAAATACAAAAAGCAGAATCATCAGCCGAATGGGCTTTTGATTCTGCTTGCGTTTAAAAAACGAGTTTAAATGGATGTATACATGGATTTAGACACGGGTGTTTCTGGTGTTCTCGCGGATTTTCCGATTGAGCTTCGGTACAATTTCCTTTTCATACTGTTCACGCGACATGATATATTCGTGTGTTTCTTTGTATGGGGTATGGTGGGAAATCTTCCAGAGCTTTTCGGCTTCTGGTGTCCAGTTTTCGGCGTACTCTCTGGTCTTTTCGACTAAGTGTTCTACAGGTTCCGGTGATTCTAAATCTGTCGAATGAGCATCGGTATGGTGTACCATTTCGGCAATAGCTTGTGGATTTTCCAGCATTGGGCAAGGTCTTAAATGGTTGCCATTGAATGGCTGGTGATTCTTGTACTGCATGAACATTGGCGAGCAAAGACCTTCAAGGATCGTCTTTTCGCGGATATTCGAGTCAGAATAGTGAATAAATACGCATGGGTCCATATCGCCATTGGCATTGATATGGAAATAGCGGCGTCCACCGGCAATGCATCCCTGCAAATATTCGCCATCATTCTGGAAATCCATTGGGAAAATTTTCTTCGTACCCCGGATTTCGCGAATGCGGTGATACATAAATTCACGCTGGGCAGGAGAAGGCAGCAGTTCAGTGGCTGCATCATTGCCAACTGGCATGTAATGGAAATACCAAGCATATTTCACACCACGGCTGATCATCTCATCAATAAACTCATCCGAAACAATGGATGGAATATTTTTAGAGGTATAGCAGCAGCTGATGCCGATCGGCAGTTTGTGTTTATGCAAAATATCCATAGCGCGCAGCACTTTGCCATACACGCCATCACCACGGCGGAAATCCGTGGCTTCTTCCAGACCTTCGACCGAAATCACGGGGAAGAAGTTTTTCACTTCAAGCATCTGCTGAGCAAAATCTTCGTCAATTAAAGTACCGTTTGTAAAGGACATGAAAACACAGTCATTGTGACGGCGGCAGAGTTCCATTAAATCTTTCTTCCGGACCAGTGGTTCTCCACCTGTATAAATATAGAAATAAACACCCATCTCTTTGCCTTGCTGGATAATGTCATCGAGTTCTTCAAGGCTTAAATTCAGGCGGTTGCCATATTCGGCAGCCCAGCAGCCGGTGCAGTGCAGGTTGCAAGCTGATGTCGGGTCCATCAAAATCGTCCATGGTACGTTGCATCCATATTCTTCACGGACTTTCTGCTGCTTTTCCCAGCCGATAAAGTTGGCATTTACAACAAAGTTTACGAAGGCTTTTTTGATAATACTCAAATCAATATCTTCAAACAGTCCCTGAACAAGCTGATTTAAGTTATTGTCTGGATCGTTGATGACTTGGGTGATCGCAGCGCGAGGACCTGGAAAAGAAGTATCATTTCGCATTACTGTATTAATGAAAGCCATCAGTCGTGGCAAGTTTTTTTCCGGGTTGCCATTAATATAATGCAGCGCGGTATTAATTGAGGTTCGGGTTGCAGATTCTTTTAATCCCATAATGTTCACTCCTGTTCGGCCCTGAATTTCAAGGCAGTTCAATCATATTCCTAATATTCCCAAACAACATAGACAAATTGGGAGATTTGTGTACGTTCGTCATTGAATCGTGGGATAAATCAGGTCTGTTTGGAAATAGGTTGGTATCACATTAGCATTATTTAAATCCTCTCCTTATTGATCTGCCTGAAAATAAGACACTTAAAAAGCTTGTCAAGTAAAAAATAGACATATTTTCTATTTTGTTGAAATGGTCTCAAATTTGTGATGAATCTAAAATACAATCGATAAAAACTTGCTTTTGCTCGGGCAGAAAACCTTAAAAAGACCGAAACTTATCCATACTGGATACATTTACGTTTGTTTGTGCTAACCAAAACGAAAAGGAAGTGTTTTTAACTTGTGCCGTTTTTGACTATAATAGGAACAGAACTTCGAGGAAAGGAGGCCTTTTGAATGGCTGCAAAAGTTAACGACGATATGTGTATTGGATGCGGAGCATGTGAAGGTGTATGCCCAACAGGTGCTATTACTCTTCCTGATGGAAAAGCTGTAGTAGATCCTGATACTTGCATTGATTGCGGTGCTTGCGTTGGTGTTTGCCCAACAGGTGCTGTTACTCTTGACTAATTTAACTCCGTACGTATATAAAATAAATAATGTAAAATAAAAAGCGGCTAGAGCCGTTTTTTATTTTACAATTTTTTTCATCCATTCTGTCAGCAAAAAATCCCATCCAGGCTGCATACCAGGCTGGATAGGATCCTCTGTTTATGGATTTAACAGGTTTTATGCATTTCAGCAAACCGCCTTGCGGTTTGTTAGCATAGTTGAAGCAAACGCAAACTGGCTCAGCCTGCTTGACATCTTTCAATCGTTTTTTTCTTTCCGTAATCTATATCAAACATATAGAGAAATGCAGATCTGGAAACCATTCGAAGCTTGGATGATGGGGGAAGCCAGAGCAATGATTCGAAATCTAGCTGCTCTTCTGGGATTCCAAGCACCCATTATTGAACAGGATCCGGCTGTTGGCCATCGTGGGCTTTCCACTGGCATTCTGTCAATTTCATATTGGTAAAGACAGCTTTAAAGGATGAATCTTCGGGACTGCATGCATAAATGCCGAATTGAATCTTGTCTGCCGCTTTCATCATATGGCAGATTCGCATTTGCTTGAAATGGATTCCATCATCAGAGCACTCAATACAGTAATCGTCTTCGCGCCTGCTGAAGCGGTATCACATCGTTTGAATCTCTGCAGAAATCTCAGTGGTTGCCCAATCAGAATAGCCTATATTCATCACTACACTTCCAAGATGCTGAAACGTCCCTTTTCGTATTCGACGGATCCTTTCAGCCAGTTTTCGCTGTCCAGATACATGACAATTCCACACTGGTCAAAACGATGATGACTTTCAGAAAAATCCGTTTTCACCGTAAATGAGAAAAACTTCTCTTCGGTCTCCATTTGAAGCAAAGGAGCATTATCATTGCGAAAATGGTAATACGTTCTCTGCCACAAATCCATTCCTGGCTGAGTAACAATTTCTATTCTGTTTTTGGTTATGTTGTAGGATTTTGGTTCTCTTATCCATTTAAAATTCATCTCATCCATATCCATTCTTCGATTCACTCTTCTCCTCATACTGGTTTATCGCTACCTATTGTTTGGGCGCATCCGCTTTTAACTGCTCTATGGTTGCATGTTGATCTCGCCAGCTAAAATGCAGACCCTATTGCTGAATTTGTTTTTGATCAAGAGCTTTCTGGTACATCCCTTCCCAGTAATACAAATCATTTGTGTAGGAAAAAAGGGGCATGTATTCGTTGGGAATCCATTGCAGGCAGCCTTGATACACCTGATTTATTCCTTCTTCATTCAGTAAGTCGCCCGCAAAAAGAATTTTTGCGGGATTGACGGCCACAATCAAGGAAACCATGGCGGAAGTGATGGCTGGCAGGGCAGTGTATGGAGATAATCGTTTTAACTCTTCCTTTCGGTCAAATTCAAAAGGAAGAAAACCAACCATTCCGGCAAACTGATTCTGTCCTTTTAAAATTATTCCATGATAAACAGTGGCTGTTCCCGGTAAAATATTGGCCGGGAAAAAGCAAAGTGTAACAATACCATCGGATTTTCCTTCTTTTTTGTAATACCCATAGGCTTTATAGTGAATGTCATTTTCCATGTGAACCGGAAGCTGAAACCTCTTCTCCAATAAATCCACCAGAGGACCACCCTCCATTTCCTTCACATCACAATGACGCACCACTCCCTTTTCGGCTACACTTGGTGTTCCTACTAAGATTTGGGTTGTATTCGGATATTTTTCCAGTACACGCGCCACCATGTTCTCAATTGCGGTATAATCGAGAATTTGAAAATTCTCCTCAAAACAATCCAATGTCGTTCCCACTGGAGAAAAAACGAGTACTCGAGCTGTTTTCACGCCTCCAATCAGCTGGTAATTGATACAAAGATAGCTCTCAAATTTTTCATTATATCGGTACACAACCGAGGTTCTTCCTACATCTTTGATCTGGGCTCTCTCTCCTAACACTTCTCCTTTCGTTTACAATTCATTCAAAAGCGTATTGCAAGTTGCAACACTTAAACCGGTTTTTTTGAAATTTCCAGCTTGGTATAGGGTTGGCCCTGCCATAAAAGACGGCGGACTAAATCCATATTTTGTTTTTTTATACTGGCAGAATCTATCGCATCTCCCTCTCTTCTATTTTTACAATCGTTTTTATAATAGTTACAATAATCAGAGCGAGCGGGTTCTCGTCTTTCCTATGCTTGTCTGCCTGAAAGATGCATTTCAAGATACTTGGCTCTTTTGGTTTCTACTGAGCAGTTTGGTTAAAATATCTGCCAATCCATTGAAGACTGACAGCAGGCAAACGCCAGGAAACAGGATGAACATCCTCTTCAAATGGATTTTCCCTGAACGATCATACAAAAAGCCCCGGAACTAGACAACTGCCATTTCCGGGAACTCCTTATTGCTTTTTTAATCTTTATTTTCCAAGACATGCCCCATCTTGCATGGCAAGGAGCTGAATCCTGGCCCCATTGTCAATACAGTCCAGCAGCGGCAGATAATCAGGATGGACATGGCCAATGACATTAACCTTCTCATCGGCTGGATAATCACCAGCAGCAAGCATGATTTCACCGGCATATCGCCCATATCCCTCATTATCCTGGCAAATACTTCCCCGCACACGCCTAGTGGTATGAAATGGAGGAATGGATGGAGTATCGCTTTGCATCTGGCGGCTTTCTGCCAAGCGGCGCAGTCTCTTTGGTGAGTCTGTTCGAATCGTAAACACCTTACCTGCATAAACTTCAAAAGCAGGATCATCAAAGAGAACAGGAATTGAATAAATTCCCTCTATGGCCTGATTGATCCAGTCCAATTGCTGGAGACTTAATCCTGGATCACCGACCAGAATTTTTTCAATCCCCATCTGCTTGAGCTGACAATACGCTACATAAGGAGGAAGTTTCCGTTGGGATTCCAAAGTTGGCAGTCCTTGATAAAGAGGACCGCGCAAGCACTCATCTCCAGCAATAAAAACGGCTAGATTCGCAGCGGGCACGCCCTCAGACATAGCTAAAAACGTCTCAAGATCCAGACCAGTTTCCGGTCGAGGATAAAAATTATGGACGAAGAGAATTTCAGGATGACGGCCTATCAGCGAGCGTTTTGTTTGCGTGTCAATCGTTGAAGCATTCAATGCAATGGAAAGCTTGCTTGCAATTTCATCGATTTCTTCCAGGCTGAATCCAAAATCCAGACGCAGGCAATCCAGATTCATCGCTTGGGCAAACTCTATCAGGGTAAAATATCCATATTTTTGTGCAGTCTGGTCGTCAACATCGCAGATGACCTTCGCTTTTCTTTCATGCAGCTGATCGACCAGGTTTTTCAATGATTCAGGATTGCTTTCGAGTTCTGGAATATGGGCAGAAGTGAAAACAAGAGATCCCTCTTGGACGCATGAAGGGATCTCTTGAGCGAAGCCGGGATACAACGAGGCTCCTAAATGAGGCTTACTACTTTGCATTGGCTACAGCGGAGGATTTGATACCAAAGTAAGTAATAATAAAGCCGCCAATATAAGCGATAACCAAACCGATGAAGAAGTTCAGCATGCCGCTTGTTCCCTGCATCAAAGGAATAGCAACCAGCCCGGATGGACCAAACGCATTAGCCATTACATGTGTAAGCATGATATAGGCTCCCCCAAAACCTGCACCCAATCCAGCTGTAACGAACGGTTTTCCAAGAGGCAGTGTAACCCCATAAATCAACGGTTCACCAACTCCTAAAAAACCAGCAGGCAGGGCACCGGCAATGATTTTTTCCATTTTACGGTTGCCAACTTTTCTGGCCTTAATCCAAATAGCAATGGCGGCACCCACCTGACCAGCACCTGCCATAGCCAAAACCGGGAACAACGAAATACCGCCCATGGTTTCCAGCTGAATAGTATAAATTGGGATCAACCCCTGGTGCAGACCCAAAAGAACCATTGGCAGGAACAATGCAGCCAATACATAACCGGAAATCACGCTGACAACAGGATTTGAGCTATTCAGGAGAACGGACAATCCAGCGACCAGCCAGTCAGAAGCAAATCCAGCAACCGGCATGATTACAAAGATCATCAGCAGGCCGGTAATTAACAGAGACAAAAATGGTGTGAGAATCAAATCAAAAAGATCCGGCATCCGTTTGCGAATCCATTTTTCAACCAAAGAAAGCACCCAGACACCAAGAATCACGCCGACAACACCACCTTTTCCTGTTGTCAGAATGGAATTCAGCGGAATCTCCTCATTGTATAATCCGAGCATTGTCGAAATCGATACGATGTTGGCTCCAATGGAAATACCACCGATCATACCGCCCATTGCAGGGGTGGCGCCAAATACCTTTGCGGCATTAATACCGGTATAGATCACCAAATATCCCAGAAAAGAACTACCGATTAAATTAAAGACAAGCTGGATCATCGTCCAAAAATCACCTGCAATATTTCCGGAAGAAATCAGCTGGCCAATCAGCGAACCAAATCCATTAAACAAACCAGCGGCAATAATTGCTGGCAGCATCGGGACGAAAATACTTGCGATCATATTGGCAAAATCTTTGAAAGGATTCTTTTTCTGCTGGGCTTTTATCCCTGCTTTGTTGCTTTGCCAGTCTCCATCCAGATTCATTTTGTCATCTGGCTCGATGGATGATTCTGGTGAACCCGCTCCAATCAGGTCCTTGAATTCATCTGTCACTTTCTGAGCTTTGCCAGGACCGAGGACAATCTGGTAATAATTGTCATTGACAATGACACTCATCACACCTGGAATCTCTTTAATCTCTTCAACCATTACTTTTTCAGGGTGATTGACATGCATGCGCAAGCGTGTCATGCAGTTGGCGGCATCCTGAACATTCTGCTTTCCACCTGTTTTCTCCATAATGAGAGATGCCAATTCTCTATTATTCATTTTGAACTCCTTTCCGATCTCAAATGAATTTTGGTCTTAACAGCACTGTAAGGGATTCAAACCCTTCGCCCACCCGTTCTATTCAATCAAGATCTCAATTTCTTAAACGTTTCTCGATTGTGTTTCTTTAGACTTTCGATATGCTTTCATCTTGCAGGATCATTGATTTGGAATGTGGTTTTCTTTTGGCTGACCTGCTGGCAAAGCCTGTGAATCAAGCAATATGGTCAATAAACCCGTTTGCTTTTTTCAACAGTGCATTTGCATCGTCGCAATCCACACCCCTGGCTACCATCACAACAGCAGTTTTGACCTCGTTTCCAGCTTCTTCCAGGGCCGCTTGGGCCTGTTTGGGCGTACAGCCTGTTAGCGTGCGGATAATATTTACGCCTCTGGCCCGAAGTTTTTCGTTGGTCATTTTGACATCAACCATATAGTTCTTATAAATCTTTCCAATCGACTTCATGGAAATGGTTGAAATCATATTCAAAACCATCTTGGTTGCCGTACCGGATTTGAGTCTGGTCGAACCCGTCAAAACCTCTGCTCCAGGAAGCAGGGTAATCGTCATAGGACAAATCTTTGAAATCGCACTATCAGCACTGCAGACCACAGCTGCCGTTGGGCATCCAATTCTTTGGGCATACTCCAAAGCACCAATGACATATGGTGTTCTGCCGCTTGCAGCCAAACCGATAACCATGTCTTTTGAAGTTAGAGAAATGGCCTGCAGATCTTGTTTTCCAAGCTCGGGTGAATCTTCTGCTCCCTCTTTTGCTTTCACAAATGCACTCTCTCCGCCAGCCATGAGTCCCACGACTGTGTTGTAATCGACACCAAATGTTGGGGGACATTCGACTGCATCCAAAACGCCAAGTCTGCCACTGGTTCCCGCGCCGCAATAAATCAATCGTCCTTCGTTCTGTAAAGTTTTTGAGCTTTGCTCAATGACCTTTACAATCATTGGCTTTGCCATCGTGACCGCACGGACAGCATTCATGTCTTCTTCGTTCATCAAAGTCACTGCCTCTTCGATGCTCATCGAAGAAAAATTCTGACTATCTGGATTACTTTTTTCCGTTGTAAGCGTTGTTAAATCAACCATTTCTCTTACCTCCGAACAAAGAATACCAGCCCTGACGAGAGCGCACTATCTTTCATGGGATATTTGAATCAGCGTTTAGATTCTTGAAACTGAAACCCGTTACATGTCCAGAACAGTTGGTAAAATGTCCTGTTTGGTCGTGCGACTGAAACAAAATCAGCATGAACCTGGGATATTTCACGCCCGAAAACTGATGTCTATACAAAATCTGGCATCTTCTTGGCAAGACGCACAAAAAAAGACCAGATATTGGGATCTGATCTTTTTGATAATTTCTATTGAAGTTCATCAATTCCAGAAACAAGGCTAAACCTTTTGTGGAGATTTCGTTTATTACGGGCTGCTATTTTTATTTCCATCCCATCTTTTTTATATTATAAATCGTTTGTTAGAATATCTTCCTCTTTCTTTCGATCATCAAATTCCACTTTGACTTTTTCCAATGTCTGACTGCTCTTGAGAATCCTTTCATAGTCTTCTTCATAATGACTAGCTAGAAAACGCTGATAAACAATATCAACCACAGCCAGCATGCTGATGCGGCTTGAGCCCGCACCTACGCGAACCTCTTCTTCAATTCGAGGAACATAGAGAACATAGTCAGCCAAACGGGAGAGTTCATTAAAAGAATACTGGGTGATTACAACCAGTACCCCTCGATTTTCATGAACCATTCTGGCTAGGCGTATCATTTCTTCAGTTTGTCCTGTATAAGAAGCCATAAAACAAAGCTCACCCGTTTTGACGTTGCCTGCATCAACCAGCTGCAGATGTAAGTCATGAAACAAAAGAGCCGGCTTTTGAATACGGGTCAGTTTCTGCATGAAATCTTCCATGACAAGATAAGAAGCACCAATTCCATACAGATGAACCAAACTTGATTTACTCAGGCGGGTAACAACTGTATCTAAGATGTCATAGTCCATCAGTTTCCACACCTGACGCAAAGCGTTGATCGATTCTTTTAAAATCTCGCTGACCATTGTGATACTGTCAAGTTTTTCATCATAATTCGAAAAACGCCTTGAATTCTGGTACCCAATCTCTTCACAGAGAGCCAAGCGGAAATCGCTATACCCTTTAAAACCTAGTTTTTGGCAGATTCTAACCAATGTAGCACTCGAGCAGTATCCCGAAGCGCTTAATTGCCGGACATTCATCTCGATAGCTTTTTTAGGCTGTCGCAAAATTGTCGTGATCATCTGTTTTTCAGTTTCAGTTGCCTGTTCAGAAAGATAATTTCTCAACTCCGCAGTTACTTTTCTCATAGCTTTATCATATTCAGATTTATTCATTTCAGGAAGAACAATCAAAAAAGAAAAACAATAGACTTTTTGTACAATTTAGTCCAAGGTAAAGAAGAAAACGAAAGACAAGATTCAGCTAACCAATGAAAAAGCCCTGAAGGATATCGGATTTCTCCTTTATTCTTCAGAGCTTAATAGACTGTAATTCGGTTGTTGATGGATCTTTCAAAAACAAACACCAGCTTCGACATAACTGTGGTTACAGTTATTTTCTACGACTTGTCATGGCCATGTTTTTTACCATGCTTCTGATTTCGTCGTTGTTTCATTTCATTCTTATTGGAAGAAGTGGAACCAGTCCGCTTTGAATTCTATTGGCTGACTGAACTCATAAGCTTCCTGTTTCCGCTCTTCCCTCTCGTTATCTTAGATTAAGCTTTCGACCGATTAGTACTGGCCAACTTCATTTCTCACGAAACTTCCATACCCAGCCTATTTCCTTGTAG